>SVGX01000087.1 GCA_015056105.1 Clostridiales bacterium | reverse complement strand
CTATGCCAACCAGTACACCAAGCCCTTCAACGAGATCAGCGGCGTGATGGCGGAGCTGCAGAATGCCCTCGCCTGCGCGGAACGTGTCTTCGCCCTCATCGATGCCCCCGCGGAAACGCCGGATGCGGCGGATGCCGCCGTGCTTTCCGACCCCAAGGGCGACATCGCCATGGAAAACGTATCCTTCTCCTATTCCCCGGACCGTCCCCTCATCGAAAACCTGTCCCTTGCTGCAAAAAGCGGCATGCGCATCGCCATCGTGGGGCCCACGGGCTGCGGCAAGACAACGCTGATCAACCTGCTGATGCGCTTTTACGATGTAAACGGCGGCAGCATCAAAGTGGATGGAAAAGATGTGCGTACCCTGACAAGAAAAAGCCTTAGAACAGGCTTCGGCATGGTGCTGCAGGACACCTGGCTCAAGGCGGGCACCATAAGGGAAAACATCGCCATGGGCAGGCCCGATGCCGCGGAGGAAGAGATCATCGCCGCCGCAAAGGCATCCCATGCGGATGGGTTCATCCGCCGCCTGCCAAAGGGTTACGATACCTTCATCGGCGAGGATGGCGGCTCCCTTTCCCAGGGGCAGAAGCAGCTTCTTTCCATCGCAAGGGTCATGCTGTGCCTGCCTCCCATGCTCATCCTCGATGAAGCCACAAGCTCCATCGATACCCGCACGGAGCAGCACATACAGGCCGCCTTTGCCCGCATGATGCAGGGGCGCACCAGCTTTATCGTGGCGCACCGCCTTTCCACCATCCGCGAAGCGGATCTCATCCTTGTCATGAAAGATGGCAGCATTATCGAGCAGGGCGACCATGAAACCCTCCTTGCACGGGGCGGTTTCTACAGCGAGCTGTATCTGAGCCAGTTTCAGCTTTCCTGAGCATAAACTCCGGCGGTTTGGGCATACTTTGTCTTGCCCGAAACGAATTTGTATTGTACAATTTAAGCACCAGTAGTTTGGAAATGTTATGAAAGGCGGTCAATACCGATATGGAAATGGAAGAAAGAGATTTTGTCGTCTTTACCGATGACGACGGCAATGAGTTTGAACTCGATGTGCTCGGTTACTTCGAGTATGAAGAGCAGGAATACGCCATTCTCTCCGATGTGCAGGAAGATGCGGATGCGGAAGAAGATTATGAAGTTTACATCATGAAGGTCGTCGTGGATGGCGAAATGGAAGAATTCCTTCCCGCCGACGAAGACAAGATGGATGAGCTTGTTGCCATCGCGGAAGAGCTCCTTGCGGGCGAAGACTGCGATTGCGAAGGCGATTGCGGCTGTGAAGAAGAAGACTGTGGCTGCGGCTGCGATTGCGAAAAGTAAACTTTTCGAAAAACGGTAAAAGAGGGCGCTTGCGCCCTCTTTGTTGTCTTTATCTGTCGTGTTAGAATAAACCACCCGAACAATAAGCAGTAAAGGAGGATCCGCCTTGGATCTTGCCATTCAGATGCGCAGCATCGATATGATGCTCAAGCTATTAAAACACGATGTGGGGAATCTTCCCGCCTACGGCTATAGGCTGCAGAAGCTCACCCTGCCGGAAGCGAAAGCGCCAATGCCCCTCGCGCGCAGCGCGCCGGAAGCGGTAGGCGTTGCAAGCGGCGCGCTCAAGCGTTTTTTTGAAGCCGTGTCGGCAGAGCCCGATACCGTTGCCGCCCACGGGGCGCTCATCCTGCGCCGGGGCAAGGTCATCGCGGAGGGCGCATGGGCACCTTACCGTACCGATGTGCCCCACATGCTCTATTCCATGAGCAAAAGCTTCACCGGCACCGCCATCGGCATCGCGGCGGATGAAGGGTTCCTTTCCCTTGACGAAAGGCTCGTTGATATCTTTCCGGATCTTGTCAGCACAAACCAGGCAAAGCTGATCCGGGGCATGACGGTAAAGCATCTTCTCACCATGTCCTCCGGCAGCCGCTTCAACGAAATGGGCACCCTGCTTGACGGCAACTGGCAGAAGATGTTCCTTGAATCCATGCCGAAATTCGAGCCCGGCACCGCCTTTGATTACAACTCCCTCAACACCTATATGCTGGCGGCGGTCCTCTGCCGCAAAACCGGTCAAAGCGTTGTGGAGTATCTCAAGCCCCGCCTGTTTGCACCGCTCCATATTGAGCGTTTCACCTGGGAGACCTGCCCCATGGGCATCGAAAAGGGCGGCTGGGGCCTTTCCCTCACCATGGAAGATGCGGCGAAACTCGGACAGCTTTATCTCAACAAAGGCATGTGGGAAGGGAAGCGCATTTTCAGCGAAGCCTGGGCAGAAGCCGCCACGCAAAAGCAGATCGATACCCCGAAAGGGGAGATGAAGCACGGCTACGGCTACCAGATCTGGATCAGCGATGACGAAGGCGGCTTCCAGTTCAACGGCGCCTTCGGGCAGTATGTGATCGTATCCCCGAAGCATGAGGCCGTGGCGGTCATCTTCGGCGGCAGCGCCAACCTCTTCGCCCAGGGCACGCTGACAGAACACCTGCGCACGCTCTTCTCCTCCTTTTCCGATGCGCCCCTTCCGCCGGATGACGCGGCGGAAAGCGACCTCAAAGCATACTGCCGCAGCCTTGTTTTCTCCCCCACGGTAAAGGGCGCACTCGCGGCGGATGGCGAAGTGTTTTCCCGTATGGCTGCTTTCCTTGACGGGAAGGAATACCGCTTCCGCCCCAATGCGGGCGGTATCCTGCCGCAAACGCTGCAAAGCGTGCACGGCAACTTCACCGCCGGTACGGATATGCTCCGCTTCGCCCGGAGGGAATACGGCATGGATCTTTTCCTCTATGAGCAGGAAGACGCAAACCGCATCGCCATCAACGGTGACGGCACGCTGCGCCACGGCCGCATCGCCATCCGCGGCGAATGGCACAGGACCGGCGCCCGGGCACTTTGGAAAGAA
>SVGX01000030.1 GCA_015056105.1 Clostridiales bacterium | reverse complement strand
CCCGCAGCATGGAATAAGGAACACTTTTTTCCCTTTCCGCATAGGATGGAATGTGCCCGAAGCGCGGCGGAGAGGAGAAAGCATGGCATCTTTGATTGTGACAGGCGGTGTGCCCCTATCCGGCACGGCCCGTGTGAGCGGCGCAAAAAACGCTGCCCTTCCGATCCTTGCGGCGAGCCTTCTTGCCCGCTCGCCCATCCTGCTTTATGATTGCCCACAGCTCAGGGATGTGGAGAACATGCTTTCCATCCTTGCGGCGCTGGGCGTAAAGAACGAACGGAGCGGCGGGACGCTTCTTCTCGATGCTTCCTGTGCGGATGCGTATGTGATGCCGCAGGGCCTTTCCAAGGCGCTGCGTTCTTCCATCTTTATGCTTGGGCCGCTGATCGCCCGCTTCGGGAATGCGGTGTGCACTTTTCCCGGCGGCTGTGAGATCGGGCACAGGCCCATTGATCTGCACCTTCGCGGTCTCTCCATGCTGGGGGTGCGCATCAAAGAGGAACACGGCCTCATTCTTTGCGACGGAAGCGATCTCAGCGGCGCGGATATCCACCTTGACTATCCAAGTGTGGGCGCCACGGAAAACATCATGATGGCGGCCGTTGCCGCAAAGGGCGACACGGTGATCCGCAATGCGGCAAGGGAACCCGAGATCGAAGACCTTGCGGTGTTTTTAAGAAAGCTCGGCTGCGGCATCGCGGGGGAAGGCACTTCCACCGTCTATATCCGTGGCGGCATGGAAAAGACGGATCCGCGGGCAGTCATCTCCCATCGGGTGATGTCGGACCGCATCGTGGCGGGCACACTGCTTTGCGCGGCTGCCATGACCGGCGGCGAGATCGCCCTTGAAAACGCCAGAGCTACCCATGTTGCATCTGCCCTTGCAAAGCTCAGGGAGGCGGGCTGCAGCGTGGATACCGGAGAGGAGCGGATATACCTTCGGGGGCCGAAGCGCCTTCGGGAGATCAAGCTGATCGAAACATTGCCCTATCCGGGATTTCCTACGGATCTGCAGGCGCAATTTTTTGCCCTCTGTACCATGGCGGAAGGAACTTCCATTATCGTGGAAAACGTGTTTGAAAACCGTTTTAAACATGGGCCGGAGCTTCTGCGTATGGGTGCAAGCTATACACAGAAAGACAGGACCGTGATACTTCGCGGCGTACCCCGGCTGATGGGCGCGCGTGTTGCGGCACGGGATCTTCGCGGCGGCGCGGCGCTGACCCTTGCAGGGCTTGCAGCGGAAGGGGAAACGGTCATCGAAAATGCGGAACTGATAGACAGGGGCTACGAAAGTCTTGAAAACACCTTTTCCGCGCTCGGCGCAAGGATACGGCGCGAAAACGGCGATACAAAAGAGGAACCATGAACGAAAAAGACCGCTTTGAACCGAACAACGGCCAGCAAAGCCCGGAGACGGAGCGCGTTTACGCGCCTACGCACCCGGGCTTGCGGACGTTGAACCTGCGCCCGTTTAAAGGTGAGGAAGCGGATGATGCGATAGCTGCCGAAACGGCAGAAAACAGGGAAAACGATCCCGCATTGACCGAAACGGAAGAAGGAAATGACGGGGCGGGTGCAGAATATGAAGAAGGCACCGACGAAGAACGTGAGGAAACGGATGATACGGAAGAGAAAGCAGATCTGAACCTTTTTGATGTGGAAGAAGAGCGTCCCCTCACCGTGGCGGAAGCAAAACGCCGGGATCGGCGGCTGACGGAACGGGAAAAGCGCCGCCGTGCCCGCAGACGCAGGATGATGCGCCTTGTCAGCACGGCCATCTTCTTTGTGGCTGCTGCGGCGGCACTGCTGCTTGTTTATTTTGTACTTATCATCGACAAGATCGAAGTTTACGGCATGGAACGCTTTACGGAGGAGGAGATCCTGGAAGCTTCCGGCCTCAGAGCGGGACAGCATATGTGGCTTGCGCAGCTTGGCGCTGCAAAGGAAGCCATAGAAGCGGATCCCTATATCGCATCGGTGGAGATCACCCGCATTTATCCGGACAGGCTTGTACTTCGTGTGACGGAAAGAAGAGAACGGGCGGTCATCCTCGGCATGAACACCCATGCGGTGATCGATGGGGAAGGGTATGTGCTCTCCCTCGGTACCCGCGCAAGCTATGAAGGGCTTCTTGAGGTCTACGGCACCGGCGCGGGCAGCTACCATGTGAACCAGAAGTTGGGTGAAGAATCCGACTTCCATTCCCGCACACTCGTTACCCTTCTTCGCGCGCTGGAGGAGGAAGAGCTGCTCGACACTGTCAGGACTCTTGATATCAGCAATCCGCTTCGCATCACGATGGTCACCTTTGACGGGCTCAGCGTTATTTTCGGACAGTCCGACAATGCGGCAGAAAAGCTGATGAACTTCCGCATGGTGCTGCCGATGCTTGTGCAGCGGGGCTATCACGATTCCGGTACCCTTGATCTGAGCGCCAAGGGGTCGCCCGTGTATTCGCCGCCTCAATCCACCGTGATGCTGCCCATTGAACCCGAAGGCAGCATGCCGCAGGATACGGCTTTACCCAACGGTACGGCAGAACCCTCTGTGCCCGAAGCGCCGGGTGCGTCGCCCTTGCCGGAAGAAACAGCTGCACCGCAGCCCATAGCACTACCCGAAGACGGTTTTTCCGGTTAAAAGGAAGGGAAAAACAGGAAAGTTTCCCATCAATTTCTTTTATCCTTTCCGAATCTATTGCACAACATATGGTATCTGTGGTATGCTTTTAATACTGGGAAAAGTATACTTTCTTCCCGTTACCCCAAAATGTGAACGGAGGCGCCATGGCTCAATATACCGCTGTGCTGGATATCGGCAGTTCCAAGGTCATGTGCCTGATCGCAAGCATGGACGGCAGGGACGGCATGGTGGTTCGCGGTGCAGGGATGCGGGAATACAGCGGATACGAAAACGGCAAGCTCAGCGATCCGCAGCAGCTTTCCGAAGCCATTTCCGATGCGGTCGCTCTGGCAGAAGGGGAAGCCCGCCGCCGTGTGCGGATCATCTCTGTAGGCGTACCGGCATCCTTTACAAAGCTGGTACTGCACGGGGGCGAAGTCGTGCCCCGTGCGAAAAACAGGCGCATCTCACACCGGGATATCGACGAGCTGATCAACGTTTCTCTGGATTTTCGGCCTCCGGAGGGCTACGAACTGATTCACAGCACACCGGTGGATTTTACTGTGGATGGCACGCCCCGGGCAGAAATGCCCATTGGCATGCAGGCGGAAAAGCTTTCGGGCACGGTCTCCCATGTTTATGTGGAGGAAAACTTTAAGCAAGTCATTTCCAAGGCGCTTCTTCGCATCGGCCTTGATGTGGATATGTTTATTGCGGTACCGCTTTCCGAAGGGCTCTTCGTGATCCCGGAGGCGCTTCGCGCAAAGCCTGCCATCCTTGTGGATGTGGGGGCAAAGAATACGGATGTTTCCGTTATGCGCAATGCCGCGCTCGTAGCGAACCGTACCATCCCCGTGGGCGGTGCACACTTTTCCGGCGATCTCGGCTACGGACTCGGCGTGCAGGGAGCGGTGGCGGAAACGGTCAAACGCCGCTATGTTTATTCCCTTGAATATCAGGACAGCATAGATATCATCCGCCTTCCCGGCGGCGAAACCATGCGTGTGGAGCATGAGGCGATCCGCTTTATCGTGGAGGCGCGGACGCGGGAACTTGCTTCGCTCATCGCGGATGCTGCGAAGGAAATGGGCGTTCTTTTTTCGGAAAAGCCGGCCCTTTATCTGACGGGCGGCGGCATTACGCTTATGCGCGGCAGCTGTGAATTTATGGAAAAATGCCTTGGTCTTCCCGTGGAGGTACGCATGCCCACCATGCCGCGGCTTTCCACGCCCAACTATGCAAGCGCATTTTCCGTAATGGAATTTGTGATGAATGCAACGGATGACGGTGTGCCGGATGATACGAAAGGCGCGGCGCCAAACGGGAAACTTATCAATAAACTTAAAAACCTTTTTGTGAATTAAGGTAAGGAGGAATAAAACATGTCCATCGGATTGGAACTGGATTTCGAAAGCGGCCAGTTTGCGCAGCTTAAGGTCGTCGGCGTCGGCGGCGCAGGAAACAACGCCATCAACCGCATGATCCAATACGGCCTTCGCGGGGTGGAGTTTATCTCCGTCAACACGGACAAGCAGGCGCTGTATCTTTCCCGCGCGGGGCAGAAGATCCAGATCGGCGAAAAGCTGACTAAGGGCCTTGGCGCCGGTGCGGACCCGGAAGTGGGCCGCAAGGCAGCGGAAGAAAGCCGTGAGACCATAACCGAAGCTCTCAAGGGCGCGGACCTCGTATTCATCACCGCGGGCATGGGCGGCGGTACCGGTACCGGTGCGGCTCCCATCGTGGCGGAATGTGCGAAGGAAATGGGCATCCTTACCATCGGCGTCGTTACCAAGCCTTTCTCCTTTGAAGGCAAGGTGCGCATGAACAATGCCATGAACGGCATCATGAACCTGAAGGAAGCCGTTGATACCCTGATCATCATCCCCAATGACAGGCTCCTTGAGACCGTTGGCAATGTCAGCCTTTCCGAAGCTTTCCGCGTGGCGGATGACGTTTTGCGCCAGGGCATCCAGGGCATCAGCGATCTCATCGCCGTGCCCAACATGGTCAACCTTGACTTTGCGGACGTCCGCACCATCATGCGCGAAAAGGGCATGGCCCATATGGGCATCGGCATGGCTTCCGGCGAAAAGAGTGCGCTTGAAGCTGCCAAGCAGGCTGTGGAAAGCTCCCTGCTCGAGACCAGCATCAACGGCGCAAAGGGCGTTATCATCAATATCACCGGCGGCAAGGATCTGGGTATCCTCGAAGTTTCCGAAGCGGCCAGCTTCATTCAGGAATATGCAGACAGCGATGCGAATATCATTTGGGGTGCCGGTACCGACGAGGAACTTGGCGACGCCGTGCGCATCACCGTTATCGCCACGGGCTTCGATTCTGTAGATTCCCGCCTCAACGGCGGCCGCGGGCAGGTATCGGAGCAGAAACCCGCTTACGGCAACCGCGGCGACTGGGGCAGACAGCCTGAACTTACCGTTCCCGGCAGGCAGCAGCGCAACTTCTGGGAAGGCCAGCGCACCCAGCAGACTCAGCAGTACACCTCCCCCGCGCCGAAGCAGGAAGAACCCCGCTTCACCAAGCAGGATATCAAGACCGATTACGATCCCAAGGAGAAGAGCAACCTCAATCTTCCGAGCTTTCTGCGCAACCGCGGCGAATAAGATCCCAATAAAACAAAAAAAAGCATCCGCAGATTTTTTCTGCGGATGCTTTTTTTGTTTTGCGGTATGAAATGTGTTTTACGGCTTTCTTGCAACAAGGAAGAAGCGGTGCACCGTGCCTTCCACAGCGCCTTTTTCTTCAAGGATACGCTGGGCATTCAACAGACCTGCCCTGCAGCTTTCCACGGAAAAACCGGGGAATTCCCATTCAATGATGCGGGCAAACCATACAAGCGCCCCTACATCGAAAAAGCGGATGGGGCGGAAGGCTTCCTGCGCTTCCAAAATGGCAAAGCCCGCCTTTTCGAAGGCTTCCTTCGTGATGGAAAGATATTGTTCCGGGAAGGGCAGAGGCGGCACAGGGGAAAGGAGCAGCTCCACAAGGGCTCTGTCGTTTTCCGCCCCTACCTGTTGGGTGATAAAGATACCGCCGTTTTTCAGCACGCGGAAAATCTCCGCTGCGTTGAAATCACCGTGGCGGTCGATGACCATATCAAAATTTTCCGCATCAAAAGGAAGCGGGCCTTTGCCGCTGCCGGGGCGAAAATCGATCCCAAGGGGCAGAAGCGTTTCCCTGCACAGCTGCACATTGGGCGGATATGCTTCCGTTGCCGCAAGGTTTTCCATGGGATGGCCGAGGGAAAGTAGAAATTCCCCGCCGCCCGTGTCGATATCAAGAATCTTCATTTCCGGGCGCAGATAAGAAAGGATAGCAGCCCTGTAATCCCAGGGAAGATCATTCTGCTCGGTATAGCGGCCATTGATGTGGGAAAAATCCCAGCCGCAGATGTGGGCGATGCGCTCTTCTTCAAGCCAAAGCGCAATGCGTTCCTGTTCGGTCATGGGCAGCTCCTTTCGGGTGATGATTTTTTCATTATTATAGCAGAAAAAGCCCCTTGCTGCCATCTTTGCATAAAAAGAAGGAAAACCGCTCAAACTTGGTTTGCTGCCGGTTTGCGATGTGATATAATAATAAAAACGAAGAAAGCATTGAAAGGAATGAAAAGGATACCATGCGTCAAACGGGAAAAGTGATCGAACTCAAAGGGAAAAAGGCGGTCGTGCGCTTTATGCGCTCCGATGCCTGCGGCCATTGCAATGCCTGTTTCCGGCTTGGCAGCAACGAGGCGGATATTGAGATCGACAACACTCTGAAAGCAAAGCTTGACGATGTGGTAGGCATTGAGATGCACGGCAAAAGCGTGCTCAAAGCAAGTCTTCTTCTTTATGGGCTGCCGCTCGTGGGGCTTCTGATCGGTGCGTTTATCGGCTCTTTTAAAGGCGATCTTTACTCCGCTTTGGGCGGGCTTCTGTTTGCAGCAGGTGCGTTTTTTATCCTGCGGGCCTTTGAACCGAAGTTTTCCCGTATGACGGAGTTCAAACCCCGCATGGTGGAGATCATCGAAAAACCGGAAGAAACCGAAAAACCTCAGGAGGGAGAAACGGAAGATGGCAAGTGAAAAGATCATTCAGCTGACGGAAGAAAATTTTGAAGCGGAAGTACTCGGCGGCGAGCTGCCCGTGCTGGTGGATTTCTGGGCGCCCTGGTGCGGTCCCTGCCGCATGATCGGGCCCGTTTTGGATGAGCTGGCGGAAGAATACGAAGGCCGGGCAAAGATCTGCAAGGTGAATGTGGATGAGGTTCCCGTTCTGGCGAAGAAGTACAAAGTGCTTTCTATCCCAACGCTGTTCCTTTTCAAAGATGGCGTGCAGCTCGAACGCATTGGCGGCGCAAGGCCGAAGGATGACTTTGTGGAACTGATCGAAGAAAACCTGTAAAATAATGCTGCGGAGCGTATCCTGGCGGGTGCGCTCCTTTTTCTTTGTCAAATTTGTCAAAAGGGCCGGGGAAGGTACAACTTGGGGAAATACCCATTGCGCCTTTCGCCGCGTTTTGTTACAATAAATCGGATAGAGTAAACATTTGCGGCACATTGCCGCTTAAACCGGAGGTTTTTACTTATGAAGCTTGAACGCCTTGTTGGAGACCGCTTTAAAGAGCGTCCGTCCGATTGCGTCATCGACAGCCATGCGCTGATGCTCCGCGGCGGCTACATGAAATACGTTGCGAACGGCATCTTCTCTTCCTATATGCCGCTTCGCCGCATCACGAGAAAGATCGAAAACATCATCCGCGAGGAGATGGACCGTATCGACGGCCAGGAAGTGCAGTTCCCCGTGGTGCTGCCCGCTTCCCTTTGGGATGAATCCGGCCGCTACGAAAGCGTCGGCAGCGAGCTGATGCGCTTCAGCGACCGCAACAACAGCCCCCTCGTGCTCGGCATGACCCATGAAGAGGCGGCGGTGCAGCTTGTGCGCGAATACGGCCAGAGCTATACCAAGTATCCCTTCATGATCTATCAGGTACAGACCAAGTTCCGCGATGAGGCGCGCCCCCGCGGCGGCTTGATCCGCGTACGCGAATTTACCATGAAGGATGCTTATTCCTTCCATACTTCCCAGGAAGATCTTGAAGCGTATTATGCGCGCTGCTTCCATGCCTATGAGCGTATTTTCGCCCGCGCCGGCATCCCGGATACCGTTTCCGTGATGTCCGACAGCGGTATGATGGGCGGCAGCGTTTCCCATGAATACATGCTCCTGACCCCCGTGGGCGAGGATTCCATTGCCATCTGCCCCGAATGCGGCTGGCGCGCCAATATGGAAGCCGCGGAAAGTATCATTGAAAATGTGAAGGATGCAGAAGATCTGCCTCTGACCCCCGTGCATACGCCGAACCAGCAGACCATCGAGGAAGTTTGCACCTTCCTTAACCTGCCCGTTGAAAAATCCTGCAAGGCCGTCGTTTACCAGAAGAACATGACCGATGAATACGTGGTGCTCTTCATCCGCGGCGATCTTGAAGCCAACGAGACCAAGCTCACCAATTTCCTCGGCGAGGCCATCCATCCCGCCGTCATCACCCCCGAAAGCGGCATCGTGGCGGGCTACATCGGCCCCTGCGGTCTCCCCAAGGGCGTGACCGTCCTCTTTGACAGCTCCCTCAAGGGCACCAACAACCTTTGCTGCGGCGCCACTAAGGAAGAATACCACAACACCGGCTTCTGTATCGAGCGCGATTGCCCGGATGCGGAATACCACGATTTTGCCAAGATCACGGAAGGCGGCATCTGCCCCCGCTGCAGGAAGCCTGTGATCACCGTTTCCCGCGGCATCGAGGTGGGCAACATCTTCCAGCTCGGCACCAAGTACACCAAGAGCATGGGCATGCAGTACCTCGATCAGGAAGGCAAGCTGCAGTATCCCATCATGGGCTGCTACGGCATCGGCGTCGGCCGCCTTGCGGCTTCCGTCTGCGAAGCGAAGCATGACGATTACGGCCCCATCTGGCCCATGTCCATTGCGCCGTGGCAGGTACATCTTTGCTGCATGCGCGCGGACAATGCGGAAGTTCATGCCTATGCGGATTCCCTCTATGAAGCGCTGCTGGACAAGGGCGTGGAAGTCATCTATGATGACCGCTCCGTTTCCGCCGGCGTCATGTTCTCCGATGCGGATCTGCTCGGCGTGCCGGTGCGTGTCGTCTGCAGCCCCCGCAACATGAAGGATGGCTGCATTGAGCTTTCCACCCGTGATAAGAGCTTCAGCGCCAAGGTGCCCGTGGCGGAAGCGGTGGAACGTATCGTTGCCCTGCGTGATGAGCTGCTTGCCGCCTGCAAAGCGGAATAAACCAAATATTGGATAGAAAGCCTGCGGGATATTCCCCGCAGGCTTTTTGTTTATTTTCGGACAATCGTTGCGTTTTTTGGTATGCTTTAGTATCATCTATAATGGTGGGGAATTTTGGGCAAACTGGTTTGTGCGAATACCACCCGCTTTGCTTTGGCTATAAAATTTGATATACGGAGGCAGATCATGACACAGTTTGATTTGATCCGCGCGGCGGATGCAGACATTGCAGAAGCAATGAAGCTTGAACTTGACCGTGAACGTGATAACCTGGAGCTGATCGCATCGGAAAACTTTGTTTCGGAAGCGGTCATGGCGGCCATGGGCAGCCACCTGACAAACAAATATGCCGAGGGCTATCCCGGCAAGCGCTATTACGGCGGCTGCGAGCATGTGGACAAGGTGGAGGATATCGCCCGGCAGCGTGCCTGCGCGCTCTTCGGGGCGGATCATGCCAACGTGCAGCCTCATTCCGGCGCCAGCGCCAACATTGCCGTGTATTTTGCCCTGCTGGAGCCTGGCGATACCGTCCTCGGCATGGATCTTTCCCATGGCGGTCACCTGACCCATGGCAGTCCCGTGAATATCTCCGGCAAATACTTTAACTTCGTCTCCTACGGTGTGGATAAGGAAACGGAAATGATCAACTATGAGGAAGTGCGCCGCCTTGCCCTTGCGCACAGGCCCAAGCTGATCATCGCCGGCGCTTCCGCCTATCCCCGGACCCTTGATTTTGCAAAGTTCCGCGCCATCGCGGATGAAGTCGGCGCCCTTTTCATGGTGGATATGGCCCACATTGCCGGCCTTGTGGCGGCGGGCGAGCATATGAGCCCCATTCCCTATGCGGATGTTGTTACCACCACTACCCATAAGACCCTTCGCGGACCCCGCGGCGGCATGATACTCTGCAAAGAGCAGTTTGCGAAGGCCATTGATAAGGCCATTTTCCCCGGCATGCAGGGCGGCCCCCTGATGCATGTGATCGCTGCAAAGGCGATCTGCCTGAAAGAAGCTCTTTCCACGGAATTCAAAACATATGCACAGCAGGTCGTGAAAAATGCCGCTGCTCTTGCAAAAGGTCTGACGGAGCGGGGCGTGCGCCTTGTAAGCGGCGGCACGGATAACCACCTGATGCTCGTTGACCTCGGCAGCGAAGGCCGAACAGGCAAAGAGGTGGAGGAGCTGCTTGACAGCGCCAACATCACCGTCAACAAGAACACCGTGCCTAATGAAACAAGAAGCCCCTTTGTGACAAGCGGCATCCGCATCGGCACGGCGGCAGTCACCACCCGCGGCCTTGTGGAAGCGGATATGGACATCATCGCGCAGTGCATTGCGGATATCATCAAAAACGGCGAGGAGGCCGTTCCTGCTGCCAAAGCAAAAGTGCAGGCGATCACGGCAAAATATCCGCTTTACAAGTAAAAGATAGAAAGAAGAACGGAACAGCCCGTTCTTCTTTTTTTGTCAAATTATGCTCCCGGCACATTGACTTTGCAATATGAAAGGCACATAATGAAACTGCATGTCTATACCATAACGAAAAAGTGTTTTTCGTAAAAGGAGAAGCCATGAGTACTGCCAAAAAACTGCTTTCCTTGCTGTTGACCTTTGCCCTTGTGGTGAACATAGGCATACCTTTCCCTGCCCTTGCGGAGGGGGAGGGGGGTAACGCCTACTCCTGCAGTGGATGTAACGCCCACGCCCACTCCGGCGGCGGATGCAACGCCTGTACCCACCCCCGTGGTGGATGTAACGCCCACGCCGACCCCTGAGGCAGACGTAACGCCCACCCCCACTCCCGTATTGGAAGAGGGTGTAATTGACGTGCCCCTCTCGGGTACCGAAGGTGAGGAGCAGCCCCTTACGGATGCCCCTATGGCAGGCGAAGGCACTACGGAATCTCCTTATATCATTCTGACCACCGCGCACCTGAATGCGGTACGCGATGACCTTGCTGCCCACTATGTGCTCGGCGCGGACATTATCTTTACCGATACGGATTACGAAGAGGGCGGCGCGTTTTACAATGACGGCACGTTCTTCACGCCCATCGGGAGCGAAAGTGCGCCCTTTACCGGCAGCCTTGACGGCACCGGCTATTCCATCGAAAACCTCAAGGTGAATGCCGAAAGCTATGCGGGCCTTTTCGGCTATGTCAGCGGCGGCACCCTCAGCAACATCACCGTTGCAAGCGGCAGCATTACAGCCACCGGTAGCTATGCCGGCGGCATTGCGGCGTATGTGAAGGATGGTACGGTGAGCGGGTGTGTGAATGGGGCAAAGGTGAGCGGTAAGAGCAATATCGGCGGCGTGGCAGGCTATGTATCGGGCGGCACCTTTGAAGACTGCGAAAACAGCGGCGCTGTCAGCGGCATGGAGTATGTCGGCGGTATCGCAGGCGGTGCTACAGATACAATTGTCAGCAACTGCACCAACACCGGCTGTATCACCGGTACGGAGCAGCAAATAGTAAATTCCGACGGCTATACTTATTATGATGGTGGCGAATATATCGGCGGCATCGTAGGCTATGGCAACAGAGCCATCACCGATTGTGAGAATAGCGGCAATATCGTGGGCTGTCGCTCTGTTGGCGGTATCGCCGGCGGTGCATCTGCAAACCACAATGTTTTTACTGACCTCATCAATACCGGCAACGTAATTGGCGACCATAGCTTGACAGGCGGCATCTTCGGCGAATTTTATGCTATGGGTAACGATACGGCTGCAACCGTCACCAACTGTGAAAACAGCGGCACAATAACCGGGTCAAGAAGCACGGGCGGCATCTTCGGTGAACTTTTTGCCGGCTTCGATAACGGCTCTGTGACCCTGTCAAACAGCAGCAATACCGGCGATGTAACGGGATCAGGCGCTACCGGCGGCATCGCAGGCAACTTTGAAGTACAGGACAGTGCTTCCGTTACCGTTTCCGAATGCACCAATTCCGGCTCTGTTACGACAACGGATAATTCTGACGGAATCCTGAGCGGTACCGGCGGCATCTTCGGCTATGTAAAGATTTGGCATGAAGCTTCAGCTACCGTCGGCGGCTGTACCAACAGCGGCTTTGTGAAAAGCGAAAGGTCTTATTGCGGCGGTATCATTGGTAAGGCAGAGGGCGGCGTCAATGATGAAGCCACCAGCACCGCCTTTCTTACTGTTTCCGGTTGTCAGAATAAAGCGCCTGTGGCCGGTAAAACGTATATTGGCGGCATTGCTGGCGGTGTGAGTGTATATAACCAAGCAACGGTCACTGTTATCCGCTGCAGCAATACGGTCTCCCTTTACGGTACGAGTGTAGTTGGCGGCATCGTGGGTGGCGGGAGTGATACCCTTGTTCTTTTAGGCGGAAATCCTCTTATTGTCTCCGAGTGCTGGAACAGCGCCAGCATTCGCCCAAAGGACAGCCAATATGTGGGCGGCATCGTGGGCGTACTCCGGGATGCGATTGTACAGAACTGCTTCAACACCGGCGATATCATGGCTGAGAGCTATGCGGGCGGTATTGTAGGTTCGGGGTGTAATGTCAATTCGAGAGTCGTCGCCTGCTACAATGCCGGCTATGTTGTTGCATATCACAGCTATGGTGCTGCCAATGATGTGAGTGCGCAGTCGGGCGTCTATATGCTCAACGGCATGGCGAGTGATATCTCTGCATATGAGACCGATGTGCTTACCGAGCGTGGCATGTTCTTCTATGAGGGCTTCGACGAAGACGGCGAGATGATCACCGTGCCCTTCTCATCAAGGGTCACCATTCCGCAAACCGGCTCTGATGATGGCATTGTGGATGCGGTCGTAGCGGTGGATAGCAGTTCCGCAGCATCCGGCAGCAACTCCACCGGATCCTCTTCTGCCGGCAGCAACTCCCGTGCGGGTTGGGATGTTATCGTGCCTTCGTTCAACGCAAGCGAATCTTCCTTCCGCATCGAGAGCAACTTTAGCGGCTATGATTTCACCAACACATGGACCATGGCGGGTCATGCGGATTATCCCTATCCGGAACTTCAAAACAACCCCTATACTCCCGTATATGCGGAAAGCATCAGCGTTTCCACAAATGTGGAAAAGGTTGTTGCAGGCGAAAACATCTATATGGAAGCGGTCATCCTGCCGCCCAATACGTCCGTGAAGTCCAAACCCGTGGTGCAGGCTTCCGAAGGCGTTTCCGGCAGCCTTTCCATCGAAACAAACTACGGGGGCAGCTTTGCGGTAAATTACACCATCGAAAGTGCTGCTGCGGATGAAGTGACCTTCACCCTTTCCCCGGAATTCGGCACCGCCAAGAGCAGCATCACTCTGCCCGTCTACAAGTGGGCGCAGGGCAGCGGCACGGCGGAAGATCCCTACATCATCAATACGGCGGAAGAGCTTGACGCCGTGCGCTATGCCCTTTCCCGCCACTATGCTCTTGGCAGCGACATCACCTTCACCGCCGAAGATTTTGCGGAAGGCGGCGCTTTCTATAACGGCGGCATGGGATGGCGGGCGATCGGCGCTACAAATGAGTCGCCTGACAGCCTTGACGGTACCTTTGACGGTAAGGGATATACCATCAAGGGCCTTTCGATGAATCTTTCGGAAGAATATATAAACCGTGGTTATGTTTCTTACGCCGGCCTTTTTGCCTATATTTACGGCACAGTGAAAAACATAAACATGACCGATATTTCCATCACCGGTAGGTTTAATGCTCAAAGAGGAAACTGGGGTGCAGGCGGTATTATCGGAGCTGATGGCGGTTCTGCTATTATGAATTGCGCTTTTGACGGCAGTATTGCCATTACTGCGGATGTAGACAACGGCGGAAAAAACATCCTGGATTTCTATGTGGGTGGCCTTGCCGGACGGGCATATGGAGCCGGGAAGGTGGAGAATTGTACCGTCAGCGGCAAGATTGAACTGGAATTTGCGGAAGATGGTGCTGTGGATGAGGACAGCTACGGCACCGGCTATACACGTATTTCTGCGGGCGGTATTGTTGGAGACTCAGGTGATCCTATGATTTCCGGCTGTACCGTAAAGGGTGATGTTACGGTATCCCTTTCCGGTGGTGAAGATGTAAGCCGCCACGGCGATTATACCCTTATGGCAGGCGGCATTGCGGGAAGCAGTTATTTTGAAGGCCCGGGCAAAGATGTTAGTTCTGTTTTCGACAATACCAACTATGCGGATGTGGTGGTGGAAGCAGGCAACGTGCCCGGCATCAACACCCGATACGATATTTTTGCCGCAGGCATCATAGCCTGTAGCGACTATAGCAGCCCCACGAATTATTCCGATGCTGTTTACATGAATAATACCAACTACGGCGACATCGCAGCGGAAATTTCCGGCGACAGCATGGATGATGTAACGGCACGCCTGTTTGCGGGCGGTATTGCTACTTCCGGTTATAAAGCTGACGGTTGCAAAAACTACGGTGATGTCAATGCCGGCGCTTACTGCGATTTCGTCAACACAGAGGATGATTACTATTCCCTGACCGCCTTCGCGGGCGGCATCATGGCGGTGGGCGAGAGCGCCGAGGACTGCGTGAACTATGGCGATGTCACCAAGCACACCAACGGCAACGTTTCGCTGAATGCGGTGGGCGGCATCATCGGCATGATGGGCAGCCAGGGTTTGGAACTCGGCAAAATCGAGCGCTGTGCCAACTACGGCGCGGTGAAGGAGCTTGGCGGCGGCACCGTTGCGGCGGATAAGACCTCCGGCTGCGGCGGCATCGCAGGCATTTCCATGAATCCCTACGGCGTTTCCTTCGCGGAGTGCCTCAATGCAGGTGATGTGGCTGCTAAGGGCAGGAAGGCCTACGCAGGCGGCATCTTCGGCCGCTGCGGCATCGCTTCCGCAGAGATCCGCAACTGCTACAACACCGGCGATATCTCCGTCAGCGGTGAAGAGAGCGCGGCGGGCGGCATCGCGGGCCATGGCGACATCTATTACTGCTACAATACCGGCGTTGTCACCGGGCAGAAATACCTGAGCAGCGTGGGCGCCATTGTTGGCGCAAGTGGCAAGGCTGTTGCCTGCGGCTATGTGGAAGGCACGGCGGAGACCGGCCTTGGCACCGGTTTCGACAATACCGTGTGCCTGAGCGCTGCGGATTTTGTGGAAAGCGACCTATTTGATGCTTACGACAGCAGCATCTGGACAAAGAGCGGCGAAAATGAGACCTATGGCTATCCGCAGCTTGTGAACACGCTGAATGAAAAGCAGTATGTGAGCGGCATCGAGCTTACCGTGCCCGACAATCAGGTGAAGGTGGGCGAACAGGTCAGCGCAGCATGTGTGGTTTCCCCTGCGGATGCGGAGGAAAAGACCCTTGTTTGGACTTCGAGCAACGGGAAGGTCGCCACCGTGGATGAAAACGGCCTTATCACCGGCATTGCGGCCGGTAATGCGGTGATCACCGCTGCGGCAGTGGATGGCGGCGGCGCGCAGGCTTCCATTGCACTTCGCGTCATTACGGGAAATGAAGAAGTGCCGGAGAACGCCATTGGCGTTACCATCGGCACCGCAGTGGCTGTGGCCGGCAGAAGGGTGAAGATCCCTGTGACCATCGATGAAGCTTCCGGTGCCAATGTCATTGAATTCACTGTGGAATACGATACTTCCCGACTTGTGCTTGACAGCGCGGCGGCAGGTGCGCTGCTGCGTGAGCTTGGCTGCGACATCAACGCGGCTGAGGCCGGCAAGGTGCGCTTCGCCTTCGATTCCACCGATGAGATCGTCTTTGGCGGCACGCTCCTTGAACTCACGTTTACGGTGAAGGAGACCGCTGCCCTCGGCGATGCTTATGTGCGCTTCGGCACGGGGGATGATGCCATGCTGCTGCAGCGGGCGGAAAGCGTCGACAGCCTCAACTATGTGGACATTGAGCACAGCGAAACGGCGGGCATCGTCAGCGTTGTGGACATCCTTTACGGCGATGTGAACTTCGACGGCCGCGTGAACACCACCGATGCCAACATCATCCGCCGCTACTGCGTCAAGCTCATCGACCTCGGTGCAGAAGCGTTGGTGGCCGCTGATGTGAACCTTGACGGCAAGGTGAACGTGATCGATGCGAACATCATCCGCAGCTATGCGGTGCGCCTTCTTGACAGCCTGCCTTACACGGTTCAGTAAAGGGGGAGAGGAATGACGAAAAAACTCCTTTGCTGTATCCTCATTCTGGGGCTGCTGCTTCCCGCGGCGGCCTTTGCGGAGGATGTCACAGCCTGTGAGCTGACGCTCAGTACGAGCCTTAACGCGCAAACGAACGTCATGACGCTTGAAGTGCACATGACGAAAGTGGAAGCGATGCGCTTCCTGCAGTTTTCCGTTGCTTACGATGAAGGGGCGCTCACCTATGCGGAAGGCTCCATCGCCTGCGGTATCGATTCCCTTTCCGCGCCCACGCTGAACCACCGGGACGGGGAGCTGCTCTTCGCCTGGGATGCGGTAACGGGTGCGGATGCGGAGGGCGTCGTCCTTCGGGCGGATTTCACCGTCAACAACGAAAACGGTCTCCTTGAGGAAGCATCGTTTGCGGCCGCCCTTGAGGCGCTCCATGCGGGGGAGGGCATCATCGGCGCGGCGGTCAGTACCAACTGGAGCGATACGCCTGCTGAGATCACTGTCAGCACCGGCTACCTTTACGGCGATGCCAACTGCGATGGCGAATACGATCTGCAGGATGCAGTGTTTCTGGCAGCTTGTGCAAAGGGAAGCGCCGCCATCACCGCGGCGGGCAGGCTCAATGCGTCGATCGCAGCAGGCGCTGCACCCACGGCGCTCGATTCCCTGCGGCTTGCGAAAGGATTGGTGTTCTGATGAAAAAACGTTTGGCTATGTGGATCGCTGCGCTGGCGGTACTGCTTGTGTGCAGCACGGCTTTTGCGGAGGAAAAGCCGCTTTCCATTGAGACGGAACAAAGCGGGAGCACGGTCACCGTGGAGATCACCATTCCCGAAAATACGGGCACCTGCATCATGCAGTTTGGCCTTGATTATGACCCCAAAGAGCTGACGATCACCAATGCGGTGCCGGGCGGTATCCTGCAGGGCACCCTTTCGCCCCTTGTGAACCGCATGGAGGAAGGCTCCGTTTATTTCGTGTGGGATTCCCTTGAACCGCTGACGGCGGGCGGCAGCGTGCTGACCCTTACCTTTGAAGCGAAGAAGGAAGTGGATCTTGATTCCGTTGTTTCCTTCAAAACGGATTACGATTTTATTCTGCAGGATGACAATTATCAGGATATCGTGATCGAATCCGGGGAAAATGTGCCCGAAAGCACACCCCAGGGCGGCGAAACGGCTGCACCGGAAGCGATCGCAACGCCCGCTACCGAAACGGAAATACCGGAAGGTGGCGAGGAAACACCTTCTGTACCTGAAGCAACCTTAGAGCCCACCGTTCCGCCCGCATCCATCGTGTTTGAAAGCACGGATGTGAAGCTTGAGGCGGGCAGCGAGCTGCAGCTTTCGCCGAAGCTGGAGGGGACGGATACCACCAGGGAGCCGCCCACCTACTACAGCAGCGATGAATCCGTTGCCACGGTGGATGAAAACGGCAACGTGACCGCGAAGGGGCCCGGCACCGCCACCATCACCGCCATCACCACGGATGGTACTGCCAGCGGCGAAATGACCGTTACCGTGGAAGGAGAAGCGGTGGTCGAGACCCTTGATAGTGAAAAAACGGGGATGCCTGCGGAAGCAAAATGGCTTCTGATCGCGGCGGCAGCGCTGATCCTCATTGCGCTCGGCGCGTTCCTGTCCCTGAAAAAGAAAGCATAAGGAAATAAAGAGCATAAAAATGCGCTGTTCATCGGAACAGCGCATTTTTATGCTTGATTCGGGATCAATCCGCATCGAAGGATTCAAGCCTGCTTGCGGGTGCATCCGGACGGCTGTCGCCGTGCTTTACGAGGAGCATCGTTACGAAAGCAAAGGCAACAAATACCGTGGCATAGGGGAACAGGGTGGTCATGCCCAGCTTGTCCATCAAAAGGCCGCTGAAATAAGGCGTGAAGGTCTGTGCAGCCATGCTGGCGGTGTAATAGAAACCGGTGTATTTGCCCACATCGCCGCCCCGGGAAAGCTCCACCACCATGGGGAAGCTGTTCACGTTGATGGTGGCCCAGCCCATGCCCGCAAGGATGAACATGCAGTTCATCACAAGGGCGCTGCTGCCTTCGCGCAGGAATGCCGCGATGAAGAAAGAGGTCGCCAGCATCACAACGCCCGCAAGGATGGTCTTTTTTCTGCCAATCTTTGATGCCACAAAGCCCACGGGCAGGTAGGAGATGATGGCGGCGATATTCGCAAGCAGCAGCGTTGTGTTGTAGTCAAGGTCCAGCACCTTGCCTGCATAGACGGAGTATTTGGAGGTGACGGCGTTATAGCCCATGAACCAGAACACCACGGAGGCGAGGATCAGCAGCAGGGAACGCCGCTCCGCCGGGGAGAGGGGGCGCTTTGCCGAATTGCCCGCTGCATCGTCGGGCAGCTCATCGATGTGGTAACGGCGGCTGTCCGCTTCCATCTCCGCAACAAAACGGGGCTCTTTGACAGTGAACATGAACACCGCAAGGCTTATGAGCATAATGAGTGCCACGATGGAGAAAAAGGGCGTATAGGTCATGAGGGCGTTTTTCGCAGCGCCCGTATTGAATACGATGCCAAGACCAAGCACCAGGATGCCGCCCGCTGTGCCCATCAGGTTGATGACGGCGTTTGCCTTGGAACGAAGGGGCTTGATGGTCACATCCGGCATCAGCGCCACGGCGGGGGAGCGGAAGGTGGCCATGGCGATGAGCGCCGCCAGCAGCACAAGAACGAACACGATAAGCGGCGTAGGCTCCGCTTTTGTCTGTACATGGGCATAGGCCTGCCTTGCGGGCACCACATAGTTGGTATAGTCCGCATTGGTGACAAGGACACCGTTTTCTTCGATCTGGCTGGTGATGGCGGCAAAGTCAGCCTTCGCAAAGGCATCTTTCAGCACGAAAGTTTCTCCGGAAGGAGTCTCAAGGGTCTCTTCAAAAACGGTATCATACAGCGTTTCAAGGGCGGTGCGGTCGTCGATGGCAGAGACAGCTTCGATGTTTTTGAGCTGCATCCCATCCACAAAGGAAAGGGAAACGAGCGCGATTACAGCAGCAATGGTGCCAAAGAGGATAAAAGGCGTGCGGCGGCCCGTTTTGTGGCGGCATTTATCGCTGAGGGCACCGAAAAGAGGCAGCATAAAGAGCGCAAACACATTGTCAAGCGCCATGATGATGCCGGAATTGGCCTGGCTCATACCGAATTTATCCGTCAGAATCTTTGGGATGATGGTGTCGTAGGCCTGCCAGAAGGTGCAGATAAGGAAGAAGGCAAAGCCGACAAATATCGTTCTTTTATAGTTGAGCTTCATGTGATCCCTCCCCAAAAACGGCATTTTCTTTGAGTATATCCTTGCGGACACGCTTTTTCAACCGTGGATGCCGATCAGCGCGCAAAGCTGCAGTGCGGTCTCTTCCGGCGTATCGATACTGTTCTGGATGCGCATGGCGGGCAGGATAAGGTTTTGCGTTACCATGCTGTCGATGCGGTGGCGATCCTCCCAGAAGGCGAGGGCTTCGGGGAAGGCCATGCCGCGCATGCCGCGGGCGGCGCTGATGCGCATGAGCGTGGAAAGCAGCTCGCTCTGCTCAAGGTAGAACATCATGGGGGAAAGGGGCATGAGCGCATTTGCCGCCGTACGCATATGGTTCAAAATATCCTTTTCGCTGCAGCGGTAGTTGAGCAGCATATCCTGCACCGGATGGTCAAGGAACGCGTTTTCAAGGATCAGGAAGCCCTTTTTATCCCGCCATTTTTCCGCCATGCTCTTCCAATGGGAGATCGTGATGGCATCATAGGCCGCAAAGGGGATACGCGGTTCCGGTACATTGCGGAATTCGCGGGCATAGAGCTTGCAGGTGATATCCATGGGGAAAAGAAACTCGTTCTTTTCCCGGTAGGGGATAAGATAATATCCCGCTTCCGTAAAGGAACGGGCGGAAAGGGTATCCGCATACTGCGGGTTTTCCTTAAGAAGCGCTTCGTATTCCTGCTCTGAAAAGCAGGCATGGAATTCAAGCTCCGACGGATGTGGCATATCGCCCTCAAAATACACTTCGGCTTCAAAACCGTTCCTGCGCATAAACATCAAAAGCGCTTCCGCAACGCTGGTTTTTCCGGCGCCCGGGATACCTTCCAATAAAATAAGCTGTGCCATTGCACGGTTCCTTTCAAAAAACTGTAAATTGACAAACCAACTCATATCATAACATTAGTCAGGAAAAAATAACAGGGGGTATTTTCAGTATTTTTGTTGCGGTGGATTGGGGTTGCTGTTACAATCAAAACAGCTTCAGGATTGGAATGGGAGTGATATTTTTTATGAACAAAAGGATTCGCCTGATTGCGACCGGCGGTACCATTGCCTGCATGCCCACGAAAGAGGGCCTTGCACCGGGGCTTGATGCGGCGGCACTGCTGCAGTATGTGAACGCGGATACAACCGGTGTGGACTGTATTGATCTTTTTAATATGGACAGCTCCAACGTACAGCCGGAAGAGTGGCATAAGATCGCAGAAGAGGTGGTTCGCACCGCGGAAGAATACGAGGGTGTCGTGATCACCCACGGAACGGATACCATGGCATATACCGCCTCTATGCTCAGCTTCATGCTTCGGGGCATCCATATTCCCGTGGTGCTCACCGGTTCCCAGTATCCCATCGCTTATCCGGATTCCGACGGGCGGAAAAACCTTCTTATTGCGCTGCTTGCGGCGGACGAGCTGCCGGGCGGCGTCTATATCGCTTTCGGCAATGCCATCATCAAGGGCTGCCGTGCGGTCAAGACCCGCACCACATCCCTCGATGCTTTTGAATCTATCAATTATCCCTATGTAGGCATGGTAGCAAACGGTCGCTGCTATCGCCTTGTGGAACAGGATGTATGGGAGAAACCGGCGATCTCCTTTGCCCTCGACCCTTGTGTGGCGCTGATCAAGCTTGTGCCGGGCACAAGCCCCGCCCTGCTTGAAAGCCTGCTTGACTGCGATGTGCACGGCGTGGTGGTGGAAGCTTTCGGTCTTGGCGGCATGCACAATTTTCGCCGCGACCATACCGAAAGCATCCGCCGGCTGATTGCAGCGGGCATTCCCGTGGTGCTTACTTCGCAGTGCCTGTATGAAGCAAGCACGCCGGATATCTATCAGGTCAGCCAGGCGCTGCGGGATGCGGGCGTTATCTCTGCCCGGGATATGACTACGGAAGCTGCCGTTACAAAGCTGATGTGGGTCATGGGCCAGACGGAAGACCCGGAGGAGATACGCACGCTGATGCGCAAAAATCTATGCGGCGAGATCGCGGAATAAAGGAAATAAGGAAAAACGGTCACGGCAGGAGCCTGCCGCGGCAGGTGTCTTGAAGATCAACAGGATGAGTCTTGTCTGATGCACCCCGCTGTGCGGATAACCGGCACAGCGCCCGGAGGAAAAAGAAGTGACCCGCAGACCGCTGCGGGTCACTTTTGTACGTGCACGCAAAAGGATCATACGGGCACCGCTGAACATATTCTCTGTTTTTTTCAAAGGACAAACAAGTTGCGCCAAAAATGGGCATAGTTTGATACACCATCTTTTGGAGGAGGAAGCGGCATGCTCGATATGGTGTATCAGATCTTTCGGGATATTTTCTTTTTTGTGGGATACGTGGGTGAAAGCGGTTCCTTTCCGGAACCGCTTTCACAGGAAGAGGAGCGGCAGATGCTGCTGCGTCTCCGGGAAGGTGACGGTGCTGCCCGTGCGGAATTGATAGAACACAACCTTCGTCTCGTAGCCCACGTGGCAAAAAAGTATGCTGCGCCGCGGCGGGATCAGGATGATCTGATCTCCATCGGCACGGTGGGGCTCATCAAGGCGGTATCCACTTTCGATCTTGAAAAGAACAGCTCTCTTGCCACTTATGCCGCCCGGTGCATCGAAAACGAGATACTTATGTCGCTCCGGGCAGAAAAGAAGCAGAGCGGGGA
>SVGX01000029.1 GCA_015056105.1 Clostridiales bacterium | reverse complement strand
GAGGAGATGACGATCGCATCCGCATTGGATTCGATCGCGGCAGCAATGTACTCTTCCTGGGAGACCATAACGCCGAGGTTGATGACTTCAAAACCGGCGTCGGTGAACGCGTGGTAGAGGATCTTGTTGCCGACAGCGTGTACATCCGCGCCGATCACGCCGATGACCAATGTCTTTTTGCTCATTTTCTTAACCTCACAAAATGATTTTATTTACAGGTAAATTACACCCTTGTTCTAAATCAATATGGTACATTGTAATATGCCATTTGTCAATAAAACCGGAGATTGTATACAGGTATATTTGCAGCGGCGGCACCAAAAAAGCGCAGATGTTCTGCGCCTTTATCGCTTTGGGGCAATGGATCAGATCAGGCCGCGCTGCCGCTGCAGCTGCAGTGTGCGGATGGCATCCTTCAGCGCGAGCATGGAGCCCGCGTCAATCTCACGGCGGCAGGTGATCACCTTGTGGGTGGCATAGGCTTCCGTCACAAGGTTAACGGCTTCCTGCGGGAAAAGCTGTTCAAAGCCGTAGGGGACAAGAAGGAATGTGTGCTCGCCGAGCTTTTTCGCAAGGGCATGATCCTTTGCAAGGGCGTAGCTTGGCCGCGCTTCCGGGGCAAACTCCCGCAGGCTCCTGTGCATAAGCTCAAGAAACTCTTCCGTTGCGGCGACGGCGAGTACCGGTTCCCCTGCGGCGATGCGGGAAAGGGAAGCGATGCTCGCGGGGGAAGCCGTGACCGCCACGTGCAGTTTTCGGCCGCTGTCGCCCGACTGTTCAATCGTTTCGGGTTCGTAGTGGCGCCCCGCCCAAAACACGGTAAGATCCATGCCGTTGCCGCTTTCAAAGCCGTTTTCGTAGCGGTATACCGTTACGCCTTCAAAATCGTACAGCTGTTCCGCCATGGCATGAAGGATCTCCGGCGGGGCCCCCGTTACCGCAACGCGGATATCATCATCCCGGGCGGTGAGCTGGCGGAGCTTCAGATCGAAATAGATCGCCATTTCCGTGGGGGTAAAGGAAAGGGCTTCGAGTTTTTCGATCAGCGCGTCGATGGCCTGCATGGCCTGCTCCTTGCGGCTGTCTGTGGATTCACGGAAGGAAACGAAGGTGCCTTTTCCCTGGGTCATCTCGATCATGCCAAGCTTGCCCAGCTCATCGTATGCCCGCTTGATGGTGCCCCTTGCAAGGCCCAGCTGATCGGAAAGGGTACGCACGGTGGGAAGCTGCGTGCCGTAAGCAAGCTTGCCGCTGCGGATATCCGCACACACGGCGTTCACGATCTGCCGGTAGATCGGCACTTCGCTATTTTGATCAACGAAAAAAAACATGTGGCCCACCTCTTGTCCTGTTCCTGCTTTGTAACAGGAACAATTATGACAAATTGGACCACACGTGTCAATCATAAAATTTGAAAAAATTTATTTGCGGCTTGCCAGATATGCCTTGCGGCCGGTCTCGTAAAGATTGTTGCCCTCGCTGTCGATGACCACGGTAAGGGGAAGATCTTTCACGGTGAGTCTGCGGACGGCTTCCGCGCCAAGATCATCATAGGCGATCACTTCCGCCTTTTCCACGCACTTGGAGAGCAGCGCGCCTGCGCCGCCGATGGCGCCGAAGTAAACGGCACCGTGCTTCTTCATGGCGTTGACCACTTCTTCGCTGCGCTTGCCCTTGCCGATCATGCCCTTCTGGCCCGCGGCGATGAGGGCAGGGGAGTAAGCATCCATGCGGTAGCTGGTGGTGGGGCCGGCGCTGCCGATGGCCTGGCCGGGCTTTGCCGGGGTGGGGCCGACGAAGTAAACGATGCTGTTTTCGGGGTCGAAGGGCAGGGGAGTGCCGGCGTTCATTGCTTCCACGATGCGCTTGTGGGCGGCATCGCGGGCGGTGTAAACGGTGCCGGAAAGCAGCACGCTGTCACCGCTCTTGAGAGCGCGTGCCTTTTCTTCTGTCAGGGGAGTTTCAATGCGTACAGTTGCCATATCAGAGCACCTCGCTTTTATGCCGCGTTACGTGGCAGTTGATGTTTACCGCAACGGGAAGGCCGGCGATGTGGGTGGGCGCGGCTTCAATGTTCACCGCAAGGGCGGTGGTCCTGCCGCCGAAGCCCTGCGGGCCGACGCCGAGGGAGTTGATCTTCTCGAGCAGTTCCGCTTCAAGGGCAGCGTAGTAAGGGTCGCTGTTGCGCTCATCGGTGCTGCGCATAAGGGCTTTTTTGGCAAGCAGGGCGCACTTGTCGAAGGTGCCGCCGATACCCACGCCCACCACGATGGGCGGACAGGGGTTGGGGCCTGCTTCTTCCACAGCGCTGACGATGAATTCCTTGGCGCCTTCCACGCCGTCGGAGGGTTTGAGCATTTTAAGACGGCTCATGTTTTCGCTGCCAAAGCCCTTGGGGGCCACGGTGATGGAAAGCTTATCGCCGCTGACGATCTCGTAGTAGATCATGGCAGGGGTATTGTCGCCGGTGTTCACGCGGCGAAGGGGGTCTCCTACTACGCTCTTGCGGAGGTAACCCTCCGCGTAGCCCTGACGCACGCCTTCGTTGACCGCATCCTCAATGCTGCCGACAACATGCACATCCTGGCCGATCTCAAGGAACACGCAGGCAACGCCCGTATCCTGGCAGATGGGCACATTGCGGTCATCCGCGATGGTATAGTTTTCGATGATCCTGTCAAGGATCTCGCAGGCGCCGGGCCACTCTTCGTTTTTGCGGGCGTCCTCGATGCGGTTCTTTACATCCTGGGGCAGATGGCAGTTTGCCTCGATGCAGAGGCGCTTGACCACTTCCGTAATGGCGGAAGCGCTGATCTCTCTCATGGAATGATCCTCCTTTATTCGAGAACGGGAATGTTCTTGATCTCGTCGATCTTGGTGCCGTCACGGTAAATGACGTTGGCAACGGTGCGCTCGCCGCGCTCGATCTTGCCCGGGGTGCCGCTGATGCGCTCCGCAAGGGCCTTGAGTTCGTGGATATCCTTTACGTTGAGGCCCGCATCCACAAGGCGCTGGCGCAGCTCCGGCTTGGCGGGATTGACGGCGATGCCCTTCTGGGTAACGAGCACATCGATGGTGCTGCCGGGGGTGGAGGTGCAGGTGACGCGGTCGGTGACGATGGGCAGGCGGGCGCGGGAAAGGGGCGCGATGATCATCGCCAGCTTGGCGCCGGCTGCGGTATCGCTGTGGCCGCCGCTGCCGCCCATGATGGAGCCGGAGGAATCGGTGTGCACGTTGACGTTGAAGTCGGCATCCACTTCCGTGGCGCCGAGGATGACCACGTCAAGGTTGTCCACAACGGCGCTCTTTGCGGCGGGGGAAGCGTAATGGATGGCGGAGATCTCCTGATGGCGCGGGTTATCGCGGATGGATTCCACCGCCTTCAGGTCGAAGCACTGCACGTCCATCAAAGACTCGAAGCAGCCTTCGTTGAGCATATCCACAAGGTAGCCGGTGATGCCGCCGAGGCCGAAGCTGCCGCGGATGTTTTCCTTGAGCATCACATCCTTGAGGAACTTAGCGGCTGCAAGGGAAGCGCCGCCGGCACCGGTCTGGAAGGAGAAGCCTTCCTTGAGAAGGCCGGAAGCCTTGATCACGCGCACCGCATCCATGGCCATGGCAAGGCCGACGGGGTCACGGGTGATCTTGGTGGTGCCGGAAACGATGCCTTTCGGGTCGCCGATGGAATCCACGACAACGACCTGGTCCACGTTGGTCTCGCTGATGGACCAGTCCGTCAGCGGATAGGGACGAAGATCATCGGTGATGATCACAACATGCTTTGCATATATGGCATCCGGGATCGCATAGCCGAGGGAGCCGCAGGCGCTGCGGCCGAGCTTGCCGGAGCAGTTGCCCATGGCGTCGGAAGCGGGGGCGGCGATAAAGGCCACGTCAATAGGGGTATTGCCAAGGGCGATATCCCGGGGACGGCCGCCGTGGGTGCGGAACTCAACGGGCTCTTCCATGTTGCCTTCGGCGATGAAGCGGCCGAGGGCACCGGACATATAGTTGCACTGCAGCTTGCGCACAACGCCCTTGCGGATATGGTCGGCAAGGGGGAAATGCACATCGAAAAGGGAGCTGGCGTTGACGGTAAGGCCTTCGATGCCGAGGGCGGCGATCTCCGCCATCACCATGTTGAGCACATGGTCGCCGTTGCGAAGGTGGTGGTGGAAGGAAACGGTCATGCCGCTCTTGAGGCCGCTGTTGCGGATGGCTTCGCCGAGGGTGGATGTAAGCTTGTTCATGGTGTTCCTCCTTTACGCAAGCCCGAGCTGGCGGGCGGTATCAAGGGTCTGGCGGGCGCGCTCCACAATGGGGGCGTCGATCATCTTGCCACGGAGGGAGATGGCGCCGCGGCCCTGGCGCTTGGCCTGTTCGATGGCCTCAAATACTTCCTTGGCGTATTCGATATCCGCAGCGGTGGGGCTGAAGGCTTCGTTGATGAAGGGAACATGGCGGGGGGAGATGGCGGCTTTGCCGGAGAAGCCGAGGCTCTTGGCATATACCGCGTCCGCAAGGGCGCCTTCGTCGTCGTTGACATCGGTGAAGGGAGTGTCATAAACATCCACACCGGCGGCGCGGGCGGCAAGCACCATCCTGCCGCGGGCATAGCGGATCTCTTCACCGCCCTTGGTGCGCTTGCAGCGAAGGTCCGCGCTGAGGTCCTCGCCGCCGAGGAAGAGCGCCGCAACGCGCTTGGAGGCGGTGGCGATGGAGAAGGCGTTTTCAACGCCGAGCGCGGTCTCGATAAGGGGGATGAGCTTCACGGTGTTACGTTCCATGTTGTGCTTGTCCTCAAGGGCACTCATGTAGGCGTCAAGCTTTTCAACATCGGCCGCGCAGCTTACCTTTGCCGGCATGATGAGATCCGGCTTCAGGGGGATGATGGCGTCAAGGTCATCCTGCCAGTAGGCGGTATCAAGGGAATTGATGCGCACGGTGACTTCCACCCCTTCAAAACCCATTACGCCGATAGCGTTGGAAACAAGCAGGCGGGCAGCGTCCTTTTGGTCGGGCGCAACAGCGTCTTCCAGATCAAGGATGATGGAATCTGCGCCAAGGGCGTCGCCGTTGATGATGATGTTCGGCGTGTTGCCGGGCAGGAACAGCATGGATCTGCGCATAATATCTATTTCTCCTTTCGCATTTACGGGCATCACAAATAACGCTCCGCAGCGTTTCGTTCAAAGACCATTATATACCTTGCGAAATTCGGTTTCAACCGTGGAAAAGAAAGAAAAGGTAAAGTATACACGGATACAAAGACGGCGGGGAGCTACGGAAAAAGCGCCAAAAACGGTGTTTTTCCCATGGCGCCCTTGTGATATAATAAATAAAAACCGCAGCTTTTTTCTTTGTAATACACAAAATATCATATCCTTGGGAGGTAATGCATGTCCTATTCCGCCAGAATGCTCAACAACCACCTTTACAGCGTGTTTTTTGCGCCCCGCGGCCGCGACCGTATCTATGACCTCGGCATCCAGATCGCGCAGATGTATCTGAGCCCCTTCGATAAGCTCATCGGCATTATCGGTGAATCCGGCAGCGGCAAAAGCATGCTTATCAAGGGCATGTTCCCGGGCCTTGAACTGACGAACGATGACGGCGGCGTGAACATGCGCCCTCTTCCCATTCTTGATCAGGATGATGAGTGCGGCGGCTTTTTCACCGCCCATACCTACCATCTTGATATCCGCTTTGAGGCAGCATTTACCCAGATGCATGTGCTTGCGGATGCGATCCTTCATGCGGTACAGCGGGGAAAACGCGTGATCGTGGAGCATTTCGATATGATCTATCCCTTCCTTAACGTCAACGCACACCTTTTGATCGGCATGGGCGAAGAGGTCATCATCACCCGCCCCACCGTCTTCGGCCCCCATCCGCAGGAGATCTACAACATCGTATCAAAATCCGTCCGTTATCGCCGCATGGCGCATACGGCGGAGGATCTTTGCGAAGTCTATCTCCCGCCGGAAGATCTTCGCCGCTGCATCCACAGCGATGTGAAGCACGGTTTCGTGCTGGGCTTTAACCGCAAAAAACCGGAGTTCGATATCGATGAACTGGAAAAAAAGGTAAAAGAAGCTATTGCCAAGGATCTGCCTGTTTCCTATGTGGATGAAGAGCACATCGGCGTAGGCGATGAGATCCATCCCTGCACGGGCCCGCGTACCCATGTGCCCAGCACCGGCTGCGTGGAAAACTTCCGCCTGATCAAAAAGTTTTTTTACGATCCTATCAACGATCGCTATCTTCTTGCGGGCCGCGTGGGCGAACGCATCCCTGGAGAAGAGACAAATACCGAGTTTAATGATATGGTGCTTTAACAAAAAGGAGGATCTGTATGCTGCAGCAGAAAAAAGTGTTTGTCAGCCCCGAAGTGGGCGAGATCTGGTCCCTTGTCGCCGTCCACGAAAACAGGGCGGAAGGCGAAAAACTGCCCCTTCTCGTGTTCCTGCACGGCATGGGGGAGCGGGGACACGATCTTGACCTGCTTTGCTACCACGGCGTCGGCCGCTTTTTGAAAGAAGGAAGGGAATTCCCCGCGGTTGTGTTCTGCCCTCAGTGCCCGGTGGAAACGAAATGGCGCCTGATCACTCCCTTTGTGAAGGAGATGATCCTTGCTGTGGCAAAGGAATACAATGTGGATGAAAGCCGAATTTCCGTTACCGGCATCAGCATGGGCGGCTACGGCACTTGGGACCTGATGGGCAAATATCCGGAGCTGTGGTATAAGGTGGCGCCCATCTGCGGCGGCGGCGATGCTGCCCTTGCGCCCAACATGAAGGATATCCCCACCCGTGTCTATCACGGACAAAAGGATGAAGCCGTGCCCTTTGCGGAGTCCGAAAAGATGGTGGAAGCCATCAAGGCGGCGGGCGGCGCGCCGGAATTTTTCGTCTATCCCGAGATCGGCCACAATGTATGGGATACCGCTTACCGCGAAACGGACCTGATGGACTGGCTGCTTGCATAACGGCGGACCGAAGAGCTGCATATGACATATTCTCTTAAACATAAGATCGGCCAGATGTTTTTTGCGGGTTTTCCCTCTGCCGCTGTGGATGCGCAGGCGGAAGCCCTTGCAAGGGAATACAAGGTGGGCAACTTTATTCTGTTCGCCCGGAATTTCGTTTCCGCAGCCCAAACGGCTGCGCTTACGGGCGGGCTTTCCCGGCTTGTGTATGAAGAAACGGGCATGGCGCCCTTTATCTCTGCGGATCAGGAGGGCGGAAGCGTGCTCAGGATCCGGGAGGGGGCGCTGCAGTTTTCCGGCGCCATGGCGGTGGCCGCGGCCGATTCCGAAGAGGATGCCTTTCTTCTCGGCAAAAACTGCGGCGAACTGCTCCGCGCCCACGGCGTGAACATCAACTTTGCGCCGGTTATGGATGTGAACAGCGAGCCCCTCAACCCGGTCATCGGCAATCGCTCCTTCGGGGATGATCCGGCATCGGTGGCGCGCCTTAGCATTGCCATGGCGAAAGGCATGGCGGCGGGCGGTGTGCTGCCTGTTGTCAAGCATTATCCGGGCCACGGCAACGTGAAGAGCGATTCTCATCTGAAACTGCCCTTCAACGATTCGCCCCTTTCCTACCTTGAACAGAACGATTTTTATCCCTTTGAGCAGGCCTTCCGTGCGGGTGCAGAGGCGCTCATGAGCTGCCATGTGTGCTTTGATGCCATTGATGCGCAGCGCCCGGCCACCCTTTCCCCGGCGATCCTGACGGAGCTTCTTCGCAAAAAACAGGGCTTTGAGGGACTTGTGGTTACCGACTGCATGGAGATGAAGGCCATTGCCGCCGATTATCCCATGGGGGAGGCGGCGGTGCTGGCGGTGGAAGCGGGAGCGGATATCCTCTGCATTTCCCACAGCCTTTCGGCGGTGAAGGAAGCGGCGGAGGGCATTCTTTCGGCCGTTGCAGGCGGCAGGCTCAGCGAAGCGCGCATCGATGCTTCCTTCCGGCGCATCCGGGCGGCAAAGGAACGTTACGGCCTTCTTGTGCCGCAGCAGAGCGATGCCGCGGCGGCAGAGGCGATGCTGTATGAACCGCAGCGGCTTGCCCTCGTAAAGCGCGTTGCCCAAAACAGCATCACCCTTCTTTCCGACAACGGCGGCGCCGCGGCCTTCCGCAGCGCGAAAAAACCTCTTTTCATCGTCCCACGGCCCTATGCCCGCACCGGCGTGGAAGAGGAGGAGCGTGTAAAAAGCTCCCTCGCGGCAGCGGCAAAGGCACGCTTCGGTGCGGATGCCGTCGAATATATCATCGATGGCGAAATGCCTTCCATCCCGCAGGGATACGATATGCTGGTGCTGGGGCTTTACAATGCCCGGTTCCATGAAAGCCAGATCAAGCTGCTTCGCGCGGCGGAGGAAAGCAAACTGCCCCTTGTGGTGCTGCTCCTCGGCGGGCCTTATGATGCGGCGCTCATCAAACGTGCGGATGCCTGCATCGCCGCTTACGAATTTACTCCACTTTCCGTGGAGGCGCTTCTTGCCGCCCTTGCAGACGGAATCTTTCCGGGAAAGGCGCCCGTTGTGCTGTAAGGCGCAGAAAAAGTGGTGCGGCACTTGAAAATCGGTTGAATTTTCTCTCGTTTTTTTATAGAATAACAAATGGTGCTTTTGCCGCGCCGGCAGAACGAAAAAACGGCGCATTGCGCGCCGCGGAACATATTGATTACTTTTTGCAGGAGGATCTACCATGAAGCTGGTCTACACCGGAAAAACGAAGAACGTTTATGCTCTCGAAAACGGCAACTACCTTTTGAAGTTCAAGGATGACTGCACCGGAAAAGACGGTGTATTCGATCCCGGCGAAAACTCTGTCGGCCTTACCATTGAAGGCGTGGGCGATGTGAACCTTCGCATGTCCATCTACTTCTTTGAAAAGATCAATGCGGCCGGCATCAAGACCCACTATATCAGCGCCAACCTTGAAGACACCACCATGGAAGTTCTCCCGGCGAAGGCTTTCGGCCAGGGTCTTGAGGTCATCTGCCGGCACAAGGCGGTAGGCAGCTTCATCCGCCGCTACGGCCAGTATATCGAAGCCGGTGCGGATCTTCCCGCCTATGTGGAGACCACCTTCAAAAACGACGAGTTGGGCGATCCCCTCGTCACCAAGGATGCCCTTGTTGCCCTCAAGGTGATGACCGATGCGCAGTATGAGGACATCAAGACTATGACCCAGAAGATCACCAAGATCGTGGCGGATGATCTCCTTGAAAAGGGCCTCGTGCTTTATGACATCAAGTTTGAGTTCGGCTACGATGCCGATGGCAACGTGATGCTCATCGACGAAGTGGCTTCCGGCAACATGCGCGTCTATAAGGATGGCGAATACATCGATCCCATGACCCTTTCCAAGCTTTTCTTTGCGTAAAGCGAATAATAATTAAAGCCAGGCTGTAAAACTGCAGCTTGGCTTTTTCATTGTTCGCACTGTATGGCGGGCATTGAGTATGGAAGTACGCCCTCAGAGCCCTTTGGCGGATCGGAATCTGCGGAATTGCTTTCTCGCAGATTCAATTAAGATATTTCACATAGAAATATTTGTTCAGCCTTGGATCAGCCTGATTCTTTCTTACAAATTCCAGCTCAAACCCACATTTCTCATAAAACGTTGGTGCCTGGAATTCATTTGTGCAGCAATTGATATTATGAAAGCCGCAGCCTTTATAATACGCTTCAACCGCATTTATCAGATGCTTTCCAATTCCTTTGCCCCTATATGCCTCTCTTACAACCAATTCATCAATATAGATCTCGGAAAAGAAGGTTGCCCCGGCGATCGCTCCCACAATTGTGTCGCCGTTTTTTGCCACAAAACAAAACGGTGTATAATTGCAGTCAACTCCCTGCGCAGTTTCGTATTCTTCCTGTTCGGTCTCAACAAAGGCTTCTATTGTTTTGTCAGATTCCGCTTTTTCAATTTTCATCGCATTCCCACTTTTCTTTCAACTCTGCAAGGTAAGCATCCGCTTCCTCGCGGGAATGGAAGGTGATCACGTTGACCCTGTCTTCCCAGCTTTTGAGCACTTCGATCATTTCGGGCAATGTGACGGCGTGAAAATCACGGATCCACTGCAGAAATTCCGGGTCGGGCACCTCTTCGATCCAGGGCATATCCTCCCGCACCTGTCCGGCGCGGCCGATGACGCTTGCAAGGCACAGCTCCAGCGGATAGTTCAGAAAGAAAACGGTATCGCAGCGGGCAAGGCGCATTTCAAGGGTGCGGCAATAGTTGCCGTCAATGATGAAACGCTCATTTTGCAGCATCAAAGCAAGCTTTTCATCAAACTCTTCCCGGGTGATGGTGGTTTTATCGCTCCTGTGCCAAAGCATGTCGAGGTAATAAAGGGGAAGCCCTGTTACATCCCTAAGCTTGCGGGAAAACGTGCTTTTTCCGGCACCTGAACTGCCGATCACAATGGCGCGGCGGAACATGCTTTAACCCCCGATTGGCTTGCAGACATCCACCCATTCGCCGCCGGAATACCGTTCGAGTTCTGCACAGGTGAATTCGATGGCGCTGTTGGCGCTGCCAACGGCGGGGAACACCGTTTCAAAACGCTGCATGGAAATATCAAGACAAACCTTAACGCCTTCCGGCAGGGCAAAGGGACATACGCCGCCCACCGCATGGCCGGTCATCGAAAGGGCATCATCCGGGGAAAGCATTTTGGCTTTCATGCCGAAACGGGCCTTGAATTTCGCGTTATCCACCTTCATATCGCCGGCGGTGACCACAAGGATGCAGCTTTCGCCGGAATAGAAGGAAAGCGTCTTTGCAATGCGGGCGCCTTCGGTGCCGAGGGCTTTTGCCGCAAGTTCCACGGTGGCGCTTGAAACGGGGAATTCCAGCATGCGTTCCGCAATGCCGAATTTTTCAAACTGGGCGCGTACTTTTTCGATGGACACGGGGAAAACTTCCTTTCGTTTTTCTCAGATCGGGATAAACTCCGGCTTCAGCTGCCGGAAGCGGGCAGTGTAACGGATACCGGCTGCCTTTGCGAGTTCGCGCGCTTCCGGAAGCCGCTTTCCCACGTTTTCCGGGCGGTGTGCATCGCTGCCGAAAGTAACGTATTCACCGCCGAGCTCCCGGAAACGGGTAAGCACATCAAGCCCCCATGCGCTCTCATCCCACCATGCGGAGGTGTTGATCTCCATTGCCTTGCCGTTTTGTGCAAGGTAGCGCAGCAGGGAATCGAAGGCATCCGGTGCATCCTGATAGCGCAGCGGCCTGTTTTCATAGGGGGCACGCTTGGTGACAAAATCGTAGTGGCCAAGGGTGCAGGCGCAGGGCAGCGTGCGGATGGCACGGTCGATCTCCGCAATGTAGGCGGTATAGGCTTCTTCCCGGCTGCGGTGCTCAAAATAGGGCGGCACATAGGTGTTCTGCCCGGCGACCATGTGTACGGAGCCGATGATGAAATCAAGCCCTGCATCTTTTATATAGTTGTAAGATGTGTCGGAAATGGCCTGATCCGGGGAAAGACCGAGCTCCGCCCCGTGCAGGATCGTGATGGGCAGCGCAGCGGCCGCCGCATCGATCTCCTGCTTCTGGGCAGCAAGATCTGCAGGTCTGTCCGCATATTCCGGGTCTTCAAAATCGATGTGGTTGGTAAAGCAGATCTCCTCAAGGCCTGCCCTGACGGCAGCCTCTGCCATATCCCGAACGGGAAAATGAGCATCAAAGGAGTGACGGCTGTGCATATGATAATCCGCGAAAAAAGGCATAATAGAAATCCTCCCGCCTCATTATAAAACTTTGAAGCTGTGTTTTCAACTGCTGACTGAAAAACGAAAGAAATAAATAACGGTTATTCATAATGAAATAGTAAATAAAAGTTTGAATGTGGAGATTTGCCGAGAAAAGAAGAAAAAACATGTGGAAAAGGAAGAACGGGTAAATGGGAAAGATATCCTGTAAAACGAAAGAAACAAGAATCGATTTTTCAAAACAATATTGACAGGATCAGGATATGGGAATAAAATATTGGCAGAACCAATAAAAAGAGCACAGTTTCTCCTTTGATCAATGGCAAAAAAGGCGCCCCGCGGGCGCCTTTTTTGTGCGGTATGGGATCATGCTTTTGTCTGCCCGGTTTTTCCTTTTGCATAGACGGGAAACCAGATGCGCTTCGTAAAAAGATAGCAAAGGGGGAGAAGATACAGCAGGAAGCCGTAGGGCAGGGCATGGGCATCCACCCCCAGCATCTCCAGGGGTACGGAACAGGTGACTGCCCAGGGGATCAGCCCGGAAATAAAGATGGCGGAATTTTCCATGTCGATGGCAAGCTCCCGGTGGGAAGCGTGTTCCTCCTCGTAAATACCCTCCCAAAGCTCCTTGTTCATGGTGATGGCAAGTGTTTGGTTGCAGAAGGTGGCGCAGATGACGATACTCGTTAGGATCATGGCGGGGAAGCCGCCGATGCGCACTTCCAGCGGGCGGATGATGCTGTGCAGACCGCCCAGCATGCCTGTGCCGTTGAAGATGCCGGAAAGCATGCCGGAAAAAAGCACGATAAAGCAGACACTGAGCATGGACACCACGCCGCCGCCGCCAAGAATGCGGTCAAGGGCAGGGTCCGGCATGGTATAGCCGAGAATGCAGCAGCGCAGGAAGGAAAGGATGGGCATATCCTGCAGCACCACGGCCAATATGCCTGCCATAAGTACGCTGGCGGGGATCGCATAGCGCAGCGGTATCCTGCATATGGGGAGAATGAGCATGATCGCCGTGGGGAGGATGCCCCACCAGGAAAGATCAAAGTTGGCGGCAAGTTCGGAAACGATGGCGGTATCCACCGTGCCGATAGGGCTTTCTGCGGAAAGGATGAAATACAGAACAACGGATATGCCGAGGGGCAGCAGCGCCGTCAGGTGCATGTATTTGATGTTGTCGTAAAGGGAGGTATCCGTTACGCCGGCAACAAGGTTTGCGCTGGAGGAAAGGGGTGCGCAGCGATCGCCGAAAAAGGCACCGGAAAGGATGGCGCCGGCGGTATAGAATTCGTTGACGCCGCCGCTTCGCGCAAGGGCCATAAAGATCACGCCCACCGTACCCACAACGCCGAAACAGGTGCCCATGGCATAGGAAAGGATGAGCGAAAGAAGAAAGGCGATAAAGATAAAAAGGGAAGGGGTGATGATCGAAAGCCCCATATCGATAAAGACCGCAATGGTGCCGCTTGCCCGCCAGGAGGCGGTGACAAGACCGATGAGGATGAGGATGCGGACAACGCCGAAGGTTTCCTTGCCGCCCCGCAGCGCCATCCTGAAAAGGGCTTTTGCTTCAAAACCCCGGTGGCGGGCTACCGCCCAAAAAGCGAGGAGCCCCGCAAGGATGGCTGCCGCAATGGGGGCGCCCGTGACAAGACAGCCTACCAGCGCGCCGATAAACAGCAGCATTGCAAACCAAAAATCCATGAAGACCTCCGAACGATGAAAAAGGAGAAGTCCGGCAGAATGCACTAAACTTCGCTTCAACCAAAATATAGTGTAGCACGAATGCCTTTTCCGTCAAGTGTGATAAAACGGGAATGTATCAATCAAATACATGCGGTTGCCGCCGTCAGGCGCCGCCCAGCCTGTCCGCCCACTTTTCCGTATAACAGCGGGAATAGGGGATCCCCCTTTCCCGGCGCAGGCGGCGAAAAAACGGCAGGTTTGCCCAAAGGAAAGAGACGATGCCCACGATGAGAAGATACAATGGCCCCAACATCAGCGATTGCAGCGTGTGGCCGTATTCATGGGCCGCAAGCGATGATAGCTTTTCGGGGGAAGGCTCGTTTGCCTCATCGGGAACGAAGGTGAAAAGCCCCAGCGATACGCCGCCGCGCCGCGGCCAAAATGTCATCACCGCGCCGCGAAAACGGGTATGGGCGGCCTTGCTGTAGCGCAGAAACAGCAGCGCCCCAAGGAGCGTTTGCGGCAGGCCCCAGATGCACTGCAGCAGGATATAGATGTATTTTTTCGGCTGCATCATGCAAAAAACTCCTGTTGTGTCGAATTATCAACATCGTAACATGTTTTTCATATTTTTCAATGTTTTTTTCCTTGTGTATTGGCATGATATAATGTTATTATTAAATAGGATAATTGTGGTTGCGCTCGGCGCTTTTTTTATGGCCTGAAACAGGCAGCTGCGCAGCACGATAAAACAGGCAATTATCCTGTATCCTGTATTATGATAAAAAGAACAACTTCTACGAAAGCGGGAGCTGAATGGATAACAAACAAAACAGGCTTTGGGAAAAAATGAAGGAAGCGCTTGCTTCCGTATTGCCGATCACGGGGATCGTGATCCTGCTTCATATCCTCCTCGTGCCGATGCCTTCGGGTACTTTCGGTCTGTTTCTTGTGGGCGCAGTGCTGCTTACTTTCGGCATGGCGCTTTTTACCCTTGGCGCGGATATCGCCATGATGCCCATGGGCGAGCGCATCGGCGCACACCTGACTAAAACAAAAAAGCTTGGCATGCTGCTTTTTGTCGGCGTGCTGATCGGCGTGCTCATCACCGTGGCAGAGCCCGATCTTACCGTTCTTGCAAATCAGATCCCTGCCGTGCCCAATGCAGTGCTCATCCTGACGGTGGCGGTGGGTGTCGGCATATTCTTTGCGCTGGCGCTGGTAAAAACAGCTTTTAATATTCCGCTTAATGTGCTGCTGGTGACGCTTTATGTCGGCGTTTTTGCCCTTGCGGCTTTTACGCCCCAATCCTTCCTTGCGGTGGCTTTCGATTCCGGCGGCGTGACCACCGGCCCCATCACCGTGCCCTTCATCATGGCATTGGGCATCGGTATCGCAGCGGTGCGCGGCGGCAACAGCTCTCAGGATGATTCCTTCGGCATCGTGGCGCTTTGCTCCATCGGGCCCATTTTCGCGGTGCTGCTTCTTGGCATCTTCTTCAATGCGGACAGCGGCTCCTATGCCGCCGCCGCGGTGCAGGATCCCGGATCCTTCCGTGCCGTCCTTGCCGCTTTCGGCGAGGCGCTGCCCCATTATTTCAGGGAAGTAGCCATCGCCCTTGCGCCCATCGTGGTGTTCTTCGTGGTGTTCCAGTTCCTGTTCCTCCGCATGCGCGTGCGCACGCTTTTAAAGCTTGCGGTGGGCGTGATCTATACCTTCTTCGGCCTTGTGCTGTTCCTGACCGGCGTGAACGTGGGCTTCCTGCCCGCGGGCTATTTCATCGGCGGGGAGATCGCTGTGCACTATAAGATGCTGCTCATACCTCTCGGCATGCTGATGGGCTTCTTTGTTGTCATGGCGGAGCCTGCGGTGCATGTTCTCACCAAGCAGGTGGAGGAGATCACCGTTGGCGCCATCGGCCGCAATACGCTGCTTATGAGCCTTTCCTTCGGTGTTTCCGCTTCCATCGGCATCGCCATGCTGCGGGTCATTACCGGCGTTTCCATCTGGTATTTCCTGCTGGCGGGCTACGGCATCGCGCTGGCGCTTTCCTTTTTCGTGCCCAAGGTGTTCACCGCCATCGCCTTTGACAGCGGCGGCGTTGCCTCCGGCCCCATGACGGCAACCTTCCTTTTGCCCTTTGCCATGGGCGCCTGCGTTGCCCTTGGCGGCAACATCATGACGGATGCCTTCGGCCTTGTGGCGATGGTTGCCATGACGCCCCTTATCACCATACAGATCCTTGGCGTCATTTACAAGATCAAGCGCAGCCGTGCGGATGTTCTGCCTGCGAAGCAGGATGAGACCATTGAGATCTTCGAGTTTGATTGGCAGATTTCCTGATTGGAGGGAACACAATGGAAACAAAACGGAATTTTCTTGACCGGCTTATCAACCGTCAGCAGGAGGAAGTCCCTGCCATTGAGCCGCTCAAACTGATCACCTTTATTGTAAACAGGGGCGCTGCGGAACATGTAACAAAGCTTTGCCTTGATCACCGCATCGCGCTTCATCTGACGCTGCGCGGCCACGGCACGGCGGACTCCAAGATCATCGATTATCTTGGCCTTGGCGAAACGGAAAAAGATGTGGTGTTGGCCTGCGTGCCCGCAAGCGCCATGATGCCTTTTATGCAGGAAGTATGCGATGCACTGCAGCTTGAAAAACCCGGAAACGGCATTGCCTTTTCTATTCCGCTTTCAAGCCTTGCGGAGCGTGCCGCCCTTGATTTGATTTCCGGTTTTACCGCAAAGGAGGAAAAATGATATGCGTTATGATCTGATCATCACCATTGTGACCCGCGGCTTTGCGGATTCCGTTATGGATGCTGCGAAGGCTGCAGGCGCGTTCGGCGGCACGGTGCTTTACGGCCGCGGCACGGGCATCCACGAGGCGGAAAAGTTTTTCGGCATCATTGTGCAGCCGGAAAAGGAGCTCGTGCTCATCCTTGTGGAAAACGAAAAGAAAAACGATATTATGACCGCCATCTGCAAGGGTGCGGGTCTTCACAAGGAGGGCAAGGGCATCTGCTTCTCGCTGCCGGTGGAAACGGTAATGGGTATTTCCCGCTTCGATAAGATGGAGCAGCTGGAAAAACTTGCGGAAGCAAAGCAGCAGGAAGATGTATCGGAAAAACCGCCGGAAGACGGGACGAAAAAACGTTCATAACAGGAAAAACAAAGCAGCTGCGGGATTTTTTGCTCCCGCAGCTGTTTTTTGTAATACGGGATGTAACACCGATATAATGCTCATAATATAGTTGCTGACGCAGCGTTATGTAGCATATCATGTCGCATTTTGTCGAATTAAACTGATGGAAAACATGTAAGGAGGCATGATAGTATGCATGACATGAATGAAAGCGGGCCACTGCGGATTAAAAAGCGCGGTGAGGATGGGAACAAAGTCATCACCGTCCGCATACGGGAGGATATCCTGCAGGCACTGGACCGCATTGCGGAGGAAACGAACTATTCCCGAAACGGGCTCATCAATCTGATCCTCGATCATGGCGTGCACACCCTTGAGATCGAATAAAGCATGCAAACGGGCTGCCCTTGTTTTCGGGCAGCCCGTATTTTCTCCTTTATGCTTATTCGATGCCGGAAAGGTCGTATTCCGCAAGGAATTTCGCTGCCTCTTCGGATACCTGCTTCAGGCAGTCCGGATGGAAGGGGCTTTCAAGGCCGGCGGTTTTGAGAAGGTCGGTGAATACCATGCTGCCGCCGAGGCGGGTGTACGCCATATAGGTTTCAAAGGCTGCGGTGCGGTCCTTTTGGATGCGGGACCAGAACTGCAGCGCCACGGACTGGGCAAGGCAGTAATCGATGTAGTAGAAGGGGCGCTTGTAGATATGTGACTGCCGCTGCCAGTTTTTGCCTTCGCCGTAGAAGGGCATACCGTCAAGCTTTACCCAGGGCATATAGACCTTAAGAAGCTCCTGCCAGACCGCATGGCGCTCGGCGGGGGTCATCTCCGGCTTTTCGTAGACCTTGTGCTGGAAGTGGTCCACAAGGGTGCCGTAGGGGATAAAGGTGATGGCATAGGCAAGGTGTGTATAGCGGAACTTGCGGGCATCCGCGCCGAAGAAGCCTTCTGCCCAGGGCTCCGCAAAGAATTCCATGGACATTGAATGGACTTCGCAGCCTTCAAGGCTGGGCCACTGGATGTCGGAAGGAACGCGGTGGCGGTTCACATAGCTTGCGAAAGCATGGCCCGCTTCGTGGGTGATGACTTCCACATCGTGGGCAGTGCCGTTGAAGTTTGCGAAGATGAAAGGGGATTTGAGCAGCGGCAGCGCAGTGCAGTAGCCGCCGGCGGACTTGCCGGGTTTGGATTCCACATCCATCATTTCGTGGGCGCGCATATGGGCCCAGAACTCCTTTGTTTCTTCGCTGAGCTCGGAATAGAAGGTGGTGCCCATTTCAAGGATCTCTGCCGGGGTGCCCACGGGGCGGGGATTGCCGGAGCGGAAGGAAAGATCCTTATCCGCGAAGGTGAGAGGATATGCAAAGCCAAGGCGCTTTGCCTGTGCCTTGTAGATCTCCGCCGCAACGGGGACAAGATACTTGCGTACGCCCTCGCGGAACGCTTCCACATCCTTTTCCGTGTAGCAGTTGCGCTGCATCCTGTCGTAACCAAGGGGCGTGTAGCCTTTGTAGCCGAGCTTTTTGCCCATGCCGTGGCGGAGCTTGACGAGGGAATCGTAGATCTCATCAAGCTCTTCCTGGTGAGAAACATACCATTTGCCCTCGGCGAGCCATGCGGCGCGGCGGATCTCATCATTGGGGCTGAGCTTGTAGGGGGAAAGCTGGGAAAGGGTGTAAACGCCGCCGTTAAAGGGGATCTCCGCAGAGGCGATCAGCTTGGTGTAGCGGGTCACAAGCTCGTTTTCCTTCTGCAGATCCTCCACCAGCTCCGGAATGAAGCTGCGGGCGGCGATCTCCGCGTTGATGAAGGGCACATTGCCGTATTTGGCCTCAAAATCCGCGCGGAAAGGGCTCTTCAGAAGCGCATCCGTCCATGCCTTGTAAAGGGGACGGAGCTTGGGCATCTCCTTGTTGTAAAAGCTGATCTCGCCGTCGTAGAAGGCATCGCGGGTATCGATATCCCGGCGGATCTGCGCAACGGTGCGCATGGTGGAAACTTCGTTGCCGTCAAACTCTTCCATCTCAAGGAAGATCTTTTCCGCAGCCTCAAAGCTTTCGGCGTTCTCGAACTGTTCCGTCAGCGCGGCGATCTTCGCCTTGGCGGCTTCCACATCCACACGCTTATATGCAATCTCTGAAAATTTCATCTGTCAACCTCCGGAAATGATATCTTTTGTGTTATCATAACATATTTCAAAACGGAAGAAAATCCCGCAAAGCGCTTTGCAATGCGGGAGCTTTCGCATATTCGCACGATCAATCGGATATCGTTTCACCGTGGATGACAACTCTGCCGCCGTCGGGACAGCGGCAGGTAAAAGCTGTTTCCCTTATATCGCCGGAATCGAGAGAAGCGCCGTTCTGCAGCGTAAACACATAGGGGTACGCCGCATGCCAAAGCTCCTGACAAATGGGCGGACATCGCCCGTCGAGAATAAAGGTATCGCCGGCGCTGCAAAGGCGATCCCGGCAGCGGCTTTCGAGAACTGTCAGCTTTACGGTGTTCACTTGCCGTGCTCCTTTTCTTTCGTATTGTTGAGCTCAAACTGTGCTTTGTGCTTTTTGCCCACATTCGCACCGTATATACCGCCACGCAGGATGGCGCCGGTACCGAAACGGCTGCGGATATCATCTGCCGCCCGGTCTATCCTGCGCTGCTTTTCCTTTTCCGCATCCGGGAAGAATGTCATTTGGCTCATGCTGAAACGGTCTATATCCGTCAGCGCAACGCCGAGAAGGCGAAGGGGCGTCTCCCTGTCCCAAAGCTCGTCAAAAAGCTGTTTGGATACTTCAAAGATTTCTTTGGTGACATCCGTTGCTTCTTTGAGTTTTCTTTGGTGGGAACGGTTTTTGAAATCGTTGCTACGGATGGTCACAGACACACAGCGGGCCTTTGCCCCATCCGCCCGCAGGCGGCTTGAAACGCTGTCCGCAAGGGCAAGAAGTACCCTGTGCCCCTCTTCCGCTGTGGTCACGTCCTTCTCAAGGGTGGTGGAATTGCTGTAGCCCTTGGCATCTTCCTCCTCCGCCAGCACAGGGGAGTCATCAATGCCGTTGGCGAAATCGTGAAGCTGCTGTCCCCATTTTCTGCCGATGATGGTCTGTACATGGGAAAGCTCCGCCGCCGCCAGAGCACCGATGGTGTTGATGCCGTAGGCTTCGAGCTTTGCCGCCGTTGCGGCGCCCACGGTGAAAAGATCTCCCACCGGCAGCGGCCAGAGTTTTTTCGGGATCTCTTCGGGGAACAGGGTGTGGATCTTATCGGGCTTTTCAAAATCGCTTGCCATTTTTGCCAGCAGCTTGTTGGTGCTGATGCCCACATTCACGGTAAAACCAAGCGTATCGCGGATGGTATCCTTGATGGCGGCGGCAATGGCGATGGGGTCCGGGTAGATACGCTCCGTGCCGCTCATATCGAGGAAGCATTCATCGATGGAGACCTGCTCCGCCACAGGCGCATATTCGCGGCAGACCGCCATGAATGCCTTTGATTTTTTCTCATACAGGCGAAAATCCGGCCTTGCCAGCACAAGCTCCGGGCATTTTCGCAGCGCCATCGCCACGGGTTCACCGGTCTTGACACCGCATTTCCTGGCGGGGATGGATTTTGCAAGGATCACGCCTGTGCGCTTTTCCCTGTCGCCGCCGATGGCAGCGGGGATGAGCCGCAGATCGGATTCGCCGTTTTTCACCCGCCTTGCGGATTCCCAGGAAAGGTATGCGCTGTTCACATCCACATGAAAAACAAGCCGTGTCATGCCGTATCTCCTTTCCTTCCGCTTTTTTTTATTGTAACTGCGAACAGATGTTCTGTCAATCCGCGCCGCATATGAAAAGGGCAGGGGGGGTCCTGCCCTTAAACGGTTTTGTTTCAGAACATGATGAAAATGCCGAAGATCACGGTGATCATCCCGCCGATGCGGTTCCAAAGCAGCGCCGCTTCGGAGGGCTCCGCATCCTTGTAGCGCCAGCCGTATTCCATCTGCCACGCTGTTTCCGGGGAAGCGATGCTGAATGCGCCGATGGCGATGGCGATGATGCCGATCAGGAAATTACCGCCGCCGTTTCTCTTTGTGGGCGCAGGCGCTTCCGCGTCGATCACATCCCGAAGGGTCATGCCGGAAACATAAAGTTCCTCATTGTAATCCGGACTGACGGCGCCGCTGCCTGCGGTGACATTTCCGCTTTTTGTTTCGGTCCAGGTGTACGTTTCGCCGTCGGGATAGGTAAAGGTGACGCTGTATCTCGTGCCGCCGCCGGAGATTTCGTAATGATATACCGTTGTGCCGTCCATAATGGTGTGGGCGTCAGGATCCACGGTAAACCAAATGTTGTCCACCTTGACGGAATAACGCCTGTCTTCGGGTACTTCTTCTTTTGCGCAGCCGCAAAGAAGCAGAAAGGAAAGAATGGTACAAAGTAGAAAAACGGCTCGCTTCATGCTGTGCTCCTTTCTGACATGATACGGTATGGGAAATATCGTATCACAGGATCCCTTGTGCCGTAAGCACGCTTGCAGCAAGAAGCCTTGCACCCGCTGAAGCAGTACCCGGCTCCGCCCGGAAATCGCCCTTGTGCCACGGTGCGCTTTGTCCGTCCGCACATCCGCTGCCAAGGAAATAGAAGAAGGCGGGCACATGCTCGCCGTAAACGGAGAAATCTTCGCATCCCATGCAGGGGGTGGCAGTGCGGATGTTTTCCGCTCCGAAGGCAGCTTGTGCCGCTCTCTTTGCGATGGCGGTCATATGGGGGCTGTTGCAGAGGGAGGGTGTCAGCCGTTCTGTCTGTATCGTAGTGCTGCAGCTGTAAGCTGCAGCGGTGGTTTCGGCGATCTCACGAAGCCTTGTAAGGGCCCGCTCACGCACTTCCATGCGCATGGTGCGAAGACTGCCCGTCAGGCGCACATCCTCCACCACAAGATTTTCTTCCGTGCCGCCGTGGATGGAACAGACGGAGAGGACTGCCGCATCAAGGGGGCTTACATTTCGGCTTACCACCGTTTGCAGGGCGTTTACCACGCCCGCTGCCGCTACGATGGGGTCGATGCAGGTATCAGGCAGGCCGCCGTGGCCGCCCTTACCGTGAATATCCAGGATGAAGTCATCCTTGCCCGCCATCAGCGGTCCCTCCGCAATGCCCACCGTGCCGAGGGGCAATGCCGGCTGGTTATGAAGGCCGAAGAGCATATCAAAAGGCGCTTTTTCAAATAACCCCTTTGAAACAAGATCTTTTGCACCGCGCAGCACCTCCTCCGCAGGCTGAAAGATGAAGATCACATCTCCTGCAAGGTGCTCACGCATTTCGCTCAGCAGCATCGCCGCGCCGAGAAGGGCTGCGGTATGCACATCGTGTCCGCAGGCATGCATGATGCCCGCGCGGCAGGAACGGTCGCTGCGGCAGACGGTCTCCGTCTGTGCGATGGCATCTATATCTGCCCTTAGGCCCACTGCAGGGCCTCGCCCGGCGCCTTTAAGCCGCCATACCGTACCCGTTTCAAGACCCATATCTACCCGAACCATGCCGGGCAGGGCGGCAAGGGTTTCATCAATGAGTCGGGTGGTATCGTATTCCTGAAAGCTCAGCTCCGGCTCGCTGTGCAGTTTGGATTCAAGAACGTCGATCAGGGGGATGAGGTGGGTGAGGGTGAGCATAGGGTCGTCTCCTCGTTTGTTGTTAAGGATATTATAACAAAAAAAGGAGAAAAGAAGAATGGGGAAGGGGAAGGTTTGCGTCCTGCGCATGGACGCAATTCCGCCCTTCGAGCCCCCTTATCAAGTTGTGTTGGTACACCCTCAGGGGCTTATTTTCGGCCATCGGCAGGCTGTGCTTGCGCTCCGCACTGCGCACATCACGCCTGGGCCCGAAAATCCGGCCGCTAAAATCGATGCACTGCATCGATTTTTGAACGCGGCTTCGAGCCCCCTTATTAAGTTGTGTACAACACAAAAGAGACCCAAATGG
>SVGX01000086.1 GCA_015056105.1 Clostridiales bacterium | reverse complement strand
AAAATCCGGCCGCTAAAATCGATGCACTGCATCGATTTTGCCCTTTGGGCCGCGGCTTCGAGCCCCTTTCATTCACAGCAAAATAAAAACACACCCTAAAGGGTGTGTTTTTATTTTGGTGGGGATGGAGGGGCTCGAACCCCCGACCTCTTCGATGTGAGCGAAGCGCTCTAACCAGCTGGGCTACATCCCCGTAGCGACGAGAAGTATTATACTACACCCCGCCTGAATTTGCAATATGGAATTTTTAATCCTTCGGATGGGCATTACGGTAATAGTGTGCCGCTTCAAGGGGAATGCCCTTTGCAGCAAAAAGCTCCGTTACCGTTACAAGCTGATAACCTTCCGCAATCAGTTCCGGTACGATGATCTCCGTTGCCGCGGCGGTGGCATCGTAAAGGTCATGCATGAGGATGATGCTGCCATCCTGCACATCTTTGCGGATGGCCTTGAGCGTTTCGTCCGTATCCCGGGTGCTCCAGTCAAGGGTATCGATGGACCACATAATCATCGGATACTCCATGTATTTCTTCACATGTTCATCCTTGATACCGGCGCCGTAGGGATTGCGCACAAGAGTCACCTTTTTGCCGGTAGCGTTCAAAACAAGCTCGTTGACGCTGCCGAGCTGCTGCTTGATCTCATCCCCGGAAATTTTGGTCAGGTTGGCATGATCGTAGGTGTGGTTACCGATCTCGCAGCCAAGATCGCTGGCCCGCTTTGTAATCTCCGGAAATCTTTCAAGCTGTGTGCCCACAACGAAAAATGTGGCCCGCGCACCGTTCGCTTCAAGGCAATCGAGGATGCGCTCCGTCTTTCTGCTTGGACCGTCATCATAGGTAAGCGCCACCATGGGCTTTGCGGGGTCAAGATCGGGCGGCAGCAGTGCCGTTTCGCCGAGAACGCCGGGCGAAGCTGCATCCGGCGTCGGAGAAGGCTCCGGTGTCGGCTCCGGCGTCAAACGCGGTGTCGGCACAGGTGTGGGGGTGCATTCGATATCGATAAGCGGCGCTTCAGCCTCATTTGCGGGCATGCAGCCGGAAAGTATCATCAAACAGGCGGCAAGCACAGCTGCCGCGGCGGATCTCATTCGCGTCATATAATAAAAAACCTCTTGGCGTAAACGGCGGTGTAACGAAAGGGTCGTGTGCAAAGCGCACAAAACCGACAAAATTCTCTTCTTATATGCTTAATGCTATCTGTTTCCCTTCCGATAGTCAAGGGCGATTTTTGCCTGTTTACAAATAATTCTTCAGCGCGGTTTCGGACACCCCATCCTCCTTGCAATAGAAGGATTTTTACCATATAATAAATTTGAGATATTGTGGGGAATTATGCTTATGCCTTCCCCAAAAGGAGCATCCCTTTGAAAACAAGTGATTTTTTCTATGATCTTCCGCAGGAGCTGATCGCCCAGACACCTGCAAAGGAACGCAGCGGTTCCAGGCTTCTCGTCTATAACAGGGAGCGGCAGGCCCTCAGCGATAAGATCTTTTCCGATATCATCGGTCACCTTCACCCGGGCGATGTACTTGTGCGCAACACCACCCGCGTCATCCCCGCCCGCATTTTCGGTACAAGGAAGGAAACCGGCGGCTCTATGGAGTTTCTTCTCCTCAAACGGCTCGATGAGTACCGCTGGGAATGTCTCGTCCGTCCCGGCAGGCGTGCGAAACCCGGCCTGACCTTCGAGATCAACAGTGAGCTTTCCGCCACGATCCTTGAACCCACGGAAGCGGGCGGCCGCATTATCCGCCTTGATTACGAAGGCGTGTTCGAGGAGATCCTTGACCGGGCGGGCGAAATGCCCCTTCCCCCTTACATCACGGAAAGGCTTGCGGAGCGCGACCGCTACCAGACGGTCTATGCAAACCAATCGGGCAGCGCCGCCGCACCCACGGCAGGGCTTCACTTTACGCAGGAACTGCTTGCTGCATTGAAGGAAAAAGGCGTGCTTGTGGCAGATGTGCTGCTGCATGTGGGGCTTGGCACATTCCGCCCCGTCAGCGCGGAAAACCTGGAAGACCACCACATGCATTCTGAATACTACGAGGTGAGCGAAGAAAGCGCAGCCGTTATCAACGGCGCGCGGAAGGCGGGCGGACGCATCATCGCCGTTGGTACCACATCCTGCCGTACCCTTGAAAGCGTCACGGATGAAAGCGGCACCGTACACGCCAAAAGCGGCTGGACGGATATCTTCATCACCCCGGGTTACCGCTTCAAGGCGGTGGATGCGCTCATCACCAATTTCCACCTGCCGGAATCCACGCTTTTGATGCTCGTGAGCGCCCTTTCCACAAGGGAAGAGATGCTTTCCGTTTACGAACACGCCGTCAGGGAACGCTACCGCTTCTTCTCCTTCGGCGATGCCATGTTTATCGAGTAAAAAGGGAGTACGCCATGACCCAATACTTCAAATACGAACTGATCCACGAGTGCAAACAATCCGGCGCAAGGCTGGGCCGGCTCCACACCCCCCACGGCGTCATCGAGACCCCCTGCTATATGCCCGTGGGCACACAGGCCACGGTAAAGGCCGTCCTTCCCCGTGACCTTGAAGAAATGGGCGCGATGATCTGCCTTGCCAACACCTACCACCTGTTTGAGCGGCCCGGCCATGAACTTGTCAAAGAGGCTGGCGGTCTTCATGAATTCATGCGCTGGAACAAGCCCATCCTTACCGACAGTGGCGGATTTCAGGTGTTCAGCCTCGCTTCCTCCAACAAGATCCGGGAGGACGGCGTGGAGTTCCGTTCCCTGCTCGACGGACGCAAGCATTTCTTCACCCCGGAAAAGGTGATGGAGATCGAACAGGCACTCAGCGCGGATATCGCCATGGTGTTCGATGAATGTGCTCCCTATCCCAGCGATGAACGCTACACCCGCGCCGCCATGCTGCGCACCCACCGCTGGGCGCGCCGCTGTAAGGAAGCACACACCCGGGAAGACCAGGCGCTTTTCGGCATCGTGCAGGGCGGCATGTACAAAGACCTTCGCATTGAGAGCGCCAAGGTCCTGAGCGATATGGATTTCATCGGTTACGGCATCGGCGGCCTTTCCGTGGGCGAGCCGAAGCCGATCATGTACGATATGCTGGAGGCACTCATGCCCTTTATGCCCAAAGATAATCCCCGCTACCTGATGGGCGTGGGCAGCCCC
>SVGX01000085.1 GCA_015056105.1 Clostridiales bacterium | reverse complement strand
GCCGTGACAACGCCCACTGCAAGGGCAAGCAGGCCGGAAACGAGGATATCCATGGCATCGATGATGGCGGGGAAGGTCATTACCGCAAGGGTCACATAGGGAACATAGTAAAGGAAGGATTGCAGGAAACGGTTCCTGATATGCTTGCGGATGAGTGTGAGGGGCAGCACACGGATCAGGTAGCTGGTTACAGCCATCACAAGGATGTAGATGTATACATTGCCTCTCATGCTTCACTTTCCTCCTCATGGTAGATCTTACGGGGGAAGCATACCGCTGCCGCCGCGCTGATCAGGATCGTCAGAATGATGGTACGGGTGCCCTCGGCGATATCCCGCACAAAGGGAACAATGCCCGCTGCCCAGCTTAAGAAGAAGCTGACGATCACAAAGAGAAGGATGGTGCGTTCCTTTCTCGCCGGGGGGATGAATACCGCGAAGAACATGCCGTAAAGCGCCACGCTGAAAGCGCTCACAAACCTTGCGGGCATCAGATTGCCGGCAATGACGCCGAGCATGGTGCCGATGGCCCAAAGGGGCGATGCGAACAGGATGGCGCCGTAATAGTAATTGGGGTTCAGATATCCCGGCTGGGCGATGGCGATGCCGAAGTATTCATCCACAATAAAATTGCCGATGACAAGCCTGTGCCATATGGAAAGGGAAGGGGACATCTTCTGGCTGAGGGCGGTGCTCATGAGGAGGTAGCGGCCGTTTGCCACAAGGATGGCGAGGGCCACCTCAAGATAGGTTGCACATTCCGCAATGAGCACAAAGCCCACATACTGTCCGGCAGAAGCGTTGACGGTGGCGCTCGTCAGAAATCCCTGAAAAGCGGTGAGCCCCGCCTGCTTGGCAATGATACCAAGGGAGAATGATACCGCAAAGTATCCAAGACCGATGGGGATGCCGTCCTTGATGCCTTTTTTGAGCCACGCCCGGTTTTCCGGCAGCCGCAGCGCATAGGGTGAAGAGCTTTTTTTCATAAGCGTAAAAACCTCACTTTTTCCGATGTATATGATAGCACGTTCCGATAAAAAGGGGAACCGCTTTTAAAAAATATGCCGCCCCCGCGCAGGGCCTGCGGTTTTTTGCAGAACACTTGAAGAAACGACGAAAATGCGCTATGATGATACATCAAACCATGTACTGGCTGATATGAAAAAACGAATTTGGAGGATGATACATATGAATATGGTATGTCTCGATATGGAAGGTGTGCTCGTACCGGAGATCTGGATTGCGTTCGCGGAGGAAAGCGGCATTCCGGAACTCAAGCGCACCACCCGGGAGGAGCCGGATTACGAAAAGCTGATGGCATGGCGCATCGGCATTCTGAAGGAACACGGCCTTGGCCTCAGGGAGATCCAGGATACCATTGCAAGGATCGATCCCCTGCCCGGCGCGAAGGAATTCCTTGACGCCCTCCGGGAAATGACTCAGTTCGTCATCCTCAGCGATACCTTTGAAGAGTTCGCCGCGCCGCTCATGAAGAAGCTTGGCTGGCCCACCATCTTGTGCAATTCTCTTGAGGTGGCGGAAAACGGTGAGATCACCGGCGTCAAAATGCGCATTGAGAATTCCAAACTCACCACGGTCCGTGCGCTGCAGTCCATTGGCTATGATACCGTTGCCGCCGGCGACAGCTACAACGACCTTGCGATGATCGAAGCGGGTAAAAAAGGCTTCCTGTTCCGCAGCACGGAAAAGATCAAGGCGGATTATCCTCATCTTCCCGCCTATGAAAGCTATGATGAGCTGCTCGGCGCCATCCGCGAGGCCATCGGCAAATAAAAAGACAAAGCGCAGCGCGCGCCTTCACGGGCGTGCGCCGCGCTTTTTGTATAAAAAACCGAAAAAAACGGCCCGTGTTAAGGCGGTGCTTATTGAAAGCCGGGCGAATTCTTGGTATGATGATAAATGGCAGCGAACCGAAGTACAGCGGAAGCGCCGCTTGGAAAGTCTAAATTTTCTTTCAGGAGGAACTGAACATATGAACAATGTGCGCCCCGAATCCATGGAACGCATCACCACACCCGCCCTTGCGGAACAGTTCATCGCCGAGCAGATCGCGGAAGTCCGCGCGCAGGTAGGCGATAAGAAAGTGCTCCTTGCCCTTTCCGGCGGTGTGGACAGCTCCGTTGTGGCTGCGCTGCTCATCAAGGCTATTGGCAAACAGCTTTACTGCGTGCATGTGAACCACGGCCTGATGCGCAAAGGTGAAAGCGAAGCGGTCATCGAAGTGTTCCGCAACCAGCTCGATGCGAACCTGATCTACGTTGATGCGACCGACCGTTTCCTCGATCTTCTTGCGGGCGTGGAAGAACCGGAAAAGAAGCGCAAGATCATCGGCGGCGAATTCATCAAGGTCTTTGACGAGGAGTCCTCCAAGCTTGAAGGCATCTCTTTCCTTGCACAGGGCACCATCTACCCCGACATCATCGAAAGCGACGGCGTAAAGGCGCACCACAACGTGGGCGGCCTGCCGGAAGATATGGAGATGGAGCTGGTCGAGCCGCTGAGACTGCTCTATAAGGACGAGGTCCGCGTTGTCGGCGAAACGCTCGGCCTGCCCCATGCGATGGTCTACCGTCAGCCGTTCCCCGGACCGGGCCTTGGCGTCCGCTGCCTTGGTGCCATCACCAGGGACCGTCTCGCGGCACTGCGCGAGGCCGATGCCATTCTGCGTGAGGAGTTCGACAAGAACAACCTGAACCACGTATGGCAATACTTTGTAGCCGTTCCCGACTTCAAGAGCGTCGGCGTCCGTGATGGCAAACGTTACGAAGGCTGGCCCGCAATCATCCGCGCCGTCAATACCGTGGATGCCATGACAGCCACCATCGAAGAGATCCCCTATGCCGTTCTGCACCACATCACCGAGCGCATCACCCACGAGGTCGAAGGCATCAACCGTGTCTGCATGGATCTGACGCCCAAGCCCACCGGAACGATTGAGTGGGAATAATTAAATTTGAGCTTTTCAGTCCCGAAAATCCTTGAAGATACAGGGTTTTCGGGATTTTTCATTTTTGGTGGCTACAAAGTGGCTACAGGTAACCGGTCTTTTGTAGCCTGATTTTAGAGAGCTAACTTATCCAGCTGATTCGCTACTTCCACCTGTTTGTTAGGGTACAGATGGCTGTAGGTTTCCATGGTGGTCTGTACTCGCTCGTGACCCAGACGCTCTGCAATAAGCAGAGGGGAGAACCCCATTTCAACGAGAAGGCTGGCGTGGCTGTGACGAATATCGTGCACCCTTATGTACTTAACGCCTGAAGCTTTGATTCCATACTGCATCTCACGATAGAGAAAGTTCTTGCTGAAGGGAAACAGGCGGTCA
>SVGX01000028.1 GCA_015056105.1 Clostridiales bacterium | reverse complement strand
TATGCACGCGGATCTGGTGCGTCCGCCCCGTTTCAAGCCGCGCCGCGATAAGGGTATGATCCCCGTAACGTTCCAGCACCTGCCAGTGGGTAACGGCTTCCCTGCCATCCCGAACAACAGCCATGCGCTTTCTGTCAACGGGATGGCGGCCAACAGGCGCATCAACGGTGCCGCTGTCTTCCCGGATATTTCCGTTAACCAGCGCAAGATAGATCCGCTCGGCGGCATGTATCTTCATCTGTTCCGCAAGTGAGCGATGTGCCATATCGTTTTTTGCAATTACAAGAAGACCGCTCGTCAGCTTATCGATGCGGTGGACGATTCCGGGCCGTAATTCTCCTCCGATGCCTGAAAGGTCTTTCATGTGATACATTACCGCATTGACAAGCGTGCCGCTTTCATTTCCGGGAGCGGGATGCACCACCATACCCTTTGGCTTGTCGATCACAGCGATATCGGGATCTTCATATACAATGGAAAGCGGTATGTTTTCGGGCACAAGCGCCGTTTCTGCAGGCGCTTCGATGCGCACTTCCACCGTGTCACCAACCTTCAGCCGGGTATTGGCACGGCATTGGCCGCCATTCACCTGCACACATTCTTCCTGAATAAGCCGCTGCACAAAAGCGCGCGTCTCGCCTGTTATGCGCGCGCAGAACACATCGAGCCTTTCCCCTTTCTCCGCTGCCATTTCCCGAAACACCCTTGCAGCGGAAACCGGGCTCTCATCTTCCGTTTCACTCAGAAGGAAAGAATCTTCTATCACTGTTCCTCCTCACAGGACGGCGTTTCCGTTTCGTTCTTCATGTCGTTTTCTTCGCAATGCGCTTCCGTTTTTTTTGCCTCAGACTTCTTTTCGAGAATATCATCGATCATCCTCAGAAACTTGCGGCCTTTGGGGGTAAAAACAGAATCGATCACAATGCCGATACCGCCCACCGTGATCGCTGCATCCGCCACATTGAATACCGCAAAGTTTATCAGCGAAAAATAAAACATGTCGCGCACATAACCAAGAAACAGCCTGTCGACAAAGTTACCGACGGCTCCCGAAAGGATCAGCGCAAGCGCAATACGGGCACGCACATGCATGCATCCCCTATATTTGACGATAAACCAGCCGAGAATACCCACGGCGACCAGCGTAAGCACGATAAAGAACCAGCGGGCGTCCTGCAGCATGCCGAATGCCGCGCCGCGGTTTTCTACATAAGAAAGTTCAAAAACGCCATTGATCAGCGGGAAATTTCCGCCGGGCAGCGTGGGCAGCCATGCAGCTGTAATATGTTTGGATACAAGGTCGATGATAAGGATCGCCGCAATAATAAGAAGCTCCAGCATGATGCCTCCGAAAATAGTAGTACGCGTTTAATCTTAACATGGGTTTGCACATCAGGCAATGATGCATTTCTGATATCATTCGGAAAGAAGATACCATTTTTCAGCTGTGCGCATGATATCCGGCTCCCGAACGCCGACAACGCCCCGGATATCCGCGGAATACAGAATGCTGTTGAGGCGAAAATACAGCGTGATAAAGGGAAGTTCTTCCGCAAAGCGCATCTCGAGTTCCGACGCCGCTTCGCGCATGGCTGTCTCATCCGCTGCTGTCGTCACATTCTTTGCGAGCTGCTCAAGAGCAGCATTGGAATAACCGCCAAAGTTTTTTGTGCCGCCCGCTGCGATATATGGGCCAAGATCACAATCCCTGCTCAGGTTAAAGCCGATCAGGGCAAGGTCAAATTCTCTTTTTACGATCTTGCTGAGATATTCGCTTGCATCATCGCCAAGAGCATATCCTGCCGTCATCAGTTCCACGTGTACGCCGATGGCATCAAGCTGCTGAGTGATCATCTCTGCAGCGCTCTTCCTCACGCTATCGGTAGAATCATTGACAAGGAGCCGCAATGTGAGTTCGGTATCGTAAGTACCATCCTTTTCTAGGTATCCATCCTCATCCGTATCAATCCAGCCTGCCTCAGCAAAAAGCGAAAGCGCATTTGCGGCATTGTAGTCGTATAGCTTTGATTTTGATTCATACAGCCAGGAATCCGGTGCAACAGGAACGTCCGAAGCCTGCGCGCGGTTCATATATACATTGGTGATAATGTGGCCGCGGTCAATGGCACAGGCGATAGCCTTGCGCAGGCTTACGTTTCGCAATTCTTCATTTGCATAGTTAACGAGCATAACTTCCGCAGTCTGTGTCATCACATCAAGAATATTTGTCACGTCTTCTTCGCGATAACGCCCTACGGAAAGCGAGGATGTGGGAACAAAATCAAGCTGCCCCGCTTCGAAAGAAGCAAGCGCGATATCATTGCTGTCCTTAGCATAGAACATGATGCTCTCAATATAAGGAACCTGTTTCCACCATGCGGTATTGGCATGAAGACGAACGGTGCTGTCGGAAACGGCCGTGACATGGTAGGCACCGGTGCCAACGGGAAGGCCGCTTTCTTCCAGTATGCCGCCTCGCACGACAGGAAACGTCAGCGCATAGAGGGAAGAAAGCCCGGGTTGCTTCATTGTTACAACAAGTGATCCGTCCGCACCGGCCGTCATGCTCTGCACTCTTTGTGTCACAAAAGAATAGTAGGTGTTTGTGCCAAGCGATACAATCCGCTGATAGGTTGCCGCCACATCCGATGCTTTCACAGAAGCACCTGTATCGTGCCATTTTGCCTGTTGGCGCAGTTTGAACGTCCAGACACAGCCCGTTTCATCGCATGCCCAGTTTTCCGCAAGTTCAGGAATCAGCTGACCGCGTTCATCGATGGAAAGAAGGCTTTCATAAACAAGCGAAAAAAGCGCAAGCATCTCTTCCGATGTAACGATAAGCGGATCGTTGACAACGGCGTTTGTTGGCATGGGCATACGAACTTCGCCGCCGGAAACGGGCTGCGGTTCAAGAGCCGGTGTCGGCATAGAAATGGAAGGCGAATTCTCTGCAACGCTTTCCATTTCGCCGCAGGCACAACACAAAAGCATCAGCGCAGCCATGCATACCGCAAAAAAATGTTTTGTATTTTCAGTCCAGTTCTTCTTCATATAGTTCCCTGTATTTTTCTTCCGCTGCAAGAACCTTCTTCACATAGGCGGACGTCTCTTCAAAGGGGATATCCGTAAGCTGTCCTTCCGGCGCATACGCCGGATCTTCAAGCCATTTACTTACATTTCCGGGGCCCGCATTATATGCCGCAAGCGCATGGATACGATTCCCTTCATACCGTTTAAGAAGGTAGGAAAGATACCAACAGCCCATACGGACGTTTGTTTCCGGATCTTTTAGCTGTTCCTCGAGAAAGCTTTCCATTTCAAGTTTTTCCGCAATCCACGCGCCGGTCTTTGGCATGATCTGCATCAGCCCTACCGCACCTTTATGGGAAACCACCTCTGCCCTGCCGCTTGATTCACAGTGGATCACCGCTGCGACAAGATAAGGATCCACCGCAAAGTTCGCGGATTCTGTCGAAATGATCTCCTGATACGCAAGCGCATAGGTCTTGCGTTCAAGACGCTCTGTCAGGATCATCGAAAACACGCACAATAAAGCGGTACATCCAGCAGCGATCAATATGATCTTTCCTGCGCAGTTCTTTACTTTCTTTCGTTTTTTACCTGCATCCGTTCGTTTCTTTTTTGCAACGCTCATAAAGACACCTTTTCTTTAAAAAGCTGCTGAAACGCATTGTCCACACTGATATGCAGCGCATCAAGACTGCCATCGTTATAAAAGACCGTATTCGCGTAGCAAAGCTTTTCTTCCTGCGGCATCTGCGCCGCCATACGAAGAAGCGCATGCTCCCGCGTACAGTTGTCGCGCGCCATCACACGGGCAATACGCGTCTCCCGCTCTGCCGCAACAAGCCAGACAGCATCCATTTCCCGATATGCACCACATTCGATCAAAAGAGGCATATCCCAGATAACGGGTGCATTTTTATCTGCCTTTTCCAGTGCATCCGAACGGTTTCGCATCGTTTCGATCACAAGGGGGTGTGTGATGGAATTAAGCACTTTAAGGGCTTCTTCGTCTACGAAAACCCGATTGGCAAGTGCCTTTCTGTTCAGGGACCCATCCGGCAAAAGCATGTTTTTACCAAAAGCAGAAACGATACATGAAAGTCCTTCGGTTCCCGGTTCCACCACTTCCCTTGCGATCCTGTCCGCATCGAGAATGTGTGCACCAAGATCGGAAAGCCTGCGGGAAACCGTTGATTTCCCCGCTGCGATAGAGCCGGTGAGACCGATGCGCATAATGCAGAATTCCCCTTTTCTATTACTTGCTTTTACTTTGTTTCAAACCAACTGTTTCCGATCTTGACATCCGCATAAAGCGGCACGGAAAGGTTGATAACGTTTTCCATGGAGGAACGAAGGATTCCCGCCACACGCTCCGCCTCGTCTTTCGGCGCATCGATGATCAGCTCGTCATGGATCTGCAGGACCAGTTTCGCTTTAAGCCCTTCCCGCTTCAACGCATCGTGCACCCGCACCATCGAAAGCTTGATAATATCCGCCGCAGTTCCCTGGATCGGCATATTCATTGCCACACGCTCGCCGAAAGATCTTGTATTGAAATTTGATGACTTCAGCTCCGGAAGATCGCGCCGCCTGCCCATCAGCGTTGTAACAAACCCATCCCGCCTGCCCGATTCCACACTTTCCTGCATATAGCGGTGAATCCCCGGATAGCGCAGAAGATAAAGCTCGATATAGCGGGCGGCTTCTTTTCTTGTAATATTTAGATTCCGGGCAAGACCAAAGTCGCTGATGCCGTACACAATGCCGAAATTGACAGCCTTTGCCGCACTGCGCTGTGCGGATGTGACCGCATCAAAAGGCACATCAAACACCTCGGAAGCCGTACGGCGATGGATATCATCCCCTTCGCGAAATGCGCGGATCATACTTTCGTCGCCGCTCATATGGGCAAGAAGCCGCAGTTCTATCTGCGAATAGTCCGCATCCACAAGCACATTTCCTTTACTTGGCACAAATGCTTTGCGGATCTCCCTGCCAAGCTCCGTTCGAACAGGAATATTCTGCAGGTTTGGTTCCGTGCTTGAAATGCGGCCGGTCGCGGTCACGTTCTGGTTAAAGCTTGTATGTACTCTGCCGCTTTCGGGTCTTACAACGGCAAGTAGACCATCAAGGAAGGTGCTGCAAAGTTTTGAAAGCGTTCTGTATTCAATGATCAACTTGACGATCGGGTTCTTGTCTTCAATCTTTTCGAGAGACTCCGCATCCGTGGAATAGCCGGATTTCGTCTTTTTCCACGGAGGTAAACCAAGCTTTTCAAAAAGGACCGTGCCAAGCTGCTTTGTGGAAAGGATGTTGAAAGGTTCTCCCGCAAGGACGAATATCTCTTCCGCGATAGCATCTATACGCTTTTTGAAAGCAGTGCTCATCTCCCGAAGCACTTCGCTGTTGAGCGTAAAGCCAACGTGCTCCATATCAAACAATACCCGCTCAAGCGGCAGTTCCATTTCCCGATAAAGCGTGCCGAGACCCTTTTCTTCAAGCTCAGGCATCATGCTTTCACAAAGTTTGACAAGCGCTGCGGCATTTCCCTCGGAAATACCGAGCCGCTCTGCGGCAAGGGTCTTGAGAGAACCAGCCGGATGCAGCGCGTGCAAAAGATAATCTGCAAGCATACCGTCAAATACGACGCCTTCGAGGCATATCCCAAACCTTGCAAGGATATGCCTATGACGCTTTGCGTCAAACACCAGCTTTTTGATGTTTTGATTTTCAAAAAGCGGCTTGAGCAGAGAATACACCGTGCCTTCATCGAGCCCCGGTTCAAGCAGTGTCGCGCCTAGAACGATGTCATACTGCATCACACCATCGGCAGAGAGCGTCAGCGTATCGCCCATATGGAAAGCAAGACGCTCAGCGTTTTTTAATTGATCCGTCAATGCACGGAGAGACGCTTCATCCCCAATGCGCATATACTCAATCTTCTTTTCTTCTTTTGCAGCAGGCATGCTTTGCTTTGCCCCCTCCGGTAGACGAGAAAGAAGACTTCTGAGTTCGAGCTCCTGCATCATCAGTGCGCCGCCGGACATTCGGGCAGGCACAAAAGCGCAATCTTCAAGGGAAACGGGAACAGGCGCATGCCTGTCGATGAGACCGAGCCGATAACTCATGCGGGCGCTTTCGGCGCCCTCGAGCAGTTTTTTCTGCAGAGCACCTTTTTCATCGTTCGCATGAGCAAGTGCGTTTTCAAGGTTCCCATATTTTTCAAGAAGCTTGCGGGCTGTCTTTTCGCCGACACCCGGAATGCCGGGAAGGTTATCGGAGCTGTCTCCCATAAGCCCCTTCAGGTCGGGCATCCTTTTAGGAGAAAGCCCGTACTGTTCAAGAAGCAGCGCTTCATCATATTCCACAGTCTCGTTCGCCTTTTTTGGCATAAGAACGTGGGTATTCGGGCTGATCAGCTGCAGCGCATCCCGGTCCCCGGTCACAAGCAGGGAAAAGATCCCTTTTTCATCCGCGATCCTTGAAAATGTGCCGAGAATATCATCCGCTTCAAAACGGGGACATTCCAGTACCTTGATCCCCATTTCTTCGAGAAGCTTTTTCATGAGAGGTATCTGCTTGCGAAGATCATCCGGCGTCTCACTGCGCCCTGCCTTATAGCCGTCATACTGCTCATGCCGGAAGGTAGGACCATGCATATCAAAAGCCACAAGAAGATAATCGGGGGGTGCCTGTACAAGCTTGAAAAGTGTGGAAAGAAAGCCGTGGATCGCGCCTGTCGGCGTTCCTGATTTGGTCATCATGGAAGGCAATGCAAAGAATGCCCGATAAAGGATATTGTTTCCGTCGATCGCAATCAGTTTTTTCAAAACGTTCCCTCGCTTTTATTATGCTGTATGCTGTTTCAGCATACACCCGTAACAGCAATGATTCAAATCAACAATACTTAAACTTTTTAAACAGCAGTTACCACATCATACACCATCGGCGAAGATTTCGGCCGATCAGCCGAAATCGTAATTGCCTGTTTCAGCATGGAGACTGCTTCTTCCACCCGGGACGCATCGTTGATATACAGCGTGGCAACAGGCTCATCCGCCCCAACAAACATGCCCCGCCGCTTATGCATGACGAGCCCAACCGCTGGATCTATAGTATCTGTTTTTGTAGCGCGGCCTGCACCGAGAAGCTGAGCCGCGGTACCGATCTTCTCCGCCTGCATGGCGGAAATATAACCTTCAGCATCAAGATATACCGCCCTTTTTTCGCGCACGCGGCATAGTATTTCAGGATCTTCAATACAGGCGGTATCACCGCCGAGTACCGCAAGCATTTCACTGAACTTGCGAAGCCCCGCCCCGCTTTTAAGCGCGGTCTTAAGCTTCGCCTTCGCTTCCGCTTCATCGGATGAAAGACCTGCCAGCATCAGCATATGGGATGCAAGCAGCATGGATACCGCATAAAGCGGATCGCTTTCCGGGATCTTCCCGGAAAGAAGCTCTATGGCCTCCTTTACTTCAAGGCCGTTGCCAACCGCCATGCCGAGGGGCTGGTTCATATCGGTAATGACCGCAACGGTCCTTCTGCCCATGCGGCTGCCGATCTCCACCATGGTTTCGGCAAGGGAACGTGCATCCTGCAGTGTCTGCATAAATGCGCCCGACCCCATCTTTACATCAAGAACAATGGCATCTGCACCCGAAGCGATCTTTTTACTCATTACGCTTGATGCAATAAGAGGAATACTGCTGACGGTCCCCGTCACATCCCGCAAAGCATACATCAGCTTATCCGCGGGAACAAGATCGTCTGTCTGCCCCATCACACAAAGGCCGATTTCCCGCACGGCGGAAAGAAACCGTTCCATGGTAAGTTCGATACTGACACCGGGTACAGATTCCAGCTTATCAAGAGTGCCGCCCGTGTGCCCAAGTCCGCGGCCGGACATTTTTGCCACCGTACCGCCGCAGGCAGCAACGAGCGGCGCGATCACAAGGGTGGTGGTATCGCCGACACCGCCGGTAGAATGCTTATCCACCTTTACGCCCGGAAGCATGGAAAGATCCACCGTTTCGCCGCTGCGGATCATCGCATCCGTCAAAGCAGCAGTCTCCTCCCCATTCATTCCTTGAAAACAGACAGCCATCATCCAGGCAGCCATCTGATAATCCGGCACATCTCCTTTTGTAAATCCCCTTACAAGGGCATCGATCTCCTGCTTCGACATGGCTTCGCCGCGCTTCTTTTTCAGGATAAGATCTACCGCACGCATGTTTTGCCCCTTTCCTGCGCAATAATAGCATAAACGGGCGAACGGAGTTCGCCCAATGACAAAACGATAAAACAGGCTTTATTCGTAGCCTAGCTCCCGCATGGTGGAAAGACTGTTGCGCCAATCATCCTTCACCTTTACCCAAAGCTGCAGGTTTACGCGGGTGCCGAGCATCCACTCCATATCGTGCCGGGCTTCCGCACCGATCTTCTTGAGCATGCTGCCGCCTTTGCCGATGATGATTCCTTTATGACCATCCCGCTCACAGTAAATGGTAGCCCAAACATCGGTAATGGGTTTGTCCTGCCGCACGTTCATCCTATCTATACCGACGCCGATGCCGTGGGGCACCTCTTCTTTCAGAAGGACCAGCGTTTTTTCCCGGATCAGCTCCGCACATACGATGCGCTCCGGCTGGTCTGTCACCATATCATCCGGGAAGTACTTTGGACCCGGATCAAGCTTTGAAACAAGAATCTTTTCAAGCACATCCACGCCTTCGCCTGTTTCCGCAGAGATCTCAAGGACATCCGAAATATAGGGGACGGCCTCAAGCTGCTCACGCATCTCTTCAACGGTTTCCGGTTTGCCGGCATCCACCTTGTTGATCGCAGCAATAACAGGCGCCTTCGCAGAGGAGAGCTTGTCGAGAAGCGCCTTGTCCTTATCCCTTATCCCCTTTTCCGCATCCGTCAGAAACAGGACCGCTTCCACCTCGTTGAGGGAATCGTAAGCCACCTTGAGCATGTATTCGCCAAGGCGGTTTTTCGGCGTTGTCACGCCGGGGGTATCAAGAAAAACGATCTGATATTCGGGCTTTGTCAGAACGCCCATCACCCGGTTGCGGGTGGTCTGTGCGCGGGAGGAAACGATGGATACCTTTTGCCCCACAAAGCGGTTCATAAGCGTGCTTTTTCCCACGTTCGGAGAACCGATGATAGAAACAAATCCGGAAAGGAAGCTCATGTTCACCGCATTCATTTTTTCAGATCCTCCGGCAAAAAGGCTTCCGGTAGCAGATCCGCCAGCGCGAAAAGCTTGTATTCGCCTTTGCGGTTTGCGCAGATCACAGGCATTTCCCCATCGCAGAACTCCGCAAGCACCTGCCGGCATACGCCGCAGGGCACAGCGGGTCTGTCGCCATCCCATACGATGGCAAGGGCATCAAACTGCCGTTCCCCTTCATAGACAGCCTTGAACATGGCGGTACGTTCCGCGCAGTTGGTGGGCGAATATGCCGCATTCTCAATATTGCAGCCAAGATAGTATGCACCGGTTGCGCCCTTCAGACATGCACCTACGCGAAAGCCGGAGTAGGGCACATATGCCCTGTCCCGCGCCTCGTTTGCCATACGCAGCATGTTTTTCACTTCAAAATCGTGAATGCTTCTCATCTGGTGATCCTCATTTTTTCTAAAATACGATCCTGCCGGGCAAACATCTCCGCCCGGTCCGCATCGTTCATATGGTCATACCCCATCAAATGGAGCGAACCGTGCACCGCAAGAAATGTCAATTCCCTGAGAAGAGAGTGCCCGTATTCCTCTGCCTGCGCCTGTGCCCGGGGCAGCGATATTGCGATATCCCCTAAAAAGGCATCCGGAATGGCGAGAAGCGTCTCCCCTTCCGCTGCGGGAAAGCTCAATACATCCGTAGGGCGATCTACATCCCGGTAATCCCGGTTCATTTCGTGGATGGTTTCATCATCGACCACTAAAATAGTTATGTCGCCTTCTTCCCCTTCATATGCAAGGGCAGCTTCGGCAGCGTTGGTCAAAATCTCTTCAAGGTCGGCCACATCGTGCGATATTCCGGCGATCACTTCGATCATTTTTTGTTTACCTCTTCAAGGTCAGGGTATTCGATACGGTCGTGCATGATGCCGCCGAAGGTCTTGATAAAGCTTTTTTCGATCTCCGTAAACTCCGCAAGGGTCAAAGGTGCATTTGTCATCATGTTGTCGCTGTCTGTCATCTTGCCGTAGATAACCTTGTGCACCATCTCTTCCATTGCTTCCTTCTTCGTGTCGCCGAGAGAGCGCACTGCCGCTTCGCAGGAATCCGCAAGCATTACAATCGCACTTTCCTTTGTAGAGGGGCGGTTACCGGAATAACGGAAGTTTTTCATCTGTACGCTGTCTCCGCCTTCAGCCTGCTTCGCCTTATAGTAGAAGTAAGTCATCAGGGAGTTGCCGTGGTGTTCCCCGGCGATGCGGATGACCGAAGAGGGAAGTTTATGTCTGGTCAAAAGAGTCACGCCATCCTTCTGGTGGGCGATGATGGTCTGTGCACTTTCAAGCGGCGGAAGCGAATCGTGAATATTCTCGCCGCTCTTCTGGTTTTCCTTGAAATAGCCGGGTCTGCGCAGCTTGCCCACATCATGAAAAAGCGCACCCACCCGCGCAAGAAGCGCATTCGCACCGATCCGTTCCGCAGCGGCTTCCGCAAGCGCCGCAACAGTCGTACAGTGCTGGTAGGTCCCCGGCGCTTCGAGCATAAGCTGCTTGAGGAGGGGATGATTTGTGTTGCTGAGCTCATTGAGACGGGCAGATGTTGCCACATCAAAAAGGTTTTCCCAAACGGAAAGCGAACCCACCACAAGGAGCGTTGAAAGCATTGCGCTTCCCACCGCATAGCCGATGGAAAGCAGCATGGAAAGAAACGCCTGGCGTTCAAGTACCATCAGCGCAGCCGCTGCCGCTGCCGCTGCTGCACCGCCGATCGCACCCGCTGCGACCAGGGAGCCGCGGCTTTCCGTTTTGCGCAGCGCAAATACCGCTGCAGTGCCGGATGCAAAGGTGGAAACCAGCATCATAAAGGATTCCGTACCGAGAAGCGGCGTTCCTGTGCCGCATGCCATAAGACCCATTACGATGCTGAGCACAGCCGTCAGTGCAAGGGCTGTGGAGGGACATACCAGCAGCGCCGTCAGCATGATGGCGATAAGCGCAGGCGACATGCGAGCATCCACCTGATTGCAAAGGAGCGCAACAAGAAGCACGAGCACCGTAAAGACGGTAAGTATCACCATGCGCTTCGTATCGTAAAACACATCTTCCCGAATGAAAAGAAGAAAGACTGTATAAAGAGCAAACACTGCAGCGAGAATAAGCAGCACGCCGAAAATAAGCGGCAGATTGCTTTGGCCATCCCGGACAAGGGAAAGCTGTCCGAGCAGCGCATACTGCTCTGCGCTCAGCACATCCCCGCGCTTGATGATGGCATCGCCTTTTTGGATCAGCACCGGTTCCACAGCGGCAGCAGCATCTTCCTGCGCCTGCACTGTGGCATTTTCATCGGCAACAAGGGTCGGCTCCATATAGGAATCGATCAAAAGGGCACCCACATTTTTGAGTCCCGCCGTCAGGCTCGTAGTGGCATTCACTTCCCGGATACAAGTATTTTTTACGGAATCGAGCACCTCTTCCGAAAGGCCTGCATCAAGAGAGGTCTGCATTTTGGGAAGTACCAGATCCTTCAAAAACTGGATATCCGATACCCCTGCTGCAAGCACGGCACAAAGCTGCCCCTCATTAAGATTGGGCGCCGTCATCACACAAAGGTTTGCTTTCTGTTCTGCAGTAAGAGCATCGCCCCATCCCTCTTCGGAAAGGACAGGCTCCAGCACATCGGCGCCGCGCATCATCTCCGCCTGCTTGCGCACGGCGCTGATGCCGTTGAAAAAGACATTTGCACCATCCATACAGGCATCAATACGCGTTTCGTCAATCTCGTAAACCACACCGGCAGAATTGCGTGCCGCTTCCTTCAGTGCTGCGGTGGCAGTCTCATCGGTCACATTCTGCGTTGCGTAGATGGTATAGGGTGAGGGTTCACCCACCTTCACATCATAATGCTTTGGCAGCATAACTGTCAGCACACAGAAATATGCGATCACAAACGTCACAGCGAGAAGCAGGGACGAGATCATACGAATATTCTTTTTTGTGATCTGCCGTTTTCCTTCGCGCTTTGCCATGTATGTCACCTCCCCGCGTTTTCTTTGCGGTGCTGGGCTCTGTCATATGCACTGATAATGCGCTGCACCATTTCATGCCGCACCACATCCTTGTGGGTCAAAAATACCTGTGCGATGCCCTCAACACCTTTTAAGACCTCAAGCGCATGCACAAGGCCGCTCTTTCTTTCGTAAGGCAAATCTATCTGCGTAATGTCACCCGTGACCACTACCCGGGAACCTTCGCCGAAGCGGGTCAGGAACATTTTCATCTGTTCCATGGTGCAGTTCTGCGCTTCATCGAGGATGATATACGCATCGCTCAACGTTCTGCCGCGCATATAGGCGAGGGGTGCTACTTCGATCACACCGCGTTCACTGAGACTTTTGAAGGTCTCCGCGCCGAGAAAATCGTAAAGGGCATCATAAAGGGGTCTTAGATACGGATCCACCTTGTTCTGCAAATCTCCGGGAAGAAAACCGAGCTTTTCTCCCGCTTCCACCGCCGGGCGCGTCAGGATGATCTTTTCGACCTCCTTGTTCTTGTAGGCAAGAACCGCCATCGCCACAGCAAGATATGTTTTCCCCGTACCTGCAGGACCGACACCGAACACCACCGTATGGCGTTTCAGGGCAGAAATATATTTCTTTTGGCCGAGAGTCTTGCATTTGATCCTGCGTCCCTTGTTGGTAAAAGCTACCACATCATCAAGAAGTTCCGTGATAAGCTCCGCATTTCCCTCTTTTGCAAGGTCGATGGCATAGCGGATGCGGCTGCGGTCGATGGCTTCCCCCCGGCGAAGGGTCATGAGAAGCTTGTCCACCACAGTTGCGGCAAGCGCCGCACTGTCATCCGCCCCCTCGATGCGGATGTTATCCTCTTCCGTGCGGATCCTTGCCCCCGTTTCATCCTCAATGATTTTCAGGTTTTCATCAAACACGCCGAAAAGGCGGATCATCTCGTCCATGGATTCTACAGGCACGATGCGCACCTCAGCGGCATCCGGGTAAATATCATTGCGGTTGTTTTCCATACGATGCATCAATTTCCTTTGTTATTCCTATATTTTCTTCCGTTATCACCGTGATCACAGCTTCCATGCTGCCGTCTTCGCGGAGTTTTGTTTGGCTCTCCTTTGAAAGGATGCGCGCGCCGTCAGGAAGTACCGAAACCATTCTGGCTTCCGCTGCGCGCAGCGATTCTTCCCGAAGGGCCGCTTCATCCGCAGCGATCTCCTTCATCACAAGGGGATATGCGGCAATTTTTTCTACCGTCAGCGGCAAGAGACAGTTTCTGAGTCCCCCGCGAAACAATGTTTTTTTCTGTGCTTCTTCCGTATGATCTCCGGAAACGATACTTTTTCCCAAGAGGCTGATACGCGTTTTGTGTACAGGCTCTCCCTCCGGAACAGACCGAAGCAACGCAGGTCCCGCAGAAGCAGTAGCGCGGCGTATGACCTTCGCAAGCACCGTCCCACGGGCGTGGGTCAGGATCACGTTCGTTTCATCACTTTTCAAAACACCTGTGATCAGTTCCTGTCCGGCGTTCACCGCATCCCCTTCCCGTACGAGCGCTTTGCCCTCGAGGACCGTGACCGATGTAACGATACCGTCCGCCGTCGCAAAGATGCCTGCAGGCACCGCATTTTCATCGGGAACAGCTGCCGGGTCTCCCGCTTCAAGAACTTCCACTTTAAGCGTGACGCCCTCAAGCACGGCGCCCGCCCAGGCAATGCGCGGATCTGCCGCCATAATGGTATTGCCAAGGGGAGATGTGTGTACCGCGCTTCGCCATGCGCCTTCCCGGATGCCGTTTTGTTCAAGTACGGAGAGAACATCCTGCGGTTTTACCGTGTCAAGTCCTGTGATTTCGATAAACCAGATGCGCCTTGAAGCAGCAATCAGCAGCGCCATAGTAATGACCCATCCGTACAGCAGCACCTTCCGGAACCGGAGCGCGCTCAAGCGCATGATAAGCCCCTTTTTTTGAAGGATGCGCACTTTGATTTTCTGCCCGTGCAACATAGACCGCAAAGCGTAGAACCCTTCAACACTGATATATGCCGTTATCGTATCGGTGCCGGTACGGCGAATATGCCAAATCTCGATACCGCTATGCACCAAACGGTTTAAAAGCCGTTCAAGGGCCTTCCCCTCCAGTTCAATGATAACATATCCGGCAAGAGAATTCCATAGACCAGTCAACATCGGCTGCTCCCAAATCAGATTTTACATATATTTTGCAATTTTGTGGAAGAAATCAAAAAGATTCATCGTTCATAGATGACGCTTTCGATCTTTCCTGTCACATAAAGCCGCTCATCTGAAAGCTCAAGAAGCACAAGATCTTCCCCTTCTATTCTGAGTATCCCCGGCTCTGTAAACAGGCGGATCCGCTTTTCTCCGCATTCAAAGATGCCGCTGTGCTGTTCAAGCAGCAGCGTCTTTTTTCCCCATAGCGTGATCTTCGCCGTATCGGAATACGCCTCCTCCGGGATCTCCAGCGTTTCAAGGATTCGCCTTCCAAGTTTGATCTTCCTTTTCTTCTTCGACATAACAAAACCGCCCTTCGGCTTACTTTATGCCGGGCGGTTTTGAAAAAGTATGTTTTTCTTCATGATTGCATTTCAAACAAATTTGCGCATATGTCTGAGGGCACTTTTTTCCAGCCGTGATACCTGTGCCTGGCTGATGCCGATCTCGGAAGCCACCTCCATCTGCGTTCTTCCCTGAAAAAAACGAAGCTCGATAATACGCCGCTCCCGCTCCGCAAGGCGATCAAGGCCGCCTGCGATGGCGATGCCGTCGAGCCAGAGTTCATCGGAGCTTTTGTCATCTCTCACCTGATCCATCACATAAATGGCATCGCCGTCATCATGATAAATCGGTTCAAACAAGGAAACAGGATCCTGTATGGCATCGAGAGCAAAAACCACATCCTCCTCTTTCATTTCAAGCGCCTTTGCGATTTCACTGATGCGTGGTTCGCGCGCATTCTCTTCCATCAGCCTGTTTCTTGCCTGAAGCGCTTTATAAGCGGTATCACGCAGGGACCGGCTGACGCGCATAGCGGTATTGTCCCGAAGGTAGCGGCGAAGCTCACCGATGATCATAGGGACCGCATAGGTGGAAAAACGCACATCAAGTTCAAGGTTGAAGTTGTCGATGGCCTTGATAAGTCCGATACAGCCCACCTGAAACAGATCATCCATCTGCTCTCCCCTGCCGGAAAACCGTTGGATCACGCTCAGAACCAATCTCAGATTTCCGTGGATAAACTCTTCCCGCGCAGCTGTATCGCCGTCTTTGATCCGCGTAAGAAGCTCCCTGCTGCGCACATGCGTCATAACAGGGAGCTTGGATGTATCCATGCCGCAGATATCGACTTTGTTCAACGCCATTTCAGCACCTCCTAAGGCAGCGCGCATTGCCGTGCGCTTTTCACTTAGGATTGCCGAAAGCGAATTTCTTATTCCATTTTTGCCAAAGTGCGTACGACTTCTCCCGCAAGGATCAGTCCTGCCGCTGAAGGTACAAAGGAAATGCTTCCGGGTATCTGCCGCTTGCCCGGAAACAGCTCTTCGGAAGAGATGACAGGCTTTAATGCTTCTTCCCGGGAATAGACGACACGAAGGGAAGTAATTCCCCGCTTTTTCAGCTCCCGCCGCATGACCCGTGCAAGGGGGCATACGGATGTTTCATAAATATCCGCTGCCTCAAAAGCGGCGGGATCAAGCTTGTTTCCCGCACCCATACTGCTGATAACGGGAACACCCGCCGCCGTGGCACGCTCGATCAAAAGGAGCTTGGAACTGACGGTATCAATGGCATCCACCACATAATCAAATTCGGAAAGATCGATCTCGCCTGCTGTGGAAGCATCATAAAAAACGGGCAGCGCTGTGACGTTTGTTGCGGGGTCGATATCCGCAATACGTGTTTTCATCACCTCCGCCTTGTTCCTGCCGACGGTGGAATGGAGCGCAATAAGCTGCCTGTTGATGTTGCTGACGCTGACCGCATCCGGATCGACAAGCAAAAGCCGGCCGACGCCTGCCCTTGCAAGAGCCTCTGCCGCAAATGATCCCACGCCGCCGATGCCGAACACCGCCACCGCAGCGCGGCGCAGACGCAGAACACCCTCTTCCCCGAGAAGGAGAGCCGTGCGGGAATACTGTTCCTGTAGCATATCCGTCCTCCGAAATAGATCGTCTTCCATCATTATAAAAGGCCGCCCTGCATGTTGCAAGACGGCCCTTTCCGTTTTCCTTTAGAACTTGGCGATCACGGCGCCGTCATAGGTCGCATCAATGAAAGCGCGGACTTCCTCGCTCTGAAGCACTTCCACGAGTGCCTTGGTCTTTTCACTGTTTTCATTGCCTTCCTTTACGGCAATAATGTTGGCATATGTCTCCGCAGCAAGAGAATCCTTGTCTTCCGCTGCAATGGCATCCTTGCCGACGGAAAGGCCGCCCTGGATGGCATAGTTGCCGTTGATGACCGCAAGGTCAACATCCTGCAGGGAACGGGTCAGCTGCGCAGCTTCAATCTCAAGGATCTCAAGGTTCTTGGGGTTTTCGGCAATATCAATCTTGGTGGCTGTCATGCCGGCGCCTTCGCGAAGGGTAATAAGGCCCTCCGCTTCAAGAAGCAGCAGCGCGCGGGCTTCGTTGGTGCCGTCATTGGGGATGGCGATCTTCGCGCCGTCCTGTAGTGCATCAAGGGATGCAGTCTTGCCGGGATAGATGCCGAAGGGCTCATAATGGATAGCAGCGGCAGAAACAAGATGCGTGCCGTTATTGGCGTTGAAATCATCCATGTAGGGCTTGTGCTGGAAATAGTTCGCATCAAGTTCACCGTCTTCAAGGGCGGTATTGGGCATCACATAATCGGTAAATTCCACGATTTCAAGAGCGAAGCCCTTTTCCTGCAGCTCTTCGCGGACAATTTCAAGGATCTCCGCATGGGGTGTGACGGAAGCACCGATCACGATGGTATGCGGATCGGTACCGGAACCGGAACAGCCTGCAAAAGCTGCAAAAGCAAGGATCGCCGCAAGGGCAAGTACAAGGTTTTTCTTCATGTGTTTTTCCTCCTGAACAGAATATTGAATTTCCTTTTTATTTTTTTCGTTTATCGATCCGGTTTGCAATGCGCATGCCCACTTCCTGGAACGCCTGTACGATCAGAACCAGCAGTGCAAGTGTGAAGAGCATCACATCCGTCTGATAACGGTAAACGCCGTAGTTGACGGCAATAGTACCAAGGCCGCCGCCGCCGACAAAACCTGCCATAGCGCTGTAGCCGAGGATGGTGGTGACGGCGATCGCCGCACCTACCATCAGGGAAGGCTTCGCTTCGGGGAGCATTACCCGAAGCACGATCTGCATCGGGGAAGCGCCCATGGATTGTGCCGCTTCGATCACACCAGCATCCACTTCCTTGATGGAGGATTCCACCATTCTCGCAATAAAAGGCGCGGAGCCGATCACAAGGGGAACAATAGTTGCCGTAGAACCGAGCGATGTGCCTACGATCGCGCGCGTAACGGGCGTGAGCGCAACAAGAAGAATCAGAAACGGCGCGCTGCGAAGCAGGTTGATGACAATCCCAAGGATGCGGTTCACCGCCGGCATCGGCCGGATACCGTCCTTTTCACTAACCACCAGTACCACACCGAGCGGAAGACCGATGACATATGCGGCAAAGGTAGATACCAGCACCATATAGAAGGTCTCGAAGGTTCCTTCGAGAAACAGGTTCAGCATTTCCTTAGAGAACATCTTCCGTCACCTCCTCAAAGCTGATGTTCTGCGTGTTCAGATACGCCTCGATACGCGATACCGCCTCTTTCGATTCGGGCAGTTGTACGATCATCTGGCCGATCGTCTTGCCTTCGATTGCCCGGGTATTGGCAAACATGATATTTACCGGCGCACCGCAGGCGAGCACCATATTGGCGATCACAGGTTCAAAGGGGGTCATGCCGTCGAACACGATGCGGATCATCCTTTCACCCACGCCTACCGCCTCGCCACTTTCCTTGCCGGGGAACAGCAGGCGCCTTGCCGCAGCGGTTTTCGGCTTACGGAATATCTCCTGCACCTTGCCAAGTTCCACCACATGGCTTGCATCAAGGATTGCGACCCGGGAACAGATCTCCTCCACCACGCGCATCTCATGGGTGATGACGATAATGGTGATACCGAGCCGCTCATTGATCTCCTTCAAAAGGGAAAGGATACTGCGGGTAGTGGTCGGATCAAGTGCGCTTGTGGCTTCATCGCAAAGAAGTACCTTCGGCTCGTTGGCAAGAGCTCTTGCAATGGCGATCCGCTGCTTCTGACCGCCGGAAAGCTGTGCGGGGTATGCGTTTTTCTTATCCGAAAGCCCCACGATCTCAAGCAGTTCCAACGCACGCTTTTCCGCATCCTTTCTGCCGACACCCGCAAGCATAAGCGGGAAGCAGATATTTTCAAGGGCGGTGCTCTGCATCAACAAGTTGAACTGCTGGAAGATCATGCCGATACCGCGGCGCGCAAGGCGAAGTGCCTTGTCGGAAAGGCTGCTCAGCTCCTGCCCATTGACGGTGACGCGCCCTGCCGTCGGGCGTTCCAGCAGGTTGATGCAGCGCACGAGCGTGCTTTTTCCCGCGCCGGAAAGGCCGATGATGCCAAATATCTCACCTTCGTTGACGGAAAGGCTGATATCCTCAAGGGCGAGCACTTCCCCGTTTTTTCCGCTGAAGCGCTTTGTCAGCCCTTCGATGCGGATGATTTCTTTCTGTTCCATACACAAACTCCTCAACATGATAGAAAATAAAGAAAGGGTGATGAGCTTGTGCTCACCACCCATGCAATCGAATTTGAATCACATTTGCGGTTTCCAAGACCCATCCTTGACAACGCAGGCAGAGCCGCACATCATGGACATGCAGCTCATGGGCATCACCATAGTCGCAAATACGAATTTCATTCGGAAACCCCTTCTTGGTATCGTTATGATTTTACATGTTACTCCCGTGCAGATGGTTTGTCAATCCCGCAATGTTATTTTCATCAGGTCGGTTGTTATCCTGCTTCCCTTGACCCGGCTTTGCCCGCGTGATATATTTGCAGTTAGGAGCAAATATGCCCTTTTCCTCTTCCCTGCGATCATCGGAGGCCGTATATGGATTTTTTCGGTAAAGTGCTGAACCAGCAGCTGATGCTGCTTTTGTTCGTTCTTGTTGGCATCATCGTTAAAAAAACGAAAATATTGAACCGCGAATCGGAAAAAGCCGTTTCAAGTCTGCTTGTCAACGTGCTTCTTCCCTGCAACATTGTGCAGTCCTTTTTAAGCGATATCGATATTTCCTCTGAATTCGTCAAAAGCTGTGCGATCGCCATTGTGATCGCCGCTGCGACCCAGCTCGCCTCTGTCTTTCTCGGAAAAGCCGTATTTGGAAAATACCCGAAGGAAAAGCAGGCGATCCTTCGATACGGCATTATATGCTCCAATTCAAGCTTCGTCGGCATGCCCATTGCGGAAACCCTTTACGGCGGCCTCGGCGTGCTCTATACCTCGCTTTTTCAGATCCCAATCCGCTTTACGATGTGGACTGCCGGCCTTTCCCTTTTTACCGACACGGATAACCGGAGCGCCTTTAAAAAGCTTGCCACCCATCCCTGCATCGTTTCTATTTTCATCGGTGTGATCCTGATGGCGCTCGACCTTGAACTGCCCGGCTTTATCGGCGATACCGTTTACAGCATCAGCAAAACAACGGTCCCAATCTCCATGATCACGGTGGGCTCCATCATGGCGGATGCGGAACTCAAAACGCTGTTTTCCCCTTCCATCCTTTGGTTCACGCTTATCCGTCTCATCCTGTTCCCGCTGGCGGTGTTCGGCATGCTGAAGCTCCTCGGAACAGATCCGCTTCTTATCAATATTTCCGTGATCATGACCGCCATGCCTGCAGGCGCTTCCACATCCATCCTTGCAGAGAAATACGATGGTGATGCGCCCTACGCAGCGCAGGTTACCTTTGTTTCCACCTTATGTTCTATCATCACGATACCTTTTATCAGCCTTTTGTTCCAATGATGACAACACAGCCAAAAAGCCCCGGAACAGGGGCTTTTTATGATTCGATCCGCTTTTCGGTGCCTTTATATTTACGGTAAGTTGCCATGCCGCCGCGAATATGCCGCTCTTCCTTGTTTTTATCGAGTACGAAGCGCACCTGCTTTGCAAGCTGCGGGTTCAATGCGGCAAGCCGTGTCTGCATATCCTGATGGACTGTGGATTTGCTGATGCCGAATGCGCGGGCCGCCGCACGCACGGTCGCCTCATGCTCCACGATATATTCCGCAAGGGAAAGCACCCGCTCCTCAATATAAGCGTACATAAAACACCCCCGAACAAGCTTTGTAAAGCTTATGAGGGGGTGCTGCAAAAGATGCCTAATCCCGCTTTGTTTCGCAGGCAGCGCAAGCATAAACCACCGCTGCGCCCGCATCGAGCAGCGCCTTTGCGGCCGTACTGAGCGTTGCGCCGGTCGTGCAAACATCATCAACAAGAAGAATACGTTTCCCCTTCACGGAACCGGATGCGGAAAACGCACCGCGGATGTTCTTTGTCCTTTGTGCCGCGCCCAGCGCCGTCTGCGTTTTCGTATAGCGGACACGCCGCAGCAGTTTTTCTGCGACCGGAATGCCGAAACGGCCGGACAGCGATTCTGCAAGCAGCGCACTTTGATTGTAGCCGCGCTTCCAGAGTCTGCGCCAATGAAGCGGGATCGGCACGATCACATCGATCTCCCATTCCGGCGGGATCTCGATGTAAGAAGCAAGAAAGGGAGCCACATAGCGCGCATCGCCGTATTTGAGCCGGTGCACCGCATCCATCGTCGCTCCTGCAAAGATAAGCCCTGCTGTAAAACCGGAAGCATAGCGAACCTGTGCCGGATGTTCCGATCGGCAGATGGACTTTTCACAGCTGACACAAAGCCCCTTTTCATTGAGGATTGCTTCCTCGCCGCATAGGATGCAGGCAACATAATCCGGATAAAGGAGCGCGAAAATCCCTTCCATGAGCCTTTTCATCGCACACTGAAAAGCGGCGCAAGTTCACGAAGGAACACGCCAAGAGCACTGTATCGTTTTTTAACCTCTCCGTTGGAAGCCATGGCATATACCGCGCCGCTCCGGCCAAGGATGTATACCTGTTCGCGGGCCCGGGTAACAGCGGTATAAAGAAGGTTTCGGTTCATAAGCGACGGCGCACCGCTTACAAGAGGCAGGACAACAACGGGAAATTCGCTGCCCTGGCTTTTGTGCACCGTAACGGCATAAGAAAGTGTCAGCTCATCAAGGCTCGTATAATCGTAAACCGCCGCACGCTCATCATCAAAGAGCACCTCAAGCTCCTGTTCCGTATTGTCAATGCGCATCACGGTTCCAAGATCCCCGTTGAACACGCCGATGCCTTCCTCTGCCGTGCCGTTATAGCGGGATCTTTTCCATGCTGTCTTGTAATTGTTTTTGATCTGCATCACCTTGTCCCCTTCGCGGAAGGTGATGTCACCATGCTTGCGTTCCTGCTTTCCCCTTGCGGGCGGATTGAGCGCTTCCTGCAGTCTTTGGTTCAGCGCGTGCACGCCGAGTGGACCTTTCTTCATGGGAACGAGCACCTGTACATCCCGCCTTGGATCGCGGGTTAAAAGTTTATCTACCTTGCCGGTGCAAAGACCGATCACGCGGCGGGCAACATGTTCCGCAGAAGGGATCTCTTCGAAGCAAAAATCTTCCGCACCGGAAAAAAGCTCCGGTTCCCCGCCGTTGTTGATGCGGTGGGCGTTTTCCACGATCATGCCGCGCTCTGCCTGGCGATAGATATCCGTCAGACGGATCACGGGCACCGCTTCGCTTTCGATAATATCCCGGAGGGCATTGCCTGCGCCCACAGGCGGCAGCTGATCCGCATCGCCGACCATAAGAAGGCGCGTAGACGGGCCGATCGCCCGAAGCAGCGCATGGAGAAGCGGCGCATCCACCATGGACATCTCATCCACGATAATAAGGTCTGTTTCGATGGGGTTTTCCTCATTGCGGAGGAAACCTTCCCCGCCAAAGCCATATTCAAGAAGCCTGTGCAGCGTTCTCGCGCTCATACCCGTCGCTTCCGTCATACGTTTTGCGGCACGCCCGGTAGGCGCCGCAAGTTCCGCTGAAAGCCCCATGCTTTCCACAATGCGGATAATAAAGCGCAAAATGGTGGTTTTACCCGTACCGGGACCACCGGTAATAACCAACGCGCCGGAAGTCAGCGCCTTTAAGACCGCATCCTTCTGCTGCGGCGCAAGTGCAATTTTGAGCTCCTTTTCAAGCCTTTTGATCTGTTTTTCCGGATCAAGAAACAGGAGCGGCGAAGGGGTGTTTGCCACCTGAAGCAGCCGCCGCGCCGCATCGCTTTCAAGAAAATGCATGCGGGGAAGAAATACACCGTCCGTACTGCCGACAGCCTGGTAGAGAAGTTCGCCGCCAATAATGAGCGCATCAAGGGCATTTTCAACAGGTTTCTCATCCACCGCCAACACCCTTTCGCTCGCGGCGATGCGCACAAGGATATCCCGGGGCAAAAACGTATGTCCTTCCTGCCTTGCCCAATGCAGCGTATACTTCAGCCCAGCTTTCAGCCGAAAGGCCGAATCGGCTTCTACTCCTGCATTTTTGGCTATTTTATCTGCGGTGATAAAGCCGATCCCCTCGATATCATCAATAAGGCGGTATGGGTTTTCCTTTATTTTCGCAAGGCAAAGCTTACCGTAGGCTTTGTAAAGCTTCATCGCCTGAGATACGGTAACGCCGAATTCCTGCAGCGCAAGCATGATATCTTTCATATCGCGCTGGGTGTTGTAGGATTCCGCGATCTTCGCCGCCCGAAGCTTGCCGATGCCCGGTACCTCCCGGAGCCGTTCCGGTGCATTTTCCAGAACACTGAGCGTTTCCATTCCAAATGTGTTCACGATCTCACGGGCAGTGGATTCCCCTACGCCACGGATAAGCCCGCTGCCAAGGTAGCCTATGAGCGTTGTCAGCGTTGCCGGCGCAAGGGTACGGCAGTATGCCGCTTTGAACTGCCTTCCGTATGTAGGATGCTCTGCCCAGCTGCCCGAAAGCTCAATCCGTTCCCCGACGCTTGCAAGGGGAAGCGGACCGACAGCGGTAATCTCATCACCATCCGCATCGGTCAGTTCCAGTACGGTATAGCCGTTTTCCTCATTCCGGAAAATAACGGTTTTTACAATGCCGCTGATTTCTTCCATAAAATGCCTTTCAACATAATGCGTCTTCAATGCATAGATTTTACCATGATTTGCCTTTTCTAAGCAATATAATGCCGGATCCCTTCATAGGATAAACCATCTTTTTCGTTTGGAGGGAATCACTGTGCGTATTTTTGTTATCACGAAGCGCATGCTTATCATCGCAGCGGTCGCCGCGATCGCTGTTATCGCCGCGCTCGTCATTGCCATCGCCGTTTCCGACAGCAGCGCTACCGCAGCGAGCAGCACCCTTGCCGCGGAGGAATATGAGCTTGAGGTGCTTGCAGGAACCAAGCGGGAACTTCCCATTTACAGCGTTGCGAGGGAAGATAAAAAAATCGCCCTTACAATCGATGCTGCCTGGGAGGACGACAAGACGGAATTTATCCTTGAAACGCTTGAAAAGTATAATATCAAAGCAACGTTTTTCCTTTGCGGCTTCTGGGTGGAAAAATATCCCGACCAAGTGAAGGCGATCCATGCTGCAGGGCATGAGCTTGGTAATCACACCGCAACGCACCCGCATATGACAAAGCTTTCGGAAAAGCAAATGATCAAAGAACTCGAGGATTTTGAAAAACTGATGGAAAAAACCATCGGCCAGCGAACAAAGATCTTCCGGGCACCATACGGCGAATACGACGACAGCGTGATCACCACGGTACGCAAACAGGGCTACGAAGTGCTTCAATGGGATATTGACACCTTAGACACAAAACGGAAAGCGGCAGACGCGCCCAAATGGCGCGTTTATTTTTTTATCATATCCGCCTTTGGAGAATGGGAAAAGTATGCTTTATATGCTCTGTAAAAAACGGAATAATCGGAAAAGCCGCAAGCTGTACAGGCATCTCCCGCACTTTCCCCCCGCTCGATCATTGCCCGGGCGGCAAGAAGACGCTTGATGGTCACATACTCCCAAAGCGGCGACCCTGTTGCCTGGTGGAAGATCCTTGCCACCTGCGAACGGCTTCTGAAGAAGGCATCCGCCACGCGTTCAAGGGAGATATCCTCAAAAAGATGCGCATTCACATATGCCACAAGTTTTCCCTGCAAACCTTCCGGCAGGGTGGGCTTTTTCTCGCGCGTTTCGTAGATGCCGGAAAGCGTGCTGAGAAGAAGCAGAAGCCGCCCGGTCAGATTGAGCCGTACATCGGTGCCCGGCTCAAAGGAAAAAGCAGAAAATGCGGTTCTGAGCCTTCCTGCCGGATCCTCTGCTGCCGCATAAAGGTTCCCCTGCCCGAGAGGCCGGTCAAGAAAAGGGCGCAGCAGTCTTTGCTGCGGATCGATCCCCCTGATGAGTGAGGGCGAAAAATGAATGGCGATCCGTTCATAAGGCGTTCCCGCTTCCACAAGAAGCTTATGTGCCTCCGCCTGGCGCATGATGAGGATATCGTGAGGATGAAGCGGATACTGATTACCCTCCACAAGATAGCTGCCGCTGCCGGAGATAAAATAATAGATCTCAAGCCGTTCATGGGCATGCATGGAAAAACCGGCGGGATCCGGGGTCATATCTATGGTATGGTGGCAGTAAAGTTCCGCATCCCGGAAAATAAAAATGTGGGGCATAAAGCGCTCCTTTTTGGTGTTCTGCCTCGACAGTATCATATTATGCGCATATTTGCAATGTTTTTATATCGCAATTGCAATTCCATTGTATTTTAACTTATTCTATAATAGGGATATGACAATACTCCGTATATGTTAATGAAGAAAGGAATTTCTCTTGCCATGGAACTGAATCTTCGCAGCAGCTACCGCTATGCCATCGCCTGCCCGACCAGCATGGGCGTGCGCATCACGCCGGAAGACCGCATGGCGGTACACAACAGCAGCCATTTTTACATGCAGGCCACAAGCGCCGAAAGCAACGTTCTCAACGTCTCCTCCTCCCTCGGGAAGGAATGCCTTGTGCTGACAAAATTCGTCAAGGGCAGCCCCGTGGCAGAGTTCATCAAGAGCGATCTCCGTTCCCGCAATATCCGTTATGAAGGTGCAGAAGTGGAACAGGGCGGTCCCTGGGGCTACCGCCATCAGTTCAACATTGCGGATTCCGGTTTCGGCCTTCGCGCGCCCCGCGTATGGAATGACCGCGCCGGCGAGGTAGGCCGCACCCTTTCCATTGATGAATTTGATGTGGAGCGCATCTTCGGGCAGGAGGGCGTCTGCATCCTGCACATCTCCGGCCTTA
>SVGX01000027.1 GCA_015056105.1 Clostridiales bacterium | reverse complement strand
CACGGAGCGCGGCATCGTGGAGCCCCAGACCACCTTCTCCACCTGCTTCGGCGCGCCCTTCCTGCCCCTGCACCCCTCTTTCTATGCGGAGATGCTGGGCAAGAAGATCGAAGAGCATGATGCGAAGGTCTACCTTGTGAACACCGGCTGGGCCGGCGGCAAGTACGGCGTCGGTTCCCGCATGAAGCTCAAGTATACCCGCGCCATGGTCACCGCTGCCCTCAACGGCGACCTTGAAAAGGCCGAGTTTGAGCTTGATCCCATCTTCAACGTCAGCGTTCCCAAGACCTGCCCCAACGTACCGGATGAGTGCCTCAACCAGCGTGCCATGTGGAAGGATCTTGACGAATATGAAGCCACCGCAAAGGATCTTGCGGCTCGTTTCGTAAAGAATTTCGAAAAGTATGGCAACATGCCCGAAAACATCGTGAAGGCAGGCCCCAGGGCGTAAGCTTTCATCTTTAAAAAACGAACCGCCCCGTGCAAGCGCACGGGGCGGTTTTAACTGCAGCAACGGTGGGTTGCTTGTTTTGTCCGCTTTGCGGAAATACAATGAGGATGAGGTGATGATACATGGAACCGAAAGAGATCATTTACGGGCTGCGCATGAAAAAGGGACTGTCACAGGATGAACTGGCCGAAAAGGTATTTGTGACCAGGCAGGCCGTATCCCGCTGGGAAAACGGCGAGACCGTCCCCAATACGGAAACGCTCAAGCAGCTGTCAAAGCTGTTTGATGTGTCCATTAACACGCTGCTCGGCTCGCCCCGACAGATGGTCTGCCATTGCTGCGGCATGGAGCTTGACGATGCCACCACCAGCAAGGAAATTGACGGCTTATTCAATGAGGAATACTGCAAATGGTGCTATCACGAGGGTGAGTTTACGCTGGATTTTCTGCAGAAGTATGCGGAACTTGGCGGAGAAGCGCATTTCGCGGCGTTTAAGCAGCAGCTGATCGATGAATTCAACGCGCTCTGTATCGAAGGCATGCCGAAGGTGGAAAGCCTCAATGTGCTTGCGGGCAGCTTCATCAATCTCGAATATCTGCTTCCCAACGGGGAGAAGGTCAAATTCCTCAGCGATGAAGCGACGTATCTGGGCAATCAGCTTCCCTGCGAATTCGGCGGGGACAGGTGCTTCGGCATCGCGGCGAACATGGGATTTCTGCTGGTCTGCACCTATGCGGAAAACGGAGCGGAGCCTGAGCTCGTTCTTTACAAAAAACGCTGAAAGGGACAGCACCCCTGGATCAGTAAAAATGAATGATCCGGTCGAACCGGATGAAAACGGCCGGGCCGCATATGCGGCCCGGCCGTTTTGTTGTTTCCATTAGTCCTTTGTGCCGATGAACATGTCCGCATCGGGGATATGCGCTACGGCGCCGGCCCAGCTTTCTGGCGCTACATCCGTAACGGAAACGCTCACTTCGCTCCGGGGCAGGGAAAGGGCTTCCGCACAGGCAGCGCATACCTTTTCCGCAAGGGCTTCCTTCAATTCACGGCTTCTGCCGGGGTACATTCTGATCTCGATATGGGGCATAAGGATTCCTTTCTTATCCGAATGTTGCTTCACCGCTGCCGGAAATGGGGATCGCATCCCCAAGATAGGTGGGTGCCGGCTTTAGGATGCACATTGCCGCATCCTTGCAGCGGGCCAGCACTTCGCGAAGGTCGTAATAGCTTTGCCCGCGGTAGGGGCGAAGGTCGGCGGCAACGCCGCCCGCGTCAAGCCCCAGCGCCTTTGCCACATACAGCGCCCTGTACAGGTGGTATCCCTGGGTGACGATGAGCACCCGCTTTGCTTCAAATACATCCCGGGCGCGGTACAGGCTTTCATAGGTGGAAAATCCGGCGTGATCCATGAAGATATCTTCGGAGGGGACGCCTCTTTCAAGGGCAAAAGAGCGCATCACGTTCACTTCATCGTAATCCGTTGTGCCGTGGTCGCCGCTCATGAGCAGCTTTTTGCCCGCGTTGTTTTCATAAAGGGAGATGGCGGTCAAAAGCCTGTCCTCCAGCATGTGGCTGGGGTAGGCGCTGTCCCCTTCGCCCCACACGCCCGCGCCGAGAACAAGGATGCAGTCATAGCCCATCATCGCGGCTTCCTCCGGGGAAAGGATGCGGTTTTTTACGCTCAGCTTCACAAAACCGCTGACAAGGAAAGGCAGCGCCGCCGCGGCGGCGAGCAAAAAAAGCGCCCACGCAAAAAGGCGCTTTCTTTTGATGAACGGTCGTTTCGTTTGTTCCATGCAAAAGCTGCTCCTCTGTTGATAAGAGCAGTATAGCATTCTTTGGCAGGAAAAGCTGAAAACAAACTGTAAAGCTTCAGCTGACGAAGGTGATGTTTTCGTATTCGAGGGCGCGAAGGCAAAGCTCCAGCGTCAGCGCCTCCTCATGGTTTACAAGGCTGATGCCGAGCAGCTCCTCCGCACGGGCAAGCTTGTAAAGCAGGCTTTGCCGGTGGAAATGCAGGGCGCGGGCTGTCTCGCTGGCGTTGCAGCCATGCTTGAAGTAGGCAAGTAAAATCTGCTGCAGATCCGCCTTGTGGGCGGCATCGTATTCTTTCAGCGGGCGCGTCCAGCGGCCGATGATCTCCCTTGCCGCACGGCCGGTAAAACCGCCGGAAAGGAGGCGGTAAAGATCGCCCTCCCGCTGGCGGAAGAAAAGCCGTCCCTCAAGCTGGGCAAGGTCCGCACAAAGGCGGGCGTGCACGAAAAGCGCGCCGAACTGTTCTGCGGTGCCCGGGTCGCTGATCCCCCAGGAACAGACAAGACCGGGGTATTCATCGCCGAGGCGGCGGGAAAGCTCCCGCACCAAGGATTCCGCTTCGTTGAGCTTTGGCGTGAAGGCGGTAAGCTGGTCGCCCCTGAGGGCGATCATGCCGCCGGGCCAAAGGCGGGGGAGCAGGGTGTTGAGCTGGCTGCTGTGCTCAAAAAGCCATTCATCCGGTGCGTTGCCGCCAAAACGCAGTCTTGCCGCAAGGCAAAGGTGAGGCCTCTCCGGGCGAAGGCCGATCTGCCGTGCCATGGCAAGTGCTTCCACCGAGCCATCAAAGCGGCCTACGGAAAAGGCCCAGATGGTATCATCCGCACGGCGGGCGCGGGCGCTCAGGGTAAGCTCATCCCGGTCGAACCAAAGAAGGAGCGGCAGGGCAAGATAGGAAGCGTAGGGCTGCAGCTTTTCAAGTTTTTCAATGGACATATCCGCCCGGGCACAGAGCACTTCGCCCAGCTCCCGGTTCTGGGAATCCACACGGGCGAAAAGATGGAAGCCCTGTTCCGGATCAAACCGGGCGCTTTCCGTCAGGATGGTGCCGCGGGACAGCTTCCCGGCCGTATCCGCAAGCACACGGCCTGCGGGATCGCAAAGGGCGACACGGCATTCAAGTGCCCGGGAAATGGATTCCGCCGCGTGGCCGATGCTTCCCTTCTGCAGGTAGATCTCAAGAAGCTTTCGCTGAAAATCCTCCCAGACTTTGGATTCCCGGCTCTGCGTGCTGCGGATGCGGTCGAGCACCGTTTCCACGATCTCCGCAAAGCGGTATTCCCAGGGAAGCCAGATAAGCGGCATCCCCACATCCGTCGCATAGCACACCGCGGTTTCCGGTACGGCGGAAGCATCCGCATCATCAAAGGTGACGGCCACTGCTGCGGCGCCGCCACGGTGCAGCTCCATCAGAAACTGAAGAAAATGCTGCGGATCCCGGCAGCCCATGGCGGTAGTGAGCACCAGTTCACCCTGGCGGACAAAATTGCTCACGGGGCCTTCGCTGACGGCGATATGCTTTAATTCCACCGAAGCGGGATCTGTTACCTCTGTCAGCAGCCGGCGCTCCGCATATTCCGGCAATTCCAAAAAATCCTTTAAAGTAAAGGCATTATCATGCATAACATGGAACTCCTTATACAAGATACAATGTATTATAATCGCAAATCATATAAATTGTCTATGGTGTCACGGCATGAAAAAGCGTTATAATAACAATATAAAAATGGCATACTTTTGGAACGCATGGCCATCAGCACCGGGTGCGGTGCTGCGTGCGGCCTCATCAATGCAATCATTCCCATTGAAAAGGAACGTGTTAACATGGAGATCATCGTAGTCAAATTCGGCGGAACATCCGTTGCGGATGAACGCGCCCGCACAGCAGCGATCGGCCAGATCAAAAACATCCGCGCGGCAGGTTACGGCGTGGTGGCGGTGGTAAGTGCCATGGGCCGCAAGGGCGCACCCTATGCAACGGATACGCTCCTTGGCCTTGTGCGCCCGGCAGATTGTTCCGCGCCCCGCACAAGGGACCTTCTCATGAGCTGCGGCGAGATCATTTCCGCCTGTGTGTTTGCGGATTCCCTCGAGCAGGAGGGCGTGAAGGCCATGCCCATGAACGGCATGACAGCCGGCATCCGCACCGACGGCGTTTACAACGCTGCGGAGATCACCGATATGGATACCTCCCGTGTCCTGAAAGCGGTGGAAGAGGGCTATGTGCCCGTTGTCACCGGCTTCCAGGGCGTCAGCGAAAACTGTGATATGACCACTCTCGGCCGCGGCGGCAGCGATACCTCCGCCGTTGCCATCGGCGGTTATCTCGGTGCAAAGGGCGTTTACATCTATACCGATGTGCCCGGCGTTGCGGAAACGGATCCGCGCATCGTGAAGGAAGCCCGCTTCCTCAGGGAAGTGGATGCGGATGATATGCTTACCCTTGCGGAAAACGGTGCGGGCGTCATCCATCCCCGTGCGGTAAGGACCGGCATGCGCTTCGGCATTCCCGTGTGGGTGCGCTCCACCTTCGACAGCGATCCCGGCACCGCCATCAAACATCTTGAAACAAAGCCCGCGGGCCTTGTGGGCCTTGCCCTCAAAAAGGGCATTGCCGGCGAGGAGCCCATGGCGGCCGTTACGGTGGTCGCGCACCCCGTTGCGGAAAAGGCGGTCGCCGATGCAAAGGCGGCGCTTCCCGGTGCGGCGGTCACATCGGAAGGCGATGTTTTCCGCGCAGTGGTAAAGGAAACGGAAGCGGCTGACGCTGTCCGTGCATTATACGCAATCTTTCATTAATCATCAAAAGGAAGCAAAACAGAGAAAGGAAGAATTATCACCATGAGCCAGAACCAGAAAGTATTCGAAACCTACGAAAGCGAAGTCCGCAGCTACTGCCGCAAGTTCCCCACCATCTTCAAGACCGCCAAGGGCTCCATCCTCACCGATGTGGACGGCAAGGATTACATCGACTTCTTCTGCGGCGCCGGCAGCGTCAACTATGGCCACAACAACGATTACATCAAGAACAGCGTAATCGAATATCTCCAGAATGACGGCATCGTACATTCTCTTGACATGTTTGCCGAGAGCAAGGCCAACTTCATCGAATACTTCCAGGAGAATATCCTCAAGCCCCGCGGACTTGATTACAAGATCATGTTCCCCGGTCCCACGGGTGCCAACTCCATCGAATCCGCCCTTAAGCTTGCCCGCAAGGTCAAGAAGCGCAACAACATCTTCGCGCTCATGGGCTGCTTCCATGGCATGACCCTCGGCGCACTGTCCCTCACTACCGATGAAGCCGCCCGCAAGGGTGCCGGCGTTTCCCTTGAAAACTGCACCCATATCCCCGCTCCCTATATGTTCCCGGAGCTTGACACCATCAAGTACATGGACACCATCCTCTCCGATGATCACAGCGGTATCGACAAGCCCGCTGCCCTCATCGTGGAGACCACCCAGGCCGAAGGCGGCATCTACGCTCTGAGCGATGAGTGGCTCCAGCGCGCTGCCGAGCTGTGCAAGAAGCATGACATGCTCTTCATCATTGACGAGATACAGGTTGGCTGTGCCCGCACCGGCACCTTCTTCGCCTTCGAGCGTGCAGGCATCAAGCCTGACATCTTCTGCATGGCGAAATCCATTGGCGGCATGGGCATGCCCTTCGCGCTGACCCTCTTCAAGCCCGAACTCGACATCTGGAGCCCCGGCGAGCACAACGGCACCTTCCGCGGCTTCCAGCCCGCCATGGTTGCTGCCAAGGCCGGCCTTGAGTTCATGCTCAACAACAATATCGAAGCGGAGACCCGCCGCAAGGGTGCCATCGTGGAAGAGTGCCTGAAGGAAGGCATCGCCAAGTCCGGTCTCGACCTTCCCTACCGCGGCCTCGGCCTCATCTGGGGTATCGACTTTGCCAAGTATCCCGCCGGCACTGCCAAGCGCGCCAGCAAGGCCTGCTATGAGCGCGGCTTGGTCATCGAACTTGCCGGCCGTGAAGATTGCGTGCTCAAGCTCATGCCCGCCCTTACCACCGATGATGAGACCCTGAAGAAGGGCATGGCCATCATCTTCGATGCCATCGCATCCCTTGGCCTCTAAGAAATCGTTTTCCGGCCTGTGCAGAAACGCACAGGCCGGCTTATCCGCAATCTGACCCATTTTAAATAATACGGAGGGAACAATCTGTGAAACAGTATGTCGTAGCGGTCGTCGGCGCAATGGGCGCCGTAGGTAAGGAAATGCTGGATACCCTTGAGCGCCGCAGCTTCCCCGTGGGCACTCTGAAGGCCCTCGATGTGGAAGTCAACGTGGGCAAGGAGATCACCTTCAACGGCAAGCAGGTCAAGGTGGAACTTTCCTGCGCGGATGCCTTCAAGGGCGTTGACATCGCCCTCTTTGCGGTGGCGGACAAGGTCAGCCTTGCACTGGCACCTGAGGCTGTTAAGAACGGTGCCGTTGTCATCGATAACTCTGCCGCATGGCGCATGGATGAGAACACCCCGTTGGTGGTTCCGGAGGTAAACCCGGAAGCGCTCCGCGAGCACAAGGGCATCATTGCCAATCCCAACTGCTCCACCATCATCGCCATGGTGCCTCTGAAGCCCCTGCATGACTATGCCGGCATCAAGCGCATCATTGCTTCCACCTTCCAGGCGGTTTCCGGCGCCGGCATCGCGGGCCTCAACGAGCTTCGCGACCAGGCCCAGCAGGTGCTCAACGGTGAGGAGATCAATCCCCAGGCCTTTGCACACCAGATCGCCTTCAACCTCATTCCCCATATCGATTACTTCGAAGAGAACGCTTACACCCATGAAGAGATGAAGATGTTCCGCGAGGGCCGCAAGATCCTCGGCATCCCGGATCTCATGGTCAACTGCACCTGCGTGCGCGTTCCCGTGTACCGTTCCCACAGCGAATCCATCACCATCGAGACCGAACGCCCCCTCTCTCCCGAGATCGTGCGCGAGGTGCTGGCCAAGGCGCCCGGCGTCAAGGTCGTGGATGACCCCGCCAACAAGGAATATCCCATGCCTGTTGATACCGCCAACCAGGATCTTATCTACGTCGGCCGCATCAGGGAGGATATCTCTTCCGAAAGCAAGAACGGCATCACCTTCTGGTGCAGCGGTGACCAGATCCGCAAGGGTGCGGCGGTCAATGCGGTACAGATCGCGGAAAAGATGCTTGAAATGGAACTGATCTGAAAAAGTGGTCCTAACTCCTTTTGATGTACGGGACCGGGGGTGCTGCGGTGAAAGGATTTCGCCGCATTTGTCCCGCTGCAGCGCCCGGCATCAAAGGTAACAAGGCGATTTTTAAGGAAGCGTGTCCTTCGGATGCGCTTCTTTGTTTTTGCCGAAAGGGAGCGAAACGGGGTGCACAAGCGCCTTTCTCTGTGGTATGATAAAACTACGTACGGCCTCAGGGCGGAAAACGCACCTGCGGCGGGAGGAAATATGCTGCTATTACCGCTTATTGAACAATATCGCTCCCTTTCCATCATCGGCATGTGCAAGAATGCGGGAAAAACCACCGTTTTGAACCGCATCGTAGAAGAATTTCAGGCTACGGGGAAAACTCTTGGCCTGACAAGCATCGGCCGGGACGGCGAAAGCGTGGATGTGGTCACCCGTACCCATAAGCCCGGCATTTATGTGCGCGAGGGCACCCTGATCGCCACAGCGATGGAAATGCTCAAATACTGTGACATCTCCCGCGAGATCGTGGAGACCACCGGTTTCCCCACGCCCCTTGGCGAGGTGGTGCTCCTGCGTGCGCGCAGCGATGGAAACGTGCAGCTTGCCGGCCCTTCCATCACCGCGCAGCTTGCAAAGCTTTCCGGCATGTTCTTTTCCCTTGGGGCGGATGTGGCCATCGTGGACGGCGCGCTGAGCCGCAAGACCCTCTGTGCGCCCACGGTCAGCGAGGCAACGGTGCTTTGCACCGGTGCGTCCTATAGCCGGGATATCAATGCCGTGATTGAGGATACTGCCTTTGCGGCCACGCTTCTCACTTTGCCGGAGCAGCGCTCCTTTACGGAAGCGGACAGGGCAAAGGTAACGGGGAAGGCCATCCTCCGCACGGCGGAAGGGGAGGTCGTACCGCTTCCCGAAGGCATGAGCCTTGCGGATGCCCTTCGAAGTCCCGCTTATGACGGCGTAACGGGCGTCTATGTGACCGGCGCCGTAACAGATGCTCTGTTAAAACCCGTGCTTATGGCAGGCAAACGATTCAACGGCCTTGAACTTTCCGCGGAGGATGGCAGCAAGCTGCTCATCAGCCGGGATACCTTCGATAAATTGAAACTGCGCGGCATTGCCCTTGCGGCAGCAAGGTCCACAAAGGTGGCCGCCATCACCGTAAACCCCTTCTCTGCCTACGGGTTTGACCTTGATAAGGATGAGCTGCTGCACAGGATGCGCGCCCGGGTGGATGTGCCCGTGATCAATGTGCTCGATGATGTGGCGCTTTCGGACCTTTCCTGGCATGCGGAATCAAGGGCTGCCATCGAGGCGCGCCGGGCGGAAGAGGAACAGAACAAAAACAACAGCCATTGCTGTCAAGTGAAATAAGGGGGACTTATGAGCCTGAATTTTACGCAACAGGAGAATATCGGCTTTCGTTATGTGGTGGATGCCCTCCGCTGCGATTCGCCCTACGGCGATGCGCGGGTCAGAAAGCTGCGTTTCTATGGCTCCGACGAAAAGGAAGCCCTGCTCAAAGATCTGCGGAATGTCTGCGCGGTGATGGCTACCCTGGAAGAAAAAAACGATAAATACAGCCGCATCGAAAGACTGATGATGCAGCTCAAGGATATCCGCCGCTCTGTAGAGCGCTGCCGCGAGATCGCTCTCAATGAGGTGGAGCTGTTCGAACTCAAACGCTTTCTGCTGCAGAGCGAGCTGATCGCCCCGGTGTTTGCGGAGATCAACGAGGCGGCACAGCTGCAGGATATCGACATCCTTGCCCAGAGCGAGGCGCTCAGGCTTCTTGACCTTGACGGGCAGCATGCTGCTACCTTCTTTATTCCGGATGTGTACTCCAAGACCCTTCGCGCCGCCCGCAAGGAAAAGCGCAGGGTGGAGGAGGAGCTGCGCCGGGCGCAGGGCGAAAAGGAACGCGCGCCCCTGATGGCGGAGCGCGCGAAGCTCGCCGCGGTGGAGGACGATGAGGAGCGCCGTATCCGTACGGAGCTTTCCGAAAGCCTCCGCCCCTTCCTTGACGGCATTCTTGCCTGCATGGATGCCATCGGCATGTTCGATTTCACCCTTGCAAGGGCAAAGCTTGCGCGGCGCTGTGGCGGGGTGATGCCAGAGCTGACGGCGGATGTGATCGAAATGGAAGATATGGTCAATCCCCGCATTGCGGAAGCACTGCAGGAAAGAAAACGCAGTTTTACACCCGTATCCATTGCCATGGGCAAGGGCGCAACGGTCATTACCGGTGCCAACATGGGCGGCAAGAGCGTGGCCCTCAAAACCATCGCTCTCAATGCCTATGCCCTCAGTGCCGGCATCCTTCCCTTTGCGAAAAAAGCAAAGCTGCCTCTTTTTGACGGCGTGCATATCGTTTCCGAAGACCTTGAAAACGTGGACAGAGGCCTTTCGAGCTTCGGCGCGGAGATCGTCCGTTTCAACGAGGTGCTCGATGCGTGCGGCCTTTCCGGGAAAACGGCGGGGCAGGAGAGCGGGAAGCATATGCTGCTGCTTGATGAGTTTGCCCGCGGCACCAACCCGGAGGAAGGCGCCATGATCGTCAAGGCTGTGACCCGGTTTTTGAACCGGCGCGATACCTTCAGTGTCCTTACCACCCATTATGACGGCGTGGCGGAAGAAGCGGGCGCCCACTATGAGGTGGTGGGCCTTCGGGATATGGATACTGCCCGGGTCAAAACGGAGATCGATGCTGCTAAAAAGGAAGAGGGTGCGGATGTCATCGCTGCCCACATGAACTACGGCCTTTACCGCGTGGAAAAGGAGCAGGGATGCCCCAGAGATGCGCTTAATATCTGCCGGTTGTTGTCACTTGAAGGGGAGATTTTGAACGATATCGAAACGCTCTATTGAACGGGCGGTTTTATCGGAAAAAATCAGCGGAAAATGAAAAGTTTGTCAAAAAAACATCAAATTTTCGTCAGAAATCCATTGACTTTCGGCGGCGGCTTTTTTATAATATATGTGTAAATTGAATACCGAAAATGAGATAGAGGCGCAGGGAGTAAGGTAACACGCGGATGCCAAGGGTCGGGAGCCCGAAGCCGCCTGTGAATGTGCCCCTGCCGAAAGCGTGGCGCGCCCCGTGCGCGGCGCTTGGGCATGCCGCTCAGCGCGGTATGACTGTCATCTGAGAAAGATGATGCGCTATCGACGTGTTTACCATGTCGATAGCGTTTTTATTTCTTCAATTCTCCGGTGGTGCGCTATTGCAGAAATGGATTGCTGCGCACCGTTTACGCATGCAGTTCGAAAAATACAGCAAAAAGTTTTTAAATAAAAAAATATACACAGGAGGCATCTATCATGGCTATTACTTCCACTATCCGACTCAGAATGAGCGCGAAGGATGCGCATTACGGCGGAAACCTTGTTGACGGCGCCCACATGGTTCACCTTTTCGGCGATGTTGCCACCGAGCTCCTTATCCGCTGCGACGGCGATGAAGGCCTGTTCTGCGCTTACGATAACATCGAGTTCCTGGCTCCCGTTTATGCCGGCGACTACATCGAAGCTTACGGCGAGATCGAAAAGATCGGTAACTCCTCCCGCACCATGAAGTTCGAGGCCCGCAAGATCATCATCTCCCGCCCCGACATCAGCCCCTCCGCTGCGGATGTTCTCGAAGAGCCCATCGTGGTCTGCCGCGCTCACGGCACCTGCGTCACCCCCAAGGACTGCCAGCGCACCACCAAGAAATAAGCAAGATTCAGAAAGGGAAGCAAGAATGGAAAAGCTGATCATCACCGCTGCTATCTGCGGCGCAGAAGTTACCAAGGAGCATAATCCTGCCGTTCCTTACACCCTTGAAGAGATGGTTCGTGAGGCGAAGTCCGCCTACGATGCCGGCGCTGCCGTCATCCACGTTCATGTCCGTACCGACGATGGCAAGCCCACCCAGGACCGCGCCCGTTTCGCCGAGATCCTGCCCGCCATCCAGGCTGCCTGCCCCGATGCTATCCTGATCCCCTCTACCGGCGGCGCTGTCGGCATGACTCCCGAAGAGCGTCTCCAGCCCACCGAGCTCAACCCCGAGATGGCTACCCTTGACTGCGGCACCTGCAACTTCGGCGATGACATCTTTGTCAACGATATGCCCACCATGCGTGCCTTCGGCAAGCGCATGATCGAGAACAACATCAAGCCCGAATACGAGTGCTTCGAGATCGGTCACCTTGATACCGTTGTGAACATGGCCAAGAAGGGCCTTGTTCCCGGCGCTCCCATGCAGTTCAACTTCGTTCTCGGCGTCAGCGGCTGCACCCCCGCCACCCCCGAGAATCTCGCGTTCCTCGTCAACAAGATCCCTGCCGGCTCCACCTGGACCGTCACCGGCGTAGGCCGCGGCGCATGGCCCATGGTCGCTACCGGCATCATCATGGGCGGTCACGTCCGCGTCGGCTTCGAGGACAATATCTACATGGAGCGCGGCGTGAAGGCCAAGAGCAACGGCGAGCTGGTCGAAAAGGTCAAGGCTTTCGCAAAGCTCCTTGGCCGCGAGATCGCTTCCCCTGCCGAGGCCCGTGAAATCCTGGGTCTCAAGGCTCGCTAAACCGTAAAAAGTGTCCGGGCGTGCCAAACGCCCTGACAGTCTAACAAAATACAAACAAAATACAAAACAAAAACAGGAGGAATTTTACCATGGCAATGAAAGGCAACAAGTACGGCATCCACCGCGTTATCGAGCCCCAGGGCGTTCTCACTCAGGCCGCTTACCGTATCGACAACGATATGGATAAGCTCTACTCCAACGAGATCATCTGCGATGTTATCTCCCTCAACATCGACTCCGCTTCCTTCACCCAGATCGAAGAAGCCTGCGGCGGCGATGAGCAGAAGATTGGCGAAATGATCCTCGGCATCGTTGCGGAGCGCGGCAAGCAGCAGAACCCCGTTACCGGCAGCGGCGGCATGTTCATCGGTAAGGTTGCTTACATCGGCGAAGATCTGAAGGATCGCGATCTGAAGGTCGGCGACAAGATCGCTTCCCTCGTATCCCTCTCCATGACTCCCCTCCGCATCGACAAGATCAAGGCGATCCACAAGGATATCGACCGCGTTGATATCGAAGGTAAGGCCGTTCTCTTCGAGTCCGCTATCTATGCGAAGCTCCCCGAAGACATGAGCGAACCTCTTGCCCTTGCGGCTCTCGACGTGGCCGGCGCTCCCGCCCAGGCCCGCAAGCTCCCCAAGGAAGGCGACAGCGTTCTGATCCTTGGCGCCAACGGCAAGTCCGGCGTTCTCTGCGGTTACGAAGCCATGAAGGCCGTCGGCCCCAACGGCAACGTGGTCGGCGTTGTGCGTAACCCCAAGCAGGTTCCCGGTCTGATGGATCTTGGCGTGTTCCACAAGGTCATCGTTGCTTCCGCCACCGAGCCCGTTGCGGTTCTCGAAGCTGCTCTTGAAGCCAACGGCGGTAAGGAATACGATGTTTCCATCTGCTGCGTCAACATCGAAAGCTGCGAAATGAGCGCCATCCTCCCCGTTCGTGACGACGGTATCGTTTACTTCTTCTCCATGGCCACCAGCTTCACCAAGGCTGCCCTCGGTGCTGAAGGCGTTGGTAAGGACGTCAACATGATCGTCGGCAACGGCTACACCAAGAACCATGCGGAGATCACCCTCAACGTGCTCCGCGAGAGCGAGAAGCTCCGCAAGCTCTTCGACGAGAAGTATTGCTAAGTTTCACTTGATAAAGCCCATATTCAGGGCACCGAAGCCTGCGGGATACCCCGCAGGTTTCGGTGCGTAAAAAACGACACTTATTTTTGATATTATTTTTAAGGAGATTTGACACATGAGGAAGAGCAGAGAGAACGGCATGTTCAAAGACGTACCCGATGCGCTTTGGAATGACTGGCATTGGCAGGTAGAAAACCGCATCGAGACTCTTGAAGATCTCAAAAAGCACATGACCCTGACCCCCGAAGAGGAAGAGGGCATCAAGGCAACGCTGGGCAAGCTCCGCATGGCCATTACCCCCTACTACCTCTCCCTGATCGATCTTGACAATCCCTACGATCCGATCCGCAAGCAGGCCATCCCCACCGATGACGAGCTCGTCTTCGCTCCCTATGAGGATGCCGACCCCCTCCACGAGGATATCGACTCCCCCTGCCCGGGTCTGACCCATCGTTATCCCGACCGCGTCCTGCTTCTCATCACCGACCAGTGCTCCATGTACTGCCGTCACTGCACCCGCAGGCGCTTCGCCGGCCAGAATGACTGCGCGGTTCCCAAACAGCAGATCGACACCTGCATCGACTATGTCCGCAACCATCCCGAAGTACGCGACGTTCTCCTCTCCGGCGGCGACTGCCTTATGCAGAGCGATGAGATGCTCGACTACATCATGACCGAAGTGCGTAAGATCCCCCATGTTGAGATCGTCCGCCTCGGCAGCCGTACCCCCGTTGTTATGCCCCAGCGTATCACTCCGGAGCTCTGCGCCATCCTGAAGAAGCATCATCCCGTGTGGCTCAACACCCACTTCAACCATCCCAACGAGATCACCGAAGAAGCCGCCCGCGCTACCGCCATGCTGGCTGACGCCGGTGTTCCCCTCGGCAACCAGAGCGTTCTCCTCGCCGGCGTGAACGACTGCGTATACGTGATGAAGAAGCTTGTCAACGAGCTCGTCCGCATCCGTGTCCGTCCCTACTACATCTACGCCTGCGATCCTTCCCTCGGTCTCTCCCACTTCCGTACCCCCGTTTCCAAGGGCCTTGAGATCATGGAAGCGCTCCGTGGCCACACCAGCGGCTACTGCATCCCCACCTTCGTTGTTGACGCACCCGGCGGCGGCGGCAAGACCCCTGTCATGCCCCAGTACCTCATCAGCCAGACTCCCCGCAAGGTCATCCTTCGCAACTTCGAGGGCGTTATCACCACCTACACCGAGCCCGAGCATTATGCCAACGAGTGCCACTGCGATGTTTGCGAAGGCAAGCGTCAGGCTCCCGACATCACCGGTGTTGCCGGAATCGCCCACGGCATCGAGCAGAAGTACCTTGAGCCCACCAAGCTCCTCAGGAACGACCGCTACGCCGACAGGCAGAAGCAGAAATAAGCAAAAGCGTCTGAAATGCGGGGATGCGCACAGCATCCCCGCATGAGCGCAATCATGGAGGATCATACATGCAGAGCAAACTCAATCTGAACCGCGAACTCGTCGACAAAGCAAGGGCGAGCGCTGCGCATATCGCGGCGGATACCCAGAGCTTCATCGATGTTCATACCACCGTTACCGTTGAGCGTGCCGTCTGCCGTCTTCTCGGTATCGACAACGTGAACGAGATGGATGTTCCCCTGCCCAACGTGGTGGTGGATCACCTTTTTGACCGCGGCGTTCTCGCCGGCGGTGCAGCCTATTACATCGGCAACGCCATGGCGGAGACCGGCAAGGATCCTCAGGCCATCGCGGAAGCCATTGACAAGGGTGAGCTCGACCTCACCAAGCTTCCTGCCCACAGCGCCGAAGAGATCCGTGCGGCCATCATGCCCGTAGCGGAAGCCACCGTGGAGCGCATCCGCAAGAACGTGGCGCAGCGCAACGAATTCCTCGGCGAATTCGGCGACAAGGAAGGCCCCTACCTCTACGTTATCGTTGCTACCGGCAACATCTATGAGGACATCGTGCAGGCGAAGGCCGCTGCCAAGCAGGGCGCGGACATCATCGCCGTGATCCGTACCACCGGCCAGTCCCTCCTCGACTACGTGCCCTACGGCGCCACCACCGAAGGCTTCGGCGGCACCTATGCCACCCAGGAGAACTTCCGCCTGATGCGTGAAGCCCTCGACGAAGTGGGCCGCGAAGAAAAGCGTTACATCCGCCTCTGCAACTACTGCTCCGGTCTCTGCATGCCTGAGATCGCCGCAATGGGCGCCCTCGAAAGGCTCGATGTCATGCTCAACGATGCTCTCTACGGCATCCTCTTCCGCGACATTAACCCCCAGCGTACCATCGTTGACCAGTATTTCTCCCGCGTCATCAACTCCTTCGCGGGCGTTATCATCAACACCGGTGAGGATAACTACCTGACCACCGCCGACGCTGTGGAAGAAGCGCACACCGTTCTTGCTTCCCAGTTCCTCAACGAGCAGTTCGCCGTCTGCGCGGGCATGCCCGAGGAGCAGATGGGTCTCGGCCATGCGTTCGAGATCTCTCCCGATGTGGAAAACGGCTTCCTGTATGAACTCGCTCAGGCCCAGATGGCCCGCGAGATCTTCCCGAAGGCTCCCCTCAAATACATGCCCCCCACGAAGTTCATGACCGGCAACATCTTCCGCGGTCATGTGCAGGATGCGCTCTTTAACATGGTCACCATTATGACCAGCCAGAAGCTCCACCTGCTGGGCATGCTCACCGAGGCCATCCACACCCCGTTCATGAGTGACCGTGCGCTTTCCATCGAGAACGCGCAGTATGTGTTCCGCACCATGCAGGATCTTGGCAACGATATCGTCTTCAAAGAGGGCGGTATCATGCAGACCCGTGCAAACGAGGTGCTCACCAAGGCCACCAACCTCCTTGGCGAGATGGAAGATATCGGTCTCTTCGGCACCCTTGAGCGCGGCACCTTCGCCGACATCAAGCGCTCCCGTGACGGCGGCAAGGGCCTTGCCGGCGTTGTGCAGAAGGATGACTGCTACTTCAACCCGTTTATTGAACTGATGAAGGGGGACAAGTAAATGAGCAGCGGACTTTATAACACCCATAAAGCAGATTTTGATAAGACTCTCGACCTGACCAAGCTCAAGCCCTACGGCGATACCATGAACGACGGTAAGGTTCAGATGAGCTTCACCCTCCCGGTTAAGAACGACGATAAGGGCACCGAAGCCGCTCGCCTTCTTGCGAAGAAGATGGGCCTTGAAGAGCCCTCCGTTGCCTTCAACCAGAGCCTTGATGCCGAATACACCTTCTATGTTGTGTACGGCTCCTGCTCCCACAGCGTTGATTACACCGACATCCATGTGCAGGCCGTTGAAACGACCACCATGGAAATGGAAGAGTGCAACGAGTTCATCCGCGAGCACATCGGCCGCAAGGTCGTGATGGTCGGCGCCTCCACCGGCACCGACGCCCACACCGTCGGCATTGATGCCATCATGAACCGCAAGGGCTTCGCCGGTCACTACGGCCTTGAGCGCTACGAGATGATCGAAGCTTACAACCTCGGCGCCCAGATCCCCAACGAAGAGTTCGTCAAGAAGGCCGTTGAACTTAACGCCGACGTTCTCCTCATCTCCCAGACCGTTACCCAGAAGGATGTGCACATCCAGAACCTCACCGAGCTCATCGAGCTCCTTGAGGCAGAAGGCGTGCGCGATCGCTTCGTGGTCATTTGCGGCGGTGCCCGTGTTACCCACGAGCTTGCCAAGGAACTCGGCTACGATGCAGGCTTCGGCCCGCAGAAATATGCGGATGACGTTGCTTCCTTTGCAGTGGAAGAAATGGTCAAGCGCGGCATGGGCAAATAAGCCCCTGCCAAAACACAGTTGATTTTCGCCCGGTGGGATCGTCCGGGCAAAGGGGATCCCACCGGTGCTTTTGAGCGCAATGCGCACGGAAGCACAGCGGCGCAAAACAAGAAACATTATAGAGAAAACTCTCTACCAATATACCAATTCAGGAGGAATTATGGATTTCACGCTTTCCAAACAGCATCAGCTGCTCCGTGACATGTACCGTCAGTTTGCGGAGACTGAGGTCAAGCCTCTCGCGGAGGAGATCGACGAAGAAGAACGCTTCCCGGTTGAAACCGTGAAGAAGCTCGCCCGCTACGGCTTCATGGGCATTCCCTTCCCCAAGAAGTACGGCGGTGCCGGCGGCGACGTTCTTGCTTACGCTATGGCCGTTGAAGAACTTTCCAAAGTTTGCGGCACCACCGGCGTTGTCGTTTCCGCTCATACTTCCCTCTGCTGCGCGCCCATCTATGAGAACGGCACCGAAGAGCAGAAGATGAAGTATCTCCCGAAGCTCCTTTCCGGCGAATGGATCGGCGCTTTCGGTCTCACCGAACCCGGTGCGGGCACCGACGCTTCCGGCCAGCAGACCACTGCGGTCCTCGAAGGCGATCACTATGTGCTCAACGGCACCAAGATCTTCATCACCAACGCGGGCTATGCTCACGTTTACATCATCTTCGCCATGACCGACAAGAAGCTCGGCAACAAGGGCATCTCCGCGTTCATCGTGGAGAAGGACTTCCCCGGCTTCTCCGTTGGTAAGAAGGAAAAGAAGATGGGTATCCGCGGCAGCGCGACCTGCGAACTCATCATGGAAAACTGCATCGTTCCCAAAGAGAACCTGCTCGGCAAAGAGGGCAAGGGCTTTGCTATCGCCATGAAGACCCTTGACGGCGGCCGTATCGGTATCGCTTCCCAGGCTCTCGGCCTTGGCGAAGGCGCTGTGGAAGAGACCATCAAGTACGTCCAGGAGCGCAAGCAGTTTGGCAAGCGTCTCTCCCAGATGCAGAACACCCAGTTCCAGCTTGCTGACATGCACACCCGCATGCAGGCCGCTCAGTTCCTCGTGTATTCCGCTGCTATGAAGAAGCAGGCTTATACCGAGGCTGCTCTGGCCGGCAAGAAGGCCCCCAGCTATTCCATGGATGCTGCCATGGCGAAGCTCTTCGCTGCGGAAGCCGCCAGCGATGTTACCCGCCGCGCCGTTCAGCTTTACGGCGGTTACGGCTACACCCGTGAATATCCCGTTGAGCGCATGATGCGCGATGCGAAGATCACCGAGATCTACGAGGGCACCAGCGAAGTCCAGCGCATGGTCATCGCCAGCAACCTCGGCGTGAAATAAGTAAGGAGGTAAAGGCAGAATGAAGATCATCGTTTGTGTAAAGCAGGTACCCGATACCTCCGGTAAGGTCGCGGTCAACCCCGACGGTACCCTCGACCGTGCTTCCATGCAGACCATCACCAACCCCGACGACCTGAACGCCGTTGAGGCCGCCCTCACCCTCAAGGATGAGACAGGCTGCAAGGTAGTGGTCGTTACCATGGGCCCCCCGCCGGCAGAAGGCATGCTCCGTGAGATCCTTGCCCGCGGCGCTGATGAGGCGGTTCTCGTTTCCGGCCGTGAATTCGGCGGCAGCGATACCTATGCCACTTCCCAGATCCTTGCCGCTGCCATCAACCGCATCGGCGTTGAGCAGGGCGACATCATCATGTGCGGCCGTCAGGCTATCGACGGTGACACCGCGCAGGTTGGTCCCCAGATTGCTGAAAAGCTCAATATCCCCCAGGTCACCTATGCTGCCGACATCAAGCTCGAAGGCGAGACCATCACCGTGCAGCGCATGCTCGAGGATGGCTACATGACCATCAAGGTTCAGACCCCCTGCCTCGTGACCTGCATCAAGGAGCTCAACGAGCCCCGCTACATGAGCATCCCCGGCATCTTCGAGTGCTATGATAAGCCCATGTCCGTGTTCGATTATGAGACCTTGAAGGATGATCCGCTGATCGATCCCACCACCATCGGTCTCAAGGGTTCTCCCACCAACATCCTTACCTCCTTCACCCCGCCGCAGAAGGGCGCTGGCATGATGCTCCCGGGCGCTGAGAAGGCGGATTGCGAAACGCTGGCCGGCCTGCTTGCCGCTAAGCACATCATCTGAGAAAGGGGTAAATGAAGAATGTCTACCTTTAACAACACCGATCTTGCTGCTTTCAAGGATGTTTGGGTATTCTGTGAGCAGCGTCAGGGCAAGCTTATGCCCACCGATTTCGAACTCATTTCCGAAGGCCGCAAGCTGGCGGACGAGCTCGGCGTTAAGCTGTGCGGTCTGCTCCTTGGCGACAACGTAGAAGGCCTTGCGAAGGAACTTGGCGGCTACGGCGCTGACGAAGTCATCGTCTGCGAAAGCCCCCTCCTCAAGGATTACACCACCGATGCCTACACCAAGGTCATCTGCGATGTGATCGAGCAGCTCAAGCCCGAAGCGTTCCTCATCGGCGCCACCAATATCGGCCGCGACCTCGGCCCCCGCTGTGCAGCCCGTCTGCATACCGGTCTTTGCGCCGACTGCACCCACCTCGATGTGGATGTAGCGAAGTATCAGGACTTCCTCCGCGAAACTTCCACCCTCCCCGAAGAGCGCGTTCTTTCCACCAAGTCCGCGAAGGTCCTCGGCCAGGATCATGACGTTTCCCGCGACATGAAGATGACCCGTCCCGCATTCGGCGGCCATCTGATGGCGACCATCATCTGCCCCCGCTTCCGTCCCTCCATGGCGACCGTTCGCCCGGGCGTTATGCGCAAGGCTGAGTTCGATCAGGCCAAGGCCGATGCCTGCAAGATCGTGAAGCCCGAATTCTCCCTCACCGAAGCCGACATCAAGACCGAAGTTGTCGAGATCGTCAAGGCTGCGAAGAAGCTTGTTGACCTCGTTGGCGCGGATTACATCGTATCCGTCGGCCGCGGCATCAGCAGCAATGTTGAGAAGGGCATCGCCCTCGCAGAAGAGCTTGCAGAGGAACTCGGCGGCGTTGTCGGCGGTTCCCGTGCGGCTATCGACTCCGGCTGGCTCAGCGCTGACCATCAGGTCGGCCAGACCGGCAAGACCGTTCACCCGAAGGTATACGTTGCCCTTGGCATCTCCGGTGCCATCCAGCACAAGGCCGGTATGCAGGACAGCGAATGCATCATCGCCGTGAACAAGAACGACACCGCTCCCATCTTTGAAGTTGCGGATTACGGCATCTGCGGCGACCTCTTCAAGGTCACTCCGATGCTCATCGAAGCCATCCGCGCTGCCAAGGCTGCGAAATAAGCGGTAACACGCAATTGAAAGCACCGTCCGCATCATGCGGATGGTGCTTTTCTTTTTGGCAAAAACCGTGGTATGATATAGAAAATCCAAAAAGGAACAGGCCCTGTTTTATGAAAAACGAGCTTCTTTTTACCTATCCGCTCTATGTGGATATAAGCATGTGCAGCGCCGAAGGCACCATCACCCCCACAGGCTATCAGCGTATGGCGGTGGAGACCATCGGCAAACATCTTGAAAATATAGAGATCGATTCTCCCTGCATTGCGACGCGGCTTGGCGTTGTTTGGGTGCTGCTGTCCATGAGCATCGAGCTCAAACGCCCCATCCGGGTGGGGGAAAGGCTTACCATGCAGACATGGCATACGGATTCAAAGCCCCCTGCATACCGGCGCGATTTTGCTATCTTCGATGCGGCGGGGGAAAGGGCAGCCGTGGGTGCCACCTTCTCCTCGCTGATCGATGTGAATACCCGCCGGCTTTCCATGGATAAAAACATACTTGCCGGTTTTGATCTTGCAGAGGGGGAAAAACTGCTCCATGCGGACAAGCGGTTCGCGGAGCATCACGAATATGCGGCGGTGGAAGAACGCTTTGTACGCCCGAGCTTTATCGACGGCCTCGGCCATGTGAACAATGAACGCTACGGTGAGTTTGTTTACGATGCGCTGACAAAGGAAGAACGCAGCAACATCGGCAGTCTCAAACGGATGGATGTCTTTTTCAAGGCGGAGCTGACGGAGGGTGAATGCTTTCGGATGGAGCGTGCGGAAAATGGGAATGCCGTCATCATGCGCGGTATTCACGCAACGGACGGGCGGGAAGCCTTCATTATGAAACTGACCTTTTGATGGGGAGAAAGAATGGAACAGAACTTTAAGGGCTTTGTACCCGATACTTATCGCTTTTTGATGGAACTTGGCTTTTTTAATGAAAAAGCTTTCTACCATGCCAACCGGGAGCGCTGCAAGCAGGTGGTGCTGGATCCCATGCGTGCCATAGCAACGGATCTGACCCCGAAAGCGCTGGAGATTGATCCAAACTTTAACACACGCCTGACCACCGTTGTATCCCGCATGAACCGGGATACCCGCTACACCAAGGATAAGCGCCCTTACCGTGATCACTGCTGGCTGGGTTTTCGCCTGCCAAATACCTATATCAGCGAATCGCTCTGCGTGTATTTTGAGGTGGAGCCTTCCGGATACGGCTACGGCATGGGCATGTACGGCGCCAATTCGGCGCTGATGAAGCCCTTCCGTGCCCGTGTGTTGGCGGATCCGCAGCGCTTTCTCGATATCCTTGCGGATCCACGGCTCCAAAAGTTCAAGGTCTATGGGGATCCCTACAAACGGGATCATTTCCCCGATGCACCGGAAGAAGTGAAGCCCTATATCAACCGCAAGGGCATCAGTTGGGGTTATTTTACGGAGGATCTGACCAAGACCTATGAACCAGAATTATTTGATGAAGTTCTTGATGCCTTTGATGCCATGAAGCCCCTTTACCGCTTCATGCAGGGGCTTGAAGTATAAGAAAGGAAGGGAAAACGCCATGAAGGTATTGCTTGTTAACGGCAGTCCCCACGAAAAGGGCTGCACCTATACCGCTCTGCGGGAGGTTGCGGATACCCTTGAAACGGAAGGTGTGATGACGGAGATCATCTGGATCGGCAGCAAGCCTGTGCAGGACTGTGTGGACTGCGGCAGCTGCAGAAAGCCCCGGGCGTGCATCTTCGACGGTGACGGCGTTAACGAATTTGTGGAAAAAGCAAACGCGGCGGATGGCTTCGTGTTCGGCACGCCGGTGTATTTTTCCCATCCTTCCGGCAGCATCCTTTCCTTTATGGACAGGGCGTTTTACGGCTGCAGGGATATGTTTGCCCATAAGCCGGCTGCGGCGGTGGCAAGCGCAAGGCGTGCCGGCAATGTGGCGTCGGTGGATGTTCTCAACAAGTATTTTACCCTTGCCCAGATGCCGGTGGTATCTTCCTCTTATTGGAACGTGGTATTCGGCAACACGCCCGAAGAGGTGAAACAGGATCTTGAGGGCCTGCAGATCATGCGCAACCTCGGCCGCAATATGGCGTGGCTCCTCAAGTGCATCGAAGCGGGCCGTGCCCGGGGTGTCCTCGCCCCGGAACGGGAACGCGCTTTTGTGACGAATTTTATCCGATGAAGGGCAAAGCGGTCATCTTCATACACGGTTTTCTTGGCAGCAGTGCCCAGTTTCGGCCCTTTATCGGGGCGGCGGAAGCGGCGGGTGCAGATGCCGTGCTTTTGACGCTGCCCGGCCATGGCGGCTGCCTTGCGGATTTTTGTAAAGTGGGCAGAAAGGAATGGGAAGCATATGTGCGGGAGCACATAGCGACTCTCAGCGCGGAATATGATGCGCTGTACCTTGTGGGACATTCCATGGGAGGTCTGCTTGCCATCCGTGCGGCAATAGAGGCACCGCAAAAGATAAAAGGCATCCTTGCAATAGGACTGCCCCTTTATGTGCGTATCACGCCCCGCACGCTCCGCATCCTGCCAAGGAGCGTGATGCAGGGCGAAACAAAGGATCCCTATGTGCTGGCGGCAAGACGGCTTTCGGGAGTCAGCGGCGTGACGGTATGGAATTCGTTCTTTCTTGTCAAAAACACTCTTGCCCTGCTTCACATGATGAGAGATGCAAGGCATGAACTTGCGTTGCTCCCTGTGCCGCTTACGGTCATCAACTCCAAAAGAGACGAGCTTCTTTCGCCCCGTACGCTTGCATATGTAAAAAAGCGGCTTCCCGGTGCAAAAACGCAGCTGATCGCGGATTCCGGGCATTTCTATTTTACAGCCGGGGAAACGGTGCGGATGCGAAACGCCGTTGTTTCATTGATAAAGGAGGAAACACCATGAGCATTCGCTGTGTGTGGGAACATAACGGCGATGATACGCTTTTGTACTGCGTGGATTACCCCGGCGCATATGCCCGGGGAAGCAGCCTTGCGGAAGCGGTGGAAAAGCTGCCCAAAGCGCTGTGCGCTTACTGCGCATGGCGGAAAAAACCTTCTCCGGAGAAAAGACGGAAGATCCGTTTTGCTTTTGAAGACCCAAAAAGGCAGAGCATGACGCTCTGCCTTTTATCTTTCTTTTGCCGGGTTTATTCGCTCAGAAGTACGGAAATGAACCGCCGGCGCTCTTCTTCGGGAACATCCGGGCGCATCATGGCGCCGGTGAGCAGCGTGAAAAACAGGGAAGAGCGGTCCCGAAGCCGCCTTGCGCTGTCGGACTGTACCTTCAGCGTGCCGACTTCCAGCATCACGGTCCATTTGCGCAGCATCTCTTCCATCAGGTCGGAAAGACCGGGCCCCGCAAGGCAGCTTTCCGTAAACAGCACCACATGCAGCTTGCGCAGCGCCTCGTTATCAAGCAGTGCGCCAATGAGGATATCCAGCGCATCTTCCATGGGGCAACCCCGGGAAATGGTTTCGATCCAGGTAAGAAGCAGGTCTGTGATGCGCGCGGCGTGGGCGGCGGCGATGTCGCTGACAAGGGCTTCCTTTGTGGGGTAGTAATAGTACAGCGTGCCCTTGGAAAGGCCGGCAGCCTTGGCGATATCCTGCAGGCTCGTGCCGTGCACGCCCGTCCGGGTGAAAAGCTGCGAAGCGGTACCAAGGATCGCTTCCTGAACGCTTCCGTATCCTTCAAATGTTTTCCGCATACGTCCCCCAAAATTATTTCAGCCGCACAGCCGATTTCTTATTTTCAGTATAGCATGAACGGATAAAAATGCAAGAAAGTATACAAGTATACATGTTCATGTGCATGTGGGTATTTATTCGGGAATTGCCCGAAAGGTCTTGAAAAGAGCGGGGGAAAAGAGTAAATTAGAAATTGAACATGGGAGCAGGAACGCCCCATATAAAAATGAATCGGAGGAACAGTTTATGCAGATCGTTACCAAAGGCGTTGCCGGCACGATGGAGTCCAGCGACATCATCGTGCGCATTGAGCCCGCTGAACAGAAGGGCATCGATTTGACGCTTACGAGCGCCGTCATGCAGCAGTTCGGCAAGCAGATCGAAAAGGTGATCCGCGAAACGCTGGCGGAGCTTGGCGTGGAAGACGCCGTCGTCAACGCCGTGGATAAAGGCGCGCTTGATTGCACCGTGGCTGCCCGCGTGAAGGCTGCCGCTTACCGCGCTGCCCAGAGTGATGAATATACCTGGAGGACTAAAAAATGAAACGGTTACGCCGCAGCATGCTTTTTGTTCCGGGCAACAACCCCGGTATGATCCGTGATGCGCACATCTACGGTTCGGATTCCATCATGTTTGACCTTGAAGACTCTGTATCCATCAACGAAAAAGACGCTGCGCGGTTCCTCGTATATAATGCGCTTTCCAGCCTTCGCTACGGCAATAAGGAACTCGTTGTCCGTATCAACGATCTTTCCTCCGGCCTTGGCATTAAGGATCTTGAAGCCATCGTGCGTGCGAAGCCCGACGTTATCCGCCTCCCCAAGACCGAATGCGCACGGGATGTGATCGACTGCGAACGCGAGATCGAGCGCATCGAGCGTGAAGCCGGTATTCCCGTTGGTACCACCGGCATGATGGCCGCCATCGAAAGCGGCCGCGGCGTTCTCAACGCCCTTGAGATCGCCCTTTCCTCCAAGCGCCTGATCGGTATCGCCCTCGGCGCGGAGGATTATGTTACCGACCTTAAGACCACCCGCAGCGACGGTACGGAGCTTTTCTTCGCCCGCAATATGATCCTCAACGCGGCCCGCGCTGCAGGCATCGATGCCCTTGATACCGTTTACAGCGATGTCAACAACGAAGAGGGCTTCATCAAGGAAGCGAAGCTCATCCGCCAGCTTGGCTTTGACGGCAAGAGCGTAATCAACCCCCGCCAGATCCCCCCGCTGCACAAGGTGTTCATGCCCAGCGAAAAGGATCTTGCCAAGTCCCGTGCCATCATCGAGGCGGCGGAAGAAGCGGAACGCCGCGGCAGCGGTGTTGTCAGCCTCAACGGCAAGATGATCGACAAGCCCATCGTGACCCGTGCCCGCTATCTGCTTGATCTTGCGGAAGCCGCTATGGTCACCCCCGTAAAGGAGGTCTAAGCACATGAAGAAGATCGATGTCAGCACCATTCCCCATATTAATGAGATCACCGCGCAGCATGGCAGCTTCAACGGCACTCCCGCAAAGCTGCAGGAGACCTTTGCCGAGCGCATGACCAACAGGGCACGTGGCGTCGCCGACCTCTTGAGCGAGCGCCTCACGTCCGACATGATGGCGGGCGTCCCCATCATCGCGAGGGCGGACGGTTCGGTCGGCGACGTTGGCACGACCTGGTGGGACAAGGCGATGGAGGAGGACAACGTCTCCAAGGGCTTTGACCTCTGGATACTCGGCACCGAGGACACGATGGCGAACAGGCCCAAGACCGACGAGATGGAACAGGGGAAGACGGTTGCCGCCTCTGCCGCCTCCTCGACGGCCGCCACCTCTGTTGCGGCCTTGGCCACGACCATAGCCGTAGCCGCCACCACGGCCTCCACCGTTGCGCCCGCGGCCGTAGCCGCGTCCACCGCGCGCATGTCCTCCGCGTCCACGCGTGGCCGCATTTGCCGATGATGCGTTGCCGCTGTCTGCTCCCACACCTGCTAATATCTCCATA
>SVGX01000026.1 GCA_015056105.1 Clostridiales bacterium | reverse complement strand
ATCACGGATGGGGTATTGATGAAATCGGACAAAAATCAGCGAAAACCCCGTGTTTTCAAGGCTTCTGACCTTTGCCCCTATTATAACAGAAGAGTCAATGCGTCGAACGATACCGGTTGCTTTCATCTGTAGCTTCCTCCTCAGTTTGGTTGCTTTTCACAAAAATAGTATCCGCAGGGGAATTTGAATTATACGGCTTTCCACAGGCGGTTGATTTTGGAAAAAGCAGAGCGGAAAAGATTCCTTCTATCATACAAAGTGTGCTGTCGGTACACGCTTTCTTTTTTTCGACATGTTATTATGATACATGTATATTGATATCCATTCGGAGGTGCTACATGCGTTTTTTCACAAAACGTTTCCTTGCAGTGTTCTCAACTGTCCTCATGCTGCTGAGCCTTGCGCTGCCCTCTCTCTCCTTCGCGGAAGGCGTGCCCGAGATATCTTATTATGAAGAAAGCAACGCTTTCCCTGCGGACGAAGTGTTTTTTAACACTTGGGGCAAGAACAGCAACAACGACCCCATTTTTTACATAGCGCCCAACGAGTATACCGACACAAACTCCGACGGCAGCGTGTATATCTTCCCCATTCTTTTTGATGCTGCCGCCCCCGTTACCGGCACCGCTTATCCTTTTGTATATTGGGTAGATGAAGAGACTTCCGCCGGTTACTATGAGGAGATCATGAAGGTCACCTTCGGAAACAACTCCTTCCTGCAGGTGGATCTCTGCGCCCCCAAAGCCTACCTTGAAGCGGGCAAGAGCATCACGGATGCCATCACCATCCACTGGTTCAGCGAAGACAACACGGAAAGCACCCATCTTGCCACAAGCATACTGAATTTCTCCATCGCGCAGAACCTGCCCGGCACCGTCCCCGTCACCTATTACGATAACGAGACCGCCATGCCCCTTGACGGCTATGATTACACATGGGGTGCAGACGGCAATATTCCCGTTCTTCATCTGGCACCTACAGAGGATACCGAGACCATCTTTGACGGAGCGGCCTACGAATTCCCCATCTGGGTCAATTCCGATGCGCCCTCTTCCACCACGGGCCAGGTTTATCCCTTCCCCTACTATGTAGATGGGAGCGACAGCTTCTACGGCACCATGCGCTTTGAAAACGTGACCGGCGACAACAACTTCGTTTTCCTCATCAACGTTCCAACCACCATTACGGGCGCTGTGGAAGAGGTCTTCACCATCCACTGGTTCAGCGAAAACAGCACGAGCAGCACCCACCTTGCCACCACCAAACTGCATGTTTCCGTTGCGGCAGAGCTTCCCTCCGATGAGCCGGCGATGACCATCCACAAGGTGCCCGCAGGCCGCCTGACTTACTCCGCTCCCTCCGGCGTTTATGGCCCCGCAAAGCCCGTCAGCGCCGAATATATCGAAAGCACCGGTTATCTTATTTACACCGTCAACAAGCCCGGCGAGGACGATATTCTGCAGACCTATACCCCCGGCATGACGGAGATCTATGGCGACTTCACCGTTGCAAGGCCCCAGGGCTATGACCAGGTCGCCACCATGAGCGGCAACTTCACCATTGATGAATTCATCGCCTATGTCACCAACCCGCGAACGCCCTATTCCGATTATGAGAATGTAGGCAACGGCATCAAGCTTTACCAGATCACGGAAACCGCCTCCGGCATCACCGTTACCCCCGGCACCTACGGCGTCACCCTTGGTATGTGCTGGAAAAACAGCACCACCGGCGAGCTTTATGCGGAAACGGTCACCGCAAGGCTCAACGTGACGGATGAAGGCTACCTCAACATCTCTTCCGACAAGCTGCCCTCCGTTGATCCCGTTCCCGCAGCGCGCCTTGCAGTAGGCAAACTGCCCCTTGAGCAGCATTTCAGCAAGAGCGAAGTTGGCGGCAGTTTTACCGCCGCCGATGGCCATGCCCTTTTCAGCTTTGCAAAGGATCCCGATGACGTCATCGCCTATGCGGAAGCCAACAACATCGATGTCATCGATCTTCCCCTTTGGATCACTCCGCCCGAAGGCTACACCCATTATGAGCTGCAGGGCACCAGCTTCTCCGGCGGTGCACGGCCGATCCCCACGCTGAATGCAAACGGCACGGGTTACACCGTAGTAGAATTCAACCGCCCCGTTTATCATGAAAGGGACGGCATCGTCACACAGGATATGGACCTCACCGTCATCTGGAGCAAGGCAGACGGCAGCAAGAAGTACGAATCTGTGCGCTTTGAATCCACCTTCCCGAACACAACGTGGATGGACATCTACTGGGCACCCGCGCCGGAAGCAAAGATCCTGTTTGATCCCACCTCCCCTGCCGATGCAGGCATTGAAACAAGCTTCTCCGACCATATCCTTACCTGCAGCTTCGATGAAAACGATCTTCCCACCTTTGCGGAGATGGAAGCGGCCCGGAATGTGAAGTTCAGCATCTCTGCCCCCGACGGCGCCGTTTACTGTGTATCCAACATCTCCAGCGGCGGCCGCAGTACCGGCTACAGCCCCGCTACGGCGCAGGAGCAGAGCGCATGGCTCGACGGCAGACAAAAAGAATACCTTGACTATTCCTACCGTCCCCTTTATGTCATCAACAAGAAGACCGCGGGCAGCGAGGGCATTGAATACTTCGTGGTGGAACAGGAAAAGAACAAGATCTTCCTTATCCAGTTCTACGATGAAAACGGCAATCTCATCAAGGTTGAAAACGGCACCAAGGATGGCTATTATCTGCAGATCGACTGCGAAGCCTTCGTGTTCACCCTGAACGGCAGCGTGGTCAACAGCGTTTCCTCCACCGTTTCCATCCCCACCCTTGCCCTTGGCGAAGGCGTTGCCATCGATCCTTCCTGGCATTTCACCGCAAACCTTTACCCTCAGAAGGAAACAAAGGGCAAGCTCAAGTATTTCCTTTCCCTTGAGACCAACGTGCCCGAAAGCGTGCTTGAAAACGGCGTTGAGGTGTACATCCCCGGCTCTCTGCTTGAGACCCACGGCAACGGCAATGCCAATGTCACCTGGGAGACCGCCATCAAGAACAAGCACACCCTCACCATCACCCACTATTTCACCGATGAGTTTGCAGACAGCGAAAAGCCTGCTGCACAGTACAGCGATTACGGCATCAAGTTCGTCTGCACCGGCTTCAGCCCCTTCGTGTTTGAAGCGGAAGAGCCCACCGGTGATAACAACAATAACAACAATAACAACAACACCGGCAGCATCAGCAACACTGCACCCACCGGCAGCGGCCTTTCCGGCGGCACCGTAACCGTGAAGCCCGATTCCGGTAGCAATGCGCCCACGCTCATTCCGCCTACAACCGGCGACAGAAGCTATGCCATGATCGGCATGCTGCTTATCATCCTTGCCGCTGCAGCCATCGCGGCAGCGAGAAAAAAGATATAAGCGTATAAAAAGCTCCCCGGCGGGGAGCTTTTTTATGTTTTCGTTGTTTTCCTATTCGCTGCTGCCGATAGTCCTAAGGCCATTTGCATAAAGAAGATCGTTTGCTTCGCGCATGGTAAGACCTTTGTTGAGCGCAAACATAATCACGCTGTCGCGTCTGTCACGGGCATAGAGGGCACCGGTGCGCGCCCGGGTAAAAAGCTTTTGGGCCTCATCCACACTGAGGGCAAATCCGAAAGCAAGCTGGATCACCGTTTCCCGGGAAGGATGCTTTACGCCGCGGAAAAGCTGATAGCCGTAAGAAGAGTCGATCTCGCCGCGGCGGATCACATCGCCTTTGGTGCAGCCGGTGTTTTCGATCAGAGTCTCAAGGTGCTCATGAAGGGACATTTCATCCCGTAGATGCTCCTTTTGCTCTTTAAGATAATCTCCGATCCTGTCGGATCCGATCAGTGCATTGTAAAGATTTTCCGTTGTGCGAAGTTTCATTCTGCAACTCCAAAAACACTGTTATTACAGGTGATTGTAACCTAAAAAGCCCCCACTCGCAAGGCGTTTTTGGTATTTTGAAACTTTTCCGGCCAGTGTGCCGCCAGCACTTTACTTTGTTTTTTCACTGTGGTAATTTTATTATTATCTATGCAATTGCAAAGGGTATTCTATGTTTGAATTTTACGATACAATCAAAGCCATCAAGGAGCCAAACATCTACCTTGTTTCGGACGCAGAAACAGGAACGCTTGCCGTTCGCAAACAGGTGCCGCTGGAGTTGATCCCCATTTATGAAAGGATCGCCTCCCTTTCCCACCCGGGGCTCCCGAAAATCCACGAGATTGAACGGCTCGATGACCACGCGCTTATTTATTATGATTACATTCCCGGCCGGGATCTTGCTGCAAAACTCGCCGAAGAGCCTTGCACAACCCAGGAAGTCTTTGATCATATTTCCCAGCTTTGCAGCATCCTCAGCCTCCTTCACGGCGAGAATCCGCCCATCATCCACAGGGATATCAAGCCCTCCAACATCATCATCGGCGATAACGGCGCACTCAAGCTTATCGACTTCGGCGCAGCCCGTACATACCGTGAGGGCGCCCCCTCCGACACCTACCAGATCGGCACCCGTGGCTATGCGGCGCCGGAACAATACGGCTACAACCAAAGCGATGCGAGAACGGATATTTATGCCGTCGGCGTCCTTTTGCGGGAGCTTGCGGAATCCGCCGGCGTAGAAAAACGCTTCGCGCCCATCATTGCCAAGTGCACACACATATACCCCAAAAAGCGTTTTTCTTCTTCCAGACAGCTTTTGCATGCTTTGAAGCGCAGCAGTAACAAGTGCACTTTGATTGCCGTTTTTGCAGGCATCTGCTCTGTTTTAGCGGTACTGCTGCTTCTTGTTTTGCCCGACAAACATGCGGAGGAAAGTATCGCTTCTCCGTCACCCATTTTGCCTGCCGTGCAGGAAGCGCCTGCCGCCACGCCATCTCCTACAGCAAAGCCCCTACCCACGGAAACGCCGGTGCCCACACCCGTCCCGACGCCCACACCCACACCCGTCATGCCCGTTCTTGACCGCCTCCCCTTCCTTCCCGGCGCGAGCAAGGTCTATGCGAGGGAATTCAAGGAATCCCCCATCGTTTACACCCTTGAAAAGCTGGAAGAGACACTTGATACCGCATGGGCAGACCCCGAAAACGGATACCAGATCTTCTTCATCAACGAAAAGATCCTCTGTGAAAAAGACCTGACTGTGCCGCCCAATGTGGAGCTTCGCATCGCACAGGATGCAAAGCTTGAAATGACACCGGGCACCACCTTCACAAACTACGGTTTTGTCCTCATTTTCCGCAACGGAAACCTTACCATCGGCGAGGGCAGTACCCTCAACGGCGGAAACTCCACCCTTTCGGATCATGAATCCTACCGCAATGTGTTCCCTTCCATCACGGCTTTTGAGGGCGGCAGCATCCACATGGGCCTCAACAGCCGCATCACCGCAGAGGAAAACACCGGCACCGGCCCGAGGATCCAGCTGGAACAGGAGGGTACCATCACATATGAAGACAGCGCTTCCGTCACGGTAGACCCTGCCTGCGGTTACCAATACTTTTTCATCTACTTCAATGCGGTAAAGGATGCCGAAGAGTGGGATTACGAACCCTTCCGCCATGAAAACGGATACGTCTGCAAGCCCTGCATCCCCATTGGGTTCCCCAATTCCTTTGCAGCTGCCACCGCATTCCTCGGCAAATACCCCGGTCTGCGTGCGAATCTGTTTCTGAATGAGGATATCACCATCCCTTCCGGCAGCATTGTCGCCGTTCCTTCGGGAACGGGGTTGTGTATAGACAGCATGCTCACCGTTTCCGATGGCGCAGCCCTCGTGATGGAAGACAGCTCCTACTTTGAATTTCTCGGTGAAGAAGGCGGCTTGACGGTAGCTTCCGGCGGCATCCTTCACGGCGATGCAGTCCACATTACCGGCACCGGGCAGCGGCTCACCGTTTATGAAGGCGCCGACGTGTCGGATCACTATCTCGCCGAATGGAGCCATTTAATGCGCTTTGAATAAAAAACTGAAAAACAGCCGCAGCATCTCAAACCGCTGCGGCTGTTCTTGTCATTTTCACTTTCCTTTGGTAGCATAACAGTAAGTTCTGTGATCATTTCAAACCAAGGAGGATGTTGCCGTGCAAGGAAAGCTTCTCATGCAGGCGGTCATCAAATTCCTGTTCGGCATTGTACTTGTGGGTGCATTGCTGTTTCTTCCTGCCGGTGCGCTTGCCTATTTCAACGGTTGGCTGCTGATGGGCATTCTTTTCGTGCCCATGTTCCTTGCAGGCATCGCAATGCTGTGCAAAAACCCGGAGCTTCTGAAAAAGCGCCTGCAGGCAAAGGAAAAAGAAAAAGAGTAAAGCACCGTCATTAAATTGAGCGGTCTTATGTTCCTTGCAGGCTTTCTTGCTGCAGGGCTTGGCTTCCGCTTCGGCTGGTATATGCTTCCTGAAGGCGTTGTATTTGCGGCAGTGTTTTTGCTCGCATACATGCTGTATGCGGAAGTGCTCAGGGAAAACGCCTATTTAAGCCGCACCGTCGAAGTGCAGAAAGGGCAGAAAGTCATCGATACGGGTCTTTACGCCATCGTCAGGCACCCAATGTACAGCGCAACGGTGCTTTTGTTCCTGTCAATGCCCCTTGTGCTCGGGTCGCTCTATGCCTTTCTCATTTTTCTCGTCTACCCCTTCCTCATCGCCAAAAGGATCAAAAACGAAGAAGCCTTCCTTGAAAAGGAGCTCAAGGGTTGCAGCGCATACCGGCAAAAGGTCAAATACAGGCTCATCCCGTTTATTTGGTAAAGCGGAAAAAACCTCCGTTTCACTGTATGATATGAATTATCTTGATTCAATACCGTATTTTCGGCATTCTGTGCGGATGGTATAATATATCAGATTTGATTTCACTGCACACGATAGCCCATTGCAGCATCATATCGGAAAGGATACAAAATATGTTCAAACCCCATGAGATCAGTTCACAGTACGGTACAGCGCTGAAAGCGCTGCGCAAAGCTTTTCATGAAAACCCCGAGCTGGGTTATGAAGAACATGAGACCACCCGCCGTATCCGCAGCACGTTGGAAGCGCTCGGCATCGAGACCTTTTCCTCGGGACTTTCAACGGGCGTTATCGGTTTGATCCGTGGCGCAAAGCCCGGCAAGACCGTTGCCATCCGTGCGGATATCGATGCGCTGCCCGTGGAGGAGTGCCCCGATAACCCGATCTGCTCCAAAAACCCCGGTGTGATGCACGCCTGCAGCCACGATATGCATATCACCATCCTGCTTGGTGCAGCGATGGTGCTCAACGCCGCAAAGGACCTCCTCGCAGGCGATATCCTGCTCATTTTCCAGCCTGCCGAAGAGACCATTGTGGGCGCAAAGGCTATGCTTGACGCAGGCTTCCTTTCCCGTTTTTCTCCGGATGCCATCATTGGCGGGCATGTGAAGCCGGGTATTCCCCTCGGAAAGGTATCCATCACCCCGGGCGCGGTAATGGCCGCCAAGGACAGCTTTTCCATCCGTATCATCGGCAAGGGCGGCCACGGCGCGGCACCTCACACCACCCGCGATCCCATCGTGGCGGCAGCTGCAGTGATCGGCGCGGTGCAGAATATCACCAGCCGGGAAAAAGATCCCATGCTGCCGGCGGTGATCTCCATCTGCGCAGTCAATGGCGGCACGGCAGATAACATTATCCCCGATGAAGTCAACATACTCGGCAGCATGCGCACCTTCTCCAAAGCGCAGTGTGCCATGTTTAAGCAGCGGCTCACGGGAACCGCTTCCCATGTTGCGGCAGGCCTTGGCTGCAGCGCAGAAACGATTTTTTACAGCAGCGCACCGGTGCTTGAAAACGATGCATCCATCGCAGCACACTTTGCGGAAAGCGCCAAATCGCTCCTCGGCGCGGAAAATGTGCTTTCCCTGCCCGGCGAGCTTCTGAGTGAGGATTTCTCCTGCTTTGCGGAGCTTATCCCCGCCTGTTACTGCTTCATTGGCATGCAGACGCCCGGCAGCACCGTCTATCCCCTGCACAACGCCGCATATTTTCCGCCGGATGATACCATTTTCATCGGCGCGGCGCTGTATGCAAATACGGCGAAACATCTGCTTGAAAACCTGTAAAAGCATAAAAAAGGCACTTCGCTGAGAAGTGCCTTTTTTGCTGTTCTGTTTAATCCTCGGAATAGTTGGTGAAGTAGCCCTGCACAAGGATGACGGGGGTGCCCTTGTCGCCGCTGCCGGAGGTTAGGTCGCAGAGGGAGCCGATGAGGTCGGTCAGCCTGCGGGGAGTGGTGCCCATGGAGGCCATAACACCCTTGTTGTCCTCTTTGGACTTGTTGCGGATGGCTTCCTTCATGGCGTTCATCAGTTCCGCGCCGGAAAGATCTTTAAGATCGTTATCCGCAAGGTACTTGAGCTTGAGTTCATTGGGAAGCCCCACAAGACCCGCGGTGAAGCCGGGAGATACCACGGGATCCGCAAGTTCCCAGATCTTGCCGACGGGATCTTTGAAGGCGCCGTCGCCGTAAACCATAGCTTCCACATTTTTGCCGGTGCGCTCCACCATCAGCTTCTGAATGTTGTCCGCAACTTCCTGCGCATTCTTCGGGAAGAGCTTGATGCTGTCATCGGAGGAGCGGTTGGAACCGAGAAGGCCGTATTCCGGGTTGTAGCCGCTGCCGTTCACGGGTGCGGAGAGGATATCGCAAAGGGTGAGCACGTTTTCGCCGCCCGCATTTTTGATGAGGCGCTGCGTGCGCTGGCGGGTATGGATATCCGCCGCAATGTAATCCTTCGCATAGGGCAGGATCGCGGAAGCATGGTTGGCAAAGATAATGTTCGCCTCTGCGCCTTCGCTTTTGATCAAATCGGAATAGTACTGTACGTAATCCATGCCGGTGAAGGGATGCACGGGCGTACCGAAATGCTTGCGAAAGGCGGACACATCGAGAACATCCGTCCAGGGATTGACGCCGCTTGCATCCAGGGCATCAAGATCCACAAGGTGGTTGCCCACTTCGTCTGCGGGGTAGGAAAGCTGCACGGTGACTTTCTTTGCACCGCGCGCAATGCCCTTGAGGATAACCGCAAAGCGGTTGCGGCTCAGAATGGGGAATACAACGCCCACTTCGCCGGAAGGGCACTTCGCCCGGACATCCGCCGCAATATCATCCACACTTGCAAAGTTGCCGTCGGCCCTTGCAACGACGGATTCGGTCACGCAGACCACATCCTTATCCTGAATTTCAAAGCCGTCTTTGCGGGCCGCTTCCAAAACGCTGTCCACAACGATGGTCACAATATCGTCACCCCTGCGAATGATGGGGGCCCTTACGCCTCTTGAAATCGTGGTGCTCATAGTATTCCTCCTGTTTTTTCAAAGGTGGAAGCACACATTCTGCTCCCGGTCAAATAGTATACCACACAGCATCGTTATAAGCAATTATAAATTCTGCATATATAGTAATAAGCATGTGTTATATTGATTATCCTGCGCTTTCACAAAGGATTCCATACCGAAGGGCATAAAAAAACGGAGGGACACTCCGTTTTTTATGCGATTTCCTTATTTTTCCGTACCGATAAAGAACAGGGCAAGGGTGCCCGGACCGGAGTGGGCACCGATCACAGGGCCGGTAAAAACGGTAACATCCACATCCACACCGTATTCTTCCTTTAGAATAGAAGCAAGATAGTCCGCATCCTGCCGGCAGTCCGCATGACAGATGTATACGGGGCCCTGCCCCTTGTTCAAGGCAAACTCGCCGTATTTTTCCGCCAGCGCTTTGATGGAAGCCTTGCGGCCTTTTACCTTGAAGCGGTTGATCAGGTGGCCTTCATCGTCCACATGCAGCACGGGGCGAATGCCGAGAAGACCGCCCACGAAGGCAACGGTGGGGCTGATGCGGCCGCCGCGCTTCAAATACACAAGGTCATCCACCGTGAACCAGTGGCTCATGTGCGGAACCATTTCCTGCACATAGGCAGCGGTCTCCTGCAGGGTGGCGCCTTCCGCCTTTTTCTGTACCGCAAGGTATACGAGCATGCCGAAACCGGCGGAGGCGGCAAGGGAATCCACGGTGAGGATCTCACGCTCGGGATACTCTTCCTTCAACTGCTCCGCTGCGATGCAGGCAGATTGGTAAGTTGTGCTCAAACCGGATGAAAAGCCGATATACAGTATATCGTTTTCCTTTTCCAATTCTTCCCTGAATGCGGCGCTGAACGCCTCCACATTGATGGCAGAAGTCTTGGCTGTGCTGCCCTCGCGCATTTTGCCGTAAAACCACACGGGATCGATGTTGTCATTCAAAAGCGCTTCTGCTGTGCCGTCAAAAATAAGGCTCAGGCTCTGGCTTTTTACGCCCCAGCTTTCCAGCGTTTCAAGCTCCATATCACAGGCAGAATCGGTAAAAATGATAAATTTACGCATAATGTTTCCCCTTGGAGTTTTGTTATGCTGTTATTATACATCACTTGTGCGGTCAATAACAGGAAAAAGATGGTCTTTCGGGTGAACGTTCCGTTCTCGGGCTGTAGAATCCAAAAACAAAGGACTCTACCGCCGGTAGAATCCCTGCCAAAATCCCTTGAAATCGGGCATTTTTTCATGTACAATTATCAGCATGAGAAAAAGGCAAAGGCGCCGGGGATGCCCGGCGAAATCGTTGACGATATGAACCAGTTGAAAAGCATCATTGCGGAAAACATCAGCACACTGCGCCGTGCAGGCGGCATCACCCAGGCAGAACTTGCGGAAAAACTCTGCTATTCCGACAAGGCTGTCTCCAAGTGGGAACGTGGGGAGTCCGTGCCGGATATTGCGGTGCTCAAAGCCATCGCCGATCTTTTCGGCGTCACGGTGGATTACCTGATCACAAAGGAGCATGCCCCCTCGGTTCCCGAACCGGAAGAATTGCCCGAGGCTGCCCCTGCGGCAAATGCGGATGAGGATACGGAAGATATTCTGATCAAAAACAAAAAATACAACCGCAACATCATCACCCGCATGGGCATCCTGCTTGTTTGGCTTGTGGCGACCATCGTGTTTGTCGTTCTGCGCAGCTTTGTAGAGGATATGGCATGGAGCGTCTTTCCCTTCGTGCTGGCTATTCCCGTTTCCTGCATCGTATGGCTGGTGTTCAACTCCATTTGGTTCAACCCCAGGCGAAACTTCGCCATCATTTCCCTGATGATGTGGTCGGTGTTCTTCACCATGTTCTACCTGTTCTACAACTTCGGCATCGAGCTGTCGCTGATGTTCATTATCGGCATTCCCGGACAGGCGATCATTCTTCTCTGGTCACGCATCCGCACAAAGGATCACGATCCCGCCAGGCTGTCGAAAAAACAGCAGGATGAGAGCGGCCCCGCGTAAAACGACCGGATAGTAAAAAGGCGTTCCCTCGGGAACGCCTTTTTGGTATGCCGTTTTTGATCAGGACTGTACAAGATAAGCGTGAATAAAGGGCTCAAGCGCGCCGTCCATCACGGACTGGATATTGCCGTTTTCAACGCCCGTACGGTGATCCTTTACAAGGGTATAAGGTTGGAATACATAGGAGCGGATCTGGCTGCCCCACTCGATGCGCTTCATTTCGCCCTTGATCTCCGCCATCTGTTCCATGCGCTCGCGCTCCTGCAGTTCAAGCAGCTTACCGCGCAGGATGCGCATGGCCATTTCCTTGTTCTGCAACTGGCTGCGCTCGTTCTGGCACTGCACCACGATGCCCGTTGGGAGGTGTGTGATGCGGATGGCAGAGCTGACCTTGTTGACGTTCTGACCGCCCGCGCCGCCGCTTCGATAGGTATCGATGCGAAGATCATCCGGGTTGATATCAAGATCGTTGCTGTCATCATCGAAAATAGGGGTGACATCAAGGGACGCGAAGGAGGTATGCCGCCTGCCGGAGGAATCGAAGGGAGAGATGCGCACAAGCCTGTGCACGCCCTTTTCCGCCTTCAGATACCCGTAGGCGTTGTCGCCATCCACCTCAAAGGTAACGCTCTTGATGCCCGCTTCTTCGCCGTCAAGAAGGTCGATGACCTTAACGGAATAGCCCTGCTGTTCACAGTAGCGGGTATACATGCGGTAAAGAAGGGATACCCAATCCTGCGCTTCCGTGCCGCCCGCACCCGCGTGCAGGGAAAGAACGGCGTTGGAGGAATCGTAGGGCCCCTTGAGGAGCGTCTCAAGCTGCAGCGCCTCGACGGCAGCGTTGAGCCCTTCAAATTCCGCAGCGATCTCATCAAGAAGGCTTTCTTCGTTTTCCTCATCCGCCATTTCGATGAGGGTCTCAAGGTCTTCCGCGCGGCGCATCAGCTTATCATACTTTTCCGCCTTCGCACTGACCACTTTCATGCGCTGGTTCAGCTTATTGGCATTTTCCACATCATCCCAAAAGCCTTCCTGCCCCATCTTTTCTTCCAAATCTCTTTTTTCCTCGTTCAGCTTGGCGAGGTCAAAGAGATTCACCTGCCTTTTTCAGTGTTTCCAACGTGGCCGCAAACTGCTGCCTGTACTCATCGAGCTGGATCACTTTTCTCACTTCCTTTACCGTTTATTTTTTGGTTTTATGGTTTGAAGGTTCTCCCTTCGGTTTTACCGTTGTTCCGCAAACTGCGCTTTAGCCGTTGCGGCCGCAGCAATTTTTGTATTTAAGGCCGCTTCCGCAGGGACAGGGATCGTTCCTGCCGGGCTTTTTATCCGCGCGCTTGGGCTGGGGCTTCGCATCGCCGGATGCGGCAATAGGCGTTGCAAGCTGCTCACGCTGCTGGGGCACCGCACGGACGGAAACATGGAAGAGGGTGCGCACCGTGCGCTCACGGATGCCGTTGACCATCTCATCAAACATATCAAAGCCTGCATTGCGGTATGCCACGACAGGATCCTTCTGGGCGATGGCCTGCAGACCGATACCCTGCCGCAGCTGGTCCATAGCATCGATATGGTCCATCCAATGGGAATCCACAGCCCGAAGAAGCATTACACGCTCCGCTTCACGCATGTTGGCGCCCACTTCCGCGATATCCTTTTCCCGCTTTTCGTAGGTCTCCGCCACAAGGGCATGGGCCTTTTCCGCAAGGGTATCCCGCTTTTCGATATCATGCAGCTTGCCGGTATAATCATCGCCGGTGATCTGAAACAGCTCCTGATACAAGCCGGAAAGATCCCAATCCGTACGCTTTGTACCATCGGGCACATAGACGGCGAGGCGGGAATCCACGGTCTCCGTGATCATCTCGCGAATGGAATCGCTGATATCCTCTCCCATCAGGACACGGCGGCGCTGGCCATAGATGATCTCACGCATTTTGTTCATGACGTCATCGTACTGCAGCACGTTTTTGCGGATATCGAAGTTGTAGGTCTCCACGCGCTTCTGTGCGGATTCGATCTGCCTCGTGAGCATACCCATTTCAAGGGGGATATCATCATCCGGGGAAAGGCGGGACATCATATCCTTGAGCCGTTCGCCGCCGAAGCGCTTCATCAGGTCATCCTCAAGGGAGACATAGAAACGGGTGGAACCGGGATCGCCCTGACGGCCTGCACGGCCGCGCAGCTGGTTATCGATACGGCGGGATTCATGCCGTTCCGTACCGATGATATGGAGACCGCCTGCCGCAACGACACGCTCATGCTCCGCATCGGTATTTACTTTATGTTTTTTATAAGCTGCCGCATAGGCTTCCCTGGCGGCGAGCACATCGGGATCGTCCGTTTCCGCATGGCCGGTGGCTTCTTCGATCAGCGCTTCTTCCATGCCGCCCTGGCGAAGCTCGCGCTTTGCAAGGAATTCCGGATTGCCGCCAAGCAGGATATCCGTTCCGCGTCCCGCCATGTTTGTGGCGATGGTCACATTGCCGTACTGGCCTGCCTGTGCGACGATCTCCGCTTCCTTGGCGTGCATTTTGGCATTCAGCACCTCATGCTTCACGCCGCGGCGGTTGAGCATGGTGCTCAAAAGCTCGCTCTTTTCTACGGAGATGGTACCCACAAGGATGGGCTGGCCCGTTTTATGCACCTGCAGAATCTCTTCCACAACGGCCCTGAACTTGCCCGATTCCGTGGTGTAGACCACATCGTTATGGTCGATGCGTTTAAGGGGCTTGTTGGTAGGGATCTCCACGACATCAAGATCGTAAATGGACTGGAATTCGCTTTCTTCGGTCTTGGCGGTACCCGTCATACCCGCAAGCTTTTTGAACATGCGGAAATAATTCTGGAAGGTGATGGTGGCAAGGGTCTTGTTTTCCCGCTCCACCTTCACGTTTTCCTTGGCTTCAAGGGCCTGGTGGAGACCGTCGCTGTAGCGCCTGCCAAGCATCAGACGGCCGGTGAACTCATCCACGATGAGTACCTGCCCGTTCTGCACCACATAATCCTTATCCCGCTGGAAAAGGGCGTGGGCTTTGAGCGCCTGCATGATGTGATGGTTGAGTTCCGTATGGGCAGGGTCGGAAATATCCTCAATGGCGAAATACTGCTCCGCCCGGCGGATACCCTGTTGGGTAAGGGCTACCGTTCTTGCCTTGATATCGGCCATATAGTCGCCGGATTCGGGCTGTTCCTCGCCGAGCATGATCTCGGTCTTGGAAAGCTTTTCGATGTTTTCGCCCCGCTGCAGCCGGCGCACAAAGCGGTCCACCTTCACATAAAGATCGGTGGATTTTTCCCCGTGACCGGAGATAATAAGGGGCGTGCGCGCTTCGTCGATCAGGATGGAGTCCACCTCATCCACGATGGCATAATTGAGCTCCCTTTGCACCATCTGCTCTTTATAGACCACCATGTTGTCGCGCAGGTAGTCGAAGCCGAATTCGTTGTTGGTGCCGTAGGTAATATCTGCAGCATAAGCAACGCGGCGCTCGTCGTTGGTAAGTTCATGCACGATGCAGCCGACGCTCAGGCCAAGAAAGCGGAATATCTTGCCCATCCATTGGGCGTCACGCTTGGCAAGGTAATCGTTGACGGTCACGATATGCACGCCTTTGCCGGAAAGGGCATTGAGATAAGCGGGCAGCGTTTCCATGATGGTTTTACCCTCGCCGGTCTTCATTTCCGCGATGCGGCCCTGGTGCAGTACGATGCCGCCAAGAAGCTGCACATCGTAATGCCGCTGGCCGATGGCGCGCTGTGCGGCTTCCCGCACAACGGCAAAGGCTTCGGGCAGAAGATCATCCTCCGTTTCGCCCTTCTGAAGACGTTCTTTGAATTCCGCCGTTTTGGCGCGCAGCTCGCTGTCGCTGAGGGCGCGCATGGAAGGCTCCAGCGCATTGATGCGCTGCACCTGCGGCATCAGCTTTTTGACCCGCTGTTCACTGGTGTTGCCCAGCAATTTATCGATAAACCCCATTTATTTTGTTACCTTTCGGGCATATTCTGTTTTCGGCATAGAAAACAATAGTATGATTTTACCACGAAGGACGAAACTTTACAATGTTCAGGCACTTTTCCTCACAGTTTTCACACATTTCGCACTTTGTTCAGATGCAAAACTTTCATCGTCTCCGTTGTGTACTTTCCGCAGAAAATGTGATATGCTGTAATTTATGAAAACGAGAACGCAAAAAGGCAGAATGATACTCGGCACGGCGGCATCCGCATCCGCTTCCGTGCTGTTTGGCTTAAGCTTTATGTTCACAAAGCAAAGCGTGAACGAGGTTTCAACCTTCACGCTTTTATCGTGGTGCTTTCTTTTTTCCGTTGCCGCTATGCTGATTTTTGCGGCTTTCGGCATCCTCCCCCTTCACCTGAAGGGAAAGGACTTAAAGCCGCTTTTGCTGATCGCCCTTATTCAGCCCCTTCTGTATTATCCCCTTGAAACCTTCGGCATTGCGCTGACCACATCCTCCGAAAGCGGCACGGTGCTAGCCTGCGTGCCCATTGTGACGATCATATTGAGCGCACTGGTTCTGAAGGAGCCCCCCACGAAGCTGCAGGTTATCAGCATCCTTGTCTCCGCAGCGGGCGTGATCATACTTGTGCTTGTAAAGGGCATGAGCGTCTCCTTCAACGCACTCGGTTATCTGCTGCTTATTGGCGCCATGCTTGCGGACAGCCTGTTCGTCATCTTCACCCGCAAAGCGTCCGATCACGGCCCCACGGAAAAAACATTTGTTATGTCCCTTGTGGGGGCGGTGGTGTTCACCGCCGTTGCCGTTGCGGAGCATGCCGCTGCCGGCACGCTCCGGGAGTTTATGCTGCTCCCCTTTTCGGATATGGATTTTCTTTCTTCCATCCTGTACCTTTCCGTGGGCGGCAGTGTGATCGCCTTTATGCTGTGCAATTACGGCATTTCCGTAATCGGCGCCACCCGCTCCTCTTCCCTGCAGGCGCTGACCACACTTGTGAGCGTGGCGGCGGGCGTCATTTTCCTCGGAGAACCTTTCTCCCCGCTGCAGGGCTTTGCAACGGTGCTGATCCTTCTTGGCGTTTACGGTGCAAACAGGATGGACACGAAAGCCGGCGATGACCCGCAAATATCGAAAAAAGTCAATACGCCCTGATGCAGCGTTTCAGCATGCGCACCGCGCATGCTGAAACGCTTTTATATATAAACTGAAATATCAACAGCAAAAGGCAAACCAAATATGAAAAATTACTTCCCCATCGGCAAAGATACACTCGCGCTGGCCGCCGCCGCTATGGCATCCGTTTTCTTCGGTCTGAGCTTTATTTTCGTGAAGCAAAGCGTGGACGCCGTTTCAACCTTCACCCTTCTTTCCTGGCGTTTCCTGTTCGCCTTTGTGGGCATGTACATCGCCGCGATCCTCGGCCTCATCAAGGTCGATCTTAAGGGCAAGCCCCTCAAGCCGCTTCTTCTTGTGCCGCTGTTCCAGCCCATCATTTATTATATCCTTGAAACCTGGGGCATCGCGATGACCACCGCCACGGAAAGCGGCATCATCATCGCCTGTATCCCCATCGTCACGATTATTCTGAGCGCCGTGATGCTCAAGGAGCCTCCCACCAGGCGGCAGACCGTCAGCGTACTTATCTCCGTACTCGGCATCATCATCATGGTGCTCGCAAAGGGCATCTCCGCATCCCTCAACATCTTTGGCTATGTGCTTCTGGTTCTGACCACCGTAAGCGCGGGCCTTTATGTCATCTATGCGCGTAAGGCTGTTGGCTACACCAGCGCGGAAAAGACTTTCATCATGTCCGCTACGGGCGCCATCGTGTTCACCCTCTGTGCCGTAACTGAACATGCAGCCGCCGGCACCATGAAGCAGTTTCTTCTGCTCCCCTTTACAAATATGGTTTTTCTTGTGTCGCTCCTTTACCTTGCGGGCGCCTGCAGCGTGGCTGCCACGCTGCTGCGCAATTATGCCATCACCGTCATCGGTGCGACGCGCACCGCTTCCCTTGCGGTGCTGACCACCACCATCAGCGTTTTCGCAGGCGTGCTGCTGCTTAAGGAGCCCTTCAGCTTCCTGCAGGGTGTTGCCACCGTGCTGGTTCTGATCGGTGTGTACGGTGCAAACAAAATGCCCAAACATACCGGGGCAGAGATCACTGAAAGGAATCGCGCATAAATGATCCGATGGGCCTTCATTCTGCTCGGCATACTGGGGATCGGCGATACCATTTTGGTAAGCGCTTATTCCAACATCAACTTCGGCACCCTTATGCCGATGATCCTTGGCATGCCGCTGCTTCTGATCGGCCTTTTTTATGGAAAGATCACCGCGTTCTTTGCTTCCTCTTCCCTCGGTATGTGGCTGCGGTGGCTGCTGATCACCGCCTACGCAGTCTTTTTCGTGCTGTTCCTTTTCTGCGCAGCCCTCATGTACCGGGAAGGTCATGCGGTGCCGCCCGCCGATGCGGATGCAGTGATCGTGCTCGGCTGCGGCATTCGGGGCGACCGTGTCTCGCTGACCCTTGCGAAGCGGCTCGACAGCGCCATCGCTTATGCGCAGGAAAATCCGTCGGCGCTCATCGTGGTATCCGGCGGGATGGGCGCCGGCGAATATATCTCCGAAGCGGAAGCGATGCGCCGTTATCTGACGGAAAAGGGCGTGGCGGAAGAACGCATTCTGATGGAAGACCGCTCCGCAAGCACCTATGAGAACTTCATCTTTTCAAAAAAGCTTTTGGATGAAAGGCTTTCCGAAGATGCTTCCCTTATTTTCGTCACCACCCGTTTTCATGTGTTCCGTTCAGAGCGCATTGCCCGCTCTCTCGGCATCCATGCAGAGGGAATCGGTGCGGATGGCGTCGGTTGGCTCACGCCAAACGATTACCTTCGGGAAACGGCAGCCATCGTCTACTATTTCCTCGCCGGTCGCATCTGACTTTTCCCGCTGAAAGGAGCTTTATGCAGCGTTTTACCCTTGCCCGCTACGAACTTCATACCGAAAAGCTGCATGCCCCCGTGCGCATCCTTATCATTGCGGATCTTCACAGCACACGTTACGGTGAAAAGCAGGAAACGCTCCTTTCTGCCGCAGAAGCGGAAAAACCCGACATCGTGCTTTTTCCCGGCGATATCGTCGACGACAAACGGCCTGAAGCGCCCGCCATGGTGCTTTTTTCCGCCCTTACAAAAAAGCTGCCCTGCTATTATGTTCCCGGCAACCATGAATTCCGCACAGGGAAACTCCCCGCGCTGAAGGAACAGATCTCCGCCGCGGGCGTAACGGTGCTTGACGGTGCAGCAGCGGTATTATCTCTGCCCGGCGGCAGGGTGTTTCTTACAGGCGTTGATGACCCGGCACAGTGGGGCGGCTACCGTACTTTCGGCGCCTATGCAATGCCGAAGGAATGGGAAGCACAGCTTGAAGCATGCAAAAAAGCAGCATGCGCGGCGAAAGACGCCTTCTGCATTCTGCTTTCCCACAGACCGGAACCGGTAAAATATTATACGGATTCGAAATTTGATCTTGTCGCAGCCGGACATGCCCATGGCGGTCAGCTGCGTTTTGGGCCCATCAACGGCGTTTTTGCGCCCTGCCAGGGCCTTTTCCCCCGCTATGCGGGCGGACTTTACACTTTGGGCAAAACACGGCTTCTCGTAAGCCGCGGGCTGATGCGAAACAAGCTGCCCCGCTTCGGCAATCCGCCGGAACTTGTATCCCTTACCCTGTTGCCTGTGCCGTAATTTTCCGGGCATTTGCCGCCGCGCAATGCCCTTTTATTTTTTCGTTTTCGGCGTAAAAATAACGGCGTTGAGATAGCCGAACAGAATCGCTGCCGCCACGCCGCCCGCCGTTGCGGTGATGCCGCCGGTAAATGCGCCAAGAAGCCCCTTTTCCTGTACCGCTTCGATCGTCCCTTTTCCGAGAGAATACCCGAAGCCCGTCAACGGCACCGTTGCGCCCGCGCCTGCAAGAGATACGAGCGGCTCATACAGACCGAGCGCAGTCAGCACCACACCAAGGGTCACAAACAGCACAAGGATGCGGGCTGGCGTCAGCCGTGTAAGACTTATCAGCAGCTGACCCACAACACAGATCGCACCGCCGACCAAAAACGCCCAGAGCAGATCCTTCCATTCCATCTTATTCACCCCTTTCAAGCACCACCGCGTGCGCGATGCCGGGAATACTGTCCCCCTGCATGCCGGCGGTTGGGCTCATCAGTGCGCCTGTCGCCATGAAGAGCATCCTCCGGACGGCGCCCTCTTCCATCTGCCGCAGCAGAAAGCCGTTCAGCGTTACGCCGCTGCAGCCGCAGCCACTACCGCCGCAGTCCACCTTCTGCTGCGGAGAAAAAATCATGTTGCCGCAATCCCGGTGTTTTCCCGCAAGATCGATCCCCTTATCGGCACAAAGTTCATGAAACATTTCGCTGCCGAAGCGGCCAAGGTCGCCCGTTACGATCAGATCGTAATCCGCAGCGTTTCTTCCCGTTTCCCGCAGATGCGCCGCAAGCGTATCCGCTGCCGCAGGCGCCATCGCCGCACCCATATTGTTCGCATCGGTGATGCCAAGATCCACCACCCGGCCAATGGTACCGCCCATAACGCGGATCGAAGCAAAGTGACGTTTCGTATCATCCTCCGCCGCGACGAGCAGGCTCGCCCCGGCGCCCGTTACGGTGCGCTGTGCGGTGGGGGTCGTCTGACCTCCCATTTCAAGAGGAAAGCGGTACTGCCTCTCTGCGGTGGAAAAATGGCTTGTTGCAGCACATGCCACCCGGTTTGCATAGCCGCCATCGATGAGCATGCTGCCAAGAAGCAGCGATTCCGCCATGGTGGAACAGGCACCGTAAAGCCCGAGAAAGGGAATGGCCAGCTCTCTTGCCGCAAAGTTTGCAGAAATGATCTGGTTCAAAAGATCGCCCCCGAGAAGAAGATCCACCCCTGAGACCGGGAGCGCGCATTTTTGGAGGGCAAGGCGTACCGCCTGTTCGAACATCTTCCGTTCCGCCTTTTCCCAGCTTTCCTCGCCCCAGGTATCATCTGCAAGGACGATATCAAAACAGCTTCCGAGAGGACCTTCGCCCTCCACATCTCCCACGATCGCCGCGCCGGATATAAGCCGCGGCGGCGCGAAAAACCGCACAGACTGCCTTCCAAGACGTTTTGTGTTCATCCTTTTCCCTCCTATCGCATAAAAAGCCAGGCAAGGATCCCTACCACCACGGAGGAGCCGACGCCGTACACGAGCACAGGCCCCGCAATGGTAAACATCTTTGCCGCCGTACCGAGGATCAGCCCCTCCCGCTTGAATTCCATTGCCGGAGACACGATGGAATTGGCAAATCCCGTAATGGGCACGATAGAGCCTGCCCCCGCCCAGGTGCCGATCTTGTCGTAAACGCCAAAGCCCGTGAGCGTCGCGCCGAGAAACACCATAACGATAGCGGTAAAGGCTGCCGTGCCTTCCGTACCAAGCTGCAGCGTTTTTTCACCGAAGCAGCGTACTGCCTGGCCGATGCTGCAGATGGCACCGCCCGAAACAAAGGCGCGCACACACTGGGAAAGCGTTTTGCTGCGGGGCATCTTCTCCTTTACCCGCTGCTGATAGCGCAGTTCCTCCGCCGACCGTTTGCGTTTGTTTTCCATGTTCAATCCTCCTTGTCCGAGCTGCCGGAGGGTTTTCCTTCCCGGTAGCGGGTCTCCCGGTCGGCAGGGGCTTTTGTGCCCGCACTGCCGTGAAGATCGGCACCGGGCAGCTTATTGAAGGGCGCTTTTTCCATCGTTTTCCCCCTCCGTACAAACAAAGGATACGCCGCTTGCACCGGGCTCCGCATCCGCCCCGCGGCGGATGTTCAGCAGCAGCACGGCAAGCAGCGTCAGCAGCAAAATGAGCACTGCCGCAAAGATATATCTGCGCTTTTTCAGCATGGCATTTCCTCCATTGATGATTTTGGGCTTATTGTTTGCAGCAGCCCCGTTTTTTATAAAGAAAAAGAGCATCGGTTTGATGCTCTTTTTTGTATGATGCCATTATTCTTTTCGTTTCTTTGCGCCGATTTCCACCCATGCAGGACAAAATCCGGCGTTAAGGGCGATATTCCAGGAATGATAATTGGAAAGGCTGGTGCCGTAAAAGGGGATTCCGCCTTCTTTTTCGATGTGGGCACGAAGCAGCGACACAAGCGCCGTTCCAACGCCCTTTGAGCGGTATTCGGGCAAAACATCGATGCCGATTTGGTACCAATTTTTCGCATCCTGTGAGCAGCCTGCCATGCCCATGATATTCTCGCCATCATAGGCGCAAACAACAGCAGTATCTGGTCTATCGGGATTCGGCTCAGGCTCGCTGATGGCATTGCCGAAGCGGTCATCGCCGTAGAAACGGCCGATCTCCTCGCCAAAGAACCATTTCACGGGAAAGCGCTTCTCCGGCTGTACCTCTATTTTGGGCAGGAACATATGAAAGGAAGATCCCAGACTATAGCCGTAGGCCTCAAGTTCCTTTTGCAGAGGCAGAAGATTCGGCAGCTCAAACAGCCAGTGTCCCGTTCTTTCCGCCATAAAACCTTCAAGGAACGGGTGCAGGCATGTATCCGCCGTGATCACCGCATTGCCGCCAAGGGTGCACATATGGAAAAAATACGGCTCATGGCTGTATTTTCTTCTGTCCGGATGAAGCGCGGCTGTTGTCAGCACGTTTTCCTTCCTGCGGAAATCATCTTCTCTGCAGTTGTACTCCTTCGCCAACTGTAGGAACAGTTCTTTTTGATAGCGGAACATCTGCTTCTCAGAATTCGAGGATCATGTCATACCAGACAGCGCCGCCATGTTCGGATTCGCTGATGCCTTCCTCCACATAGCCGAACTTGGCATAATAATGAATAAGGCGATCCTTGCAGGTTAGCGTGCAGCCCTTACGGCCGTGCTCTCGGGCATCCTCAATGAGAGTCTCCATGAGTTTTGCGGCAATGCCCTGACGCTGGTATTCCGGCAGCACCGCAATGCCCATCACGCTCTGCCAGTCGCCTTCGTCATCATGCATGCCGGCATCTGCAAACATTTCATCCACGATAGTACGCCTATCGGTGCACATGCCGTTGATGATGCCAATCACCTTTCCTTCCGCTTCCGCTACCCAGAAATTTTTGGAAAACCCTTTCACGCGGGCTTCAAAGCGGTCTTCCGTTGCGGCTTCCGCAGGCGGGAAGCAAGCGGCTTCCACCGCGGTAATAGCCTTTACATCCTCGGGAACGGCATAGCGAATGGTGACTTTCATGGTCTCCTCCTCTTTATTTTGCTCATTTGTTGCTTCTTCATCATTATCATTGGCAGCGGTTGCCTCTTCTGCCGCAGAAAAAACTGTTCCCCCGTTTTCCGTTTCTCCGGGCTCTGCTTCGGTTTCCTCCACGGGCACCGCATCCGGCTCGACAGATGCGTTTTCTTCTGCTTCGGGCGCAGAAGGATCCTTCTTTCCGGTCTCCTCCGAATCGGTTTGAGGCTCGTCGGGCTTTTCCGCTTCTTTTCCGGTGTATCGCGAAATCTCGTCAAGCAGCATCTTGATGCGAAGCTGCGCAAGATCAAGCTCCTGTTCCATGCATTCGTATGCGCGCACGATATCATCGAGGAATTCATCCACCTCGCCGATATCATAGCCCCAAAAAGCACGGCTGAACTGTTTGTTGACGATTTCCTGCGCTTTTAACATGCATACCTCCGAACGGGGATGTTCTCCCAATATGTTATTCCAAACAAACGCCGCACCCGGACCGGATGCGGCGTTTGTTTCGCTGTTGCTTAGATGAGGCCGTCAGAATCGTTCTCATCATTGCCGATCACGTCATAGTTGGTGGGAGCTACGACGAAGATGCCGCGAGAGATCTTATAGATAGTGCCGTTGAGTGCGTAGATGGCGCCTGCCATGAAGTCGAGAATGCGCTGTGCGCAGTCAAGCTCCAGGTCTTCCATGTTGACGATCACGGGCTTGCGGCTCTTGAGGTTGTCGATGATATTCTGCGTATCCTCATAGCTGATGGGATGATACACGATCATCTTCATCTGTGCCGCAGAGGGAAGGCTGACCACGTTGCTGTTCTGCGCAGACTTGCTGCGGCCGCGGTTGCCGAGGCTGACAACGTTGTCGGTATCCTTCGCTTCTTCCTCGTACAGATCATCCATGTAATCGTCTTCTACGTCGGTTTCCTCGATACCGATGTAATCAAGGAATTTGTTCAACAGTCCTGCCATTTTTGTATTCCTCCAGTTTTGATTTTTTGTAATTGGCGCTTGGAGAAATCACCTTTAATCCGTATTGCGAAGGGCTGATATCTGTTTACGTCCTTTGCGCGGCATATTGCCTGGCCCCAAAAAGGGCTGTCCCCACGCGGATCATCGTGGCGCCTTCGGCAATCGCCGCCATATAATCTCCGCTCATGCCCATGGAAAGCTGCTCCATCGAAACGTTGGGAAGATCTTTCGTCTTCAGCGTTTCAAAAAGCGTCCGCATCCGTGCAAAATAGGGTCTTACTTCCTCTTCGCCCACCGCCGGAGGAATGCACATGAGGCCCTTGACACGGATGCCGTTCATGGCGGAAACCATCTCTAAAAAGCCGGGAAGGTCGTTTGGTGCAATGCCGCCTTTTTGGGCTTCTTCGCCGATGTTGACTTCGATCATCACATCCTGCACAACGTCGTTTTTCACTGCAAGGCGGTCGATCTCTTCTGCCAGGGCAAGCCTGTCCACAGACTGGATCATATCCACCTTCCCTATGATATATTTTACCTTATTTGTCTGCAATTGTCCAATCAAATTCACGCTGACACCCCGGGAACGGAAAAAATCCAGCTTTCCCGTCAATTCCTGCACCCGGTTTTCGCCGACGGTATCCGCTCCGCAATCGATCGCCTCCGCAATACGCGCTTCCTCTACGAATTTCGTCACCGCAATAAGCTTCACGTCATCCACACTGCGCCCTGCGCGCAGCGCGGCGATCTCCATATTTTCACGAATGGTCAGATAGTTGTCACGAATGCTCATGGTTTTACATACCTCATGCCCGCTGCCACAGGGTCTGCGGGGTCTTTTGTTTGTATAAGGGCGATCCCGTCCGTGACCGCAAGAACATCCACGGGGATCTCACGCTCTTCCCCATCCGTCCGTACCACCACATGGGCAACGCCATCCTTCATCTTCAGCGCCTCTGCGGAAATGGAAAGACCGCCTGCGGGTGCAGTAAGGGTGATCTCCGCCGTGCGGGCGGAAAGAAGGGGGCCGATATCCTCCGAAAATACCAGAAGGTTCACAACGCCGCCGTCATATACCTCCGCAGAGACGGCGGTTCCCGTATAGGTCCTGCCGGGAGCGGAAGAAACACTTACGGTATATTGGCTGCCGGGCATGATCCGTAAAGGATCGTTCTTTCCCGTCAAAAAAGCGATGTGCCAAAGGTTCGGATTCACAAGACGGTACAGCAGATTTTCCGCAGTGCCGCCTGCCATATTCGCGGTGTTTTTGATGACCCGCTCGATAAGCTCCGGGTTGAGCATATCGAGCTTGTCATAATTGAGCGCCTGCTCGTAACCATCAAAATAGAAGCTGATAACGCCCGTGCCGGAGGCGGATACCTCCGTCATATAGGAAGCAAGCTGTGCCTGCTTTTCCGCTTCGGAAGCATACAGGCTGTTGAGAGCTTCCGTGGGCTGCACGGCGCTGCGAAGATAAGTCTTGCGCTGCGTAAGGAGCGTTTTAAGATCGTTTTCAAGCTGCAGAAGATCCCCTTCCCCATCGGTGGAGAAATTCCGGATCGCATCCCGCTTCTGCTCTATCTGCAGTTCGATATTGGCAAGATCCGCATTTTCAACGCCCTGCAGCAGCGCTTTCTGCGCCGCATAGATATCCGTTTCCACCGATATGAGGGATTGAAGCATATCATCGCTGTAGCCCCATTTGAAAACGGAGGCGACGGGCATCCCTTCGTACGCCGCAGCGCCTTCCGCGGCGCTGAAGGCGACCCTGTCATACCGGTCCACCGTTACGCTCATTTCATCCCGGATGATGATGCCCTTTGCAGCGATCTTCGTTTCCATGGCAGCAACTTCCAGCGTTTCCCCCTGGGATCCGTTCAGAAGAAGCACCGCCGCCGCGCCGATGATGAACAGCAGCACTGTAAGCAGCATATAAAATTTTCCTGTGAAGCGTACCCTTCTGCGCCTTACCATGTTTCCTCCGGAAATCAAACTACTGCCTTCTATTTTACAGCCAAACGGACGCTTTTGAAAGAGCGTCCGCAAATTTTTCATCAATATTTACATATTTTGTGTTTCAGCCGAGCCTTGTGCGCAGTTTTTCCGAAAGGGCATCCACCCTTCCCACGGCGCTCGCACACATGGCATTCGGGTCAAGCACCTTCGGGATGATCGCCATCACATCATCAAGGGTGATCTCCTCAATACGGCGGATGATCTCCTCTTCCGTGGATACCTTGTGGAGCAGAAGTTCCATCTTGCCAATGGCATTGGAGCGGGCGGATGTGCTTTCCTGCCCCAGCATATAGCTGCCCTTGAGCTGTTCCTTGCTGCGAAGGAATTCCTCCTTTGTGATGCCGTTTTTGCGGATATCCTCCAGTTCTTTCAGGATGAGCGCAGTCACCTCATCCGCGGTGCTTTCCCCCGTTCCCGCATAGAGGGCAAAATAGCCCGTATCCTTATAGGAAGAGGGGTAAGAATACACGGAATAGGCAAGGCCCCGTTCCTCACGGATGGATTGGAACAAGCGGGAGCTCATGCTACCGCCCAAGGCATTGTTGAGCACGAAAAGAGGATAATGTCCGGGCTCATCGAGTGCAAAACCCGGGAAGCCGATGCAAAGATGCACCTGCTCGATATCCTTTTTTACAGCCTTAAAGCGCCTGCCGCCCAAAATAAGGCTGCTTTTCCTTTGTTTCGTTTCGCCGGTGCCGCTGCCGGAAAAACAGGCGTTGAGGGTATCCATCAGCTTGTCCGGCTCAAAATTTCCGGCACAGGAAATAACGGTGTTGTTGGGCATATAGTGCCTGCCCATATAATCAAGGAGCGAATCCCTCGTAAAGCCGCGCACCGTTTCCTCCGTACCGAGGATAGGCGTTGCAAGGGGCTGGTTCTCGTAAAGAAGCGCGGAAAGGGTCTCGTGTGCCACATCTTCGGGAGAATCCTCCGTCATAAGGATCTCTTCGCATACGACGCCCTTTTCCCGCTCGATATCCTCTTCCTCAAAGCGGGAATGGCGCACAATATCGGACAGCATGTCCGCTGCCTTGTCAACATGTTCACAGCACCTTCGCATA
>SVGX01000084.1 GCA_015056105.1 Clostridiales bacterium | reverse complement strand
TGAATGAAAGGGGCTCGAAGCCGCGGCCCAAAGGGCAAAATCGATGCAGTGCATCGATTTTAGCGGCCGGATTTTGCGGCACAGGCCGGCGTGCGCAGCGCGGAGCGCAAGCACGGCGATGCCGATGCGCAAAATGAGCCCCTCCTGTCGGAGTTCATGCACACCCTTTAGGGTGTGTTTTTATTTTGCTGTGAATGAAAGGGGCTCGAAGCCGCGGCCCAAAGGGCAAAATCGATGCAGTGCATCGATTTTAGCGGCCGGATTTTGCGGCACAGGCCGGCGTGCGCAGCGCGGAGCGCAAGCACGGCGATGCCGATGTGCGCAAAATGAGCCCCTCCTGTCGGAGTTCATGCACACCCTTTAGGGTGTGTTTTAATTTTGCTGTGAATGAAAGGGGCTTGAAGCCGCGGCCCAAAGGGCAAAATCGATGCAGTGCATCGATTTTAGCGGCCGGATTTTGCGGCACAGGCCTCGTCGTCGCGGAATCCATATCGCTGCTTCGCTTTTTACCGAAAGCGAAGTGCGCTCATTCCTTCGCTCCTCCTCTCCACAAAAAGGCACGCTCGGCTCGCCTGCTCGGTTGCAAGCACCCTCGCAACGGCGCAGCTGTCGCTACCACCTTTTTGCGGCACCATATACAGCGCGGAGCGCAAGCATGACGATACGGATGAAACATAAAAACAGGCGGCCGGATATTTCCGGCTGCCTGTTTTTCACGACTTTGTGTTTATGCTTCGGGTGCTTCTTCTTCCGCCTTGGGGGTGCCAAGGTAGTTAGGCAGCTGCATGCCTGCCATGTCGAAAAGCTCCTGCATGGGCGGTACGCTCTTGGCAATGCCGGAGATGAAGTTGGCGGTGGCGGTCTTTTCGCCGCTGCCGTTGCCGTCCCAAACGGTGACCTTGTCGATCTTGATATTCTTGATGGCCTCCACCTGGATCTTCATCAGCTCTTCCATCTTATCCGCAAGCATCAGGCGCAGGGCGTCCGTGGGGCTGCCGGCTGCGGCGGCGACCACCTGCGTGAAGCCTTCCGCCTGCTTGATGAGCATTTCCTGCGCACCGCGGGCTTCCGCTTCCATACGCATGTAGATGGCGTCCGCTTCGCCGCGTGCCTTGCGGCGGATCTGCTCTGCGATGGCTTCCGCTTCAAGCTCCATGCGGCGCTTTTCCACTTCCGTCTTGACGATGATGTCCGCTTCAAGGGTGGCTTTTTCACGGGCGGCACGGGCTTCTTCCGCGGCTCGCTCGGCGGCGTAGGATTCTTCAAGTGCCTTTGCAGCCTGCACTTTTTCCGCTGCGATGGCGATGCGCTGGGCTTCTGCTTCCTGCTCGCGCAGCTTGGCGTTGGAACGGGTCACTTCGATACGGGCATCGTTTTCGCCCTGAATGGCGGTGGAATTTGCCTGCGCCACCTTGATGCGCTGATCCATATTGGCATTGGCTTCGCCGATGGAACCGTCGCGTTCTTTTTCCGCAACGGACTTCTTTGCATCGTTGATGGCCTTTGCGGCGGCTTCACGGCCAAGCGCAGTGATGTAGCCGGATTCGTCGCTGATATCGGTCACGTTCACGTTGATGAGGCGAAGACCGATCTTCTTGAGCTCGGTTTCCACGTTGCGGGAAACGGCTTCGAGGAACTTGTCACGGTCGGTATTGATCTCCTCAATGTCCATCGTTGCAACGATCAGGCGCAGCTGACCGAAGATGATATCCTTCGCAAGCTCCTGAATGGAGGTGAGGTTCAGCCCAAGCAGGCGCTCCGCCGCGTTCTGCATCACCCCAAGCTCCGTAGAGATGCCAACCGTAAAGCGGGAGGGAACATCAATACGGATGTTCTGACGGGAAAGGGCGTTTACAAGGTCCACCTGAATGGACATGGGGGTAAGATCGAGGAATTGATATGCCTGGATCAGCGGCCACACGAAGGCGGCACCGCCGTGGATACAGATGGAGGATTTGCTCGTGCCGTCCTTATTGCGGCCAACCTGACCGTAAATGACCATGATCTTATCCGAAGGACACTTCTTGTAGCGTGTCAGCAGTACCAGCAACAGCGAGAAAAGCAGGATCACAACGACAACAACAGCAATGATTTCTCCCATTTGTTTGATTACCTCCTTAAAACGATATACAGGGTTTATGTCAACGACCGCTCAGCACTTGGGCTGCACGATCAGCACCGTTTTACCGGAAACACCCACCACCGTGACTTCCGCACCGGTCTTGATGGCTTCTTCCGCATCCGTTACTGCTTCGAATTCCGCAAGCTGTTCCTGCAGCAGCAGCGTCACCTTGCCTGCAGATGTTCTTTTTGCGGGGATGGTGAGATATACGGTGCCGGAAAGGCCTACGGCGTTTTTGATATCGAGGGTGCCGTTATACTGCAGCTTCAGAAACCCTTTGAGGATAAGGGCAGTTGCAAGCATGGCTGCCGCGCCGGAAAGCACCGCAAGGATCACCGCAGGCACGGGCGCCATTCCGTTTTCAAGGAAGGCGATGCCTGCCCAGCCGCCCACCGCGAACAGGGCGATAAATCCCCGGAGAGAAAAAAGCTGCAGGCCATCGCCAAAGCCGGTATCGGCATGGGCATCGGGTAGGTCGATATCCGCATCAAGGTCCGGAACATCCGGCAGGCCGCTGCCGTCAAGATCGAGCGATGCGCCGGCATCCATATCCACGTCCACATCTGCATCCGCATCATGGCCGAGACCGAGAAGCGTCAGCACGGTCTGAATCAAAAGCAGCGCCGTTGCCGGAATGGCCACAAAGGCAAATCCGCGGGCAAGGGCATCAAGCGATTCCCACCAGGCTAGCATATTTGTTTCCCCCTTTATAAACCTGCAATTAAAGATCCAGCGCTTTGAGCATGCGCTGTGCGTTTTGATGAAGACGTGATGCGCTGTAGGCAAGCAGCATGATCTCAAGCACGTTGGTAAGCCTGGCCTTCGCACCGGTATAGGGCTCTTTGAAATCACTGAGTGCCTGTTCTATGGCTGTGCGCATCGCCCCCTGCGCGGGGACTCCCGTGCCAAGGGCGCCGAGCACATCCACAAAGCAGCAGTAAAGCGCTGCATCGCCAACGCCCGCTGTGCCAAGGTGGGCGCCCGCATGGGCGCAAAGGGCGATAATGTGTTCGATCTGCAAAGAATCCTTCAGCGCATTGATGATGAGCAGCCTTGAAAGCTGTTCGCGGGAATAGCGTTTGTTTTTCGGCGGTGAGACAAAACCGCGCTTCACCCAGTTCTGGATGGTGTGGGGCGCAAGCCCTGTGATCTCGGACACCTGCGAAAGCACCAGACCGCCCGGGATGAACATGGGCGTAAGCAGGGTTTCCGCCGCATTTTTTCGGGAAAGTTCCGCCTCGACGGTAGAACCCGGAAGGAAAGCGATCATGCGGACCTCCTTCGTTTCTTTGTGTATAGTATAACATACGGTCAAATGACCGTCAAGGGGGTTCGGAAGAGCGCGGAAGGAAAAAGCAGCCTGCCCTTGACAAACCGCCGAAAACAC
>SVGX01000025.1 GCA_015056105.1 Clostridiales bacterium | reverse complement strand
GCATATTCTGCTGCCGGACCCGGATTTTGTGATGCCCACACCCCCGGCGCCCACGGCAACGCCGATGCCTACGCCCTCCCCCACCCCGCCGCCGGATGCAACGCCCGCGCCCACCCCCTCTCCTACTCCCTATGTACAGCCGATACCGATGCGCATCAGTTTTGTGGAACAGAAACAGAGCTGCGAGGTCTTCCCCGGCGGCGTGACGGAGGAGGGCCAAATGGAAGTCGTTGACCGGGCGGATGCAGCCAGCTGGCTGCAGACCGACGGTGTGGCTCTTCGTCCCGCCCCCGGTGAGGAAGGCAATGCCATCATCGCCGGCCACAAGAGCAAGGATGGCGTGGCAGGCACCTTCAAGGCCCTTTGGGATGCTGAAGTCGGTGATGGCGTGGTGATCGATTTTGAGGATGGCAGGCAGGATTGGTTCTACATCCACTCCATTGACCGCTACCCCTATCAGGAGGTGCCCGCAAGCGTCATGAGTGCCTATGCGGAGGAGCCGCAGCTGACGCTCATCACCTGCATCGGCGAATGGGACAGGGATGGCGGTACCTCCTCCGAGCGGCTGATCGTGATATGCAAAAAAACGATGCCGCTTTAACAAGCGTATGCCGGGAACCGGGCAGCATGTCCGGTTCCTTTTTTTGCTGCAAAAGCAGGAAAAGCTTTCGGAAACAGCGGCGGCTTGCTATAATAAAAGCACAAATCTCTGAAACATAACGGAAGGGGACATTCTATGCTCAACTTTACGCACCATATTCCCACCACCATCCACTTTGGCGAAGGTCAGCTTTCCCGCCTTGCAGAGCTGAAGGAAAGCGGTAAAAACGTACTGCTTGTTTACGGCGGCGGCAGCATCAAAAAAACCGGCCTTTACGATGCCGTCATGAACATCCTCGCTGAAAACGGCCTTTGTGTCACGGAGCTTTCCGGCGTGCAGCCCAATCCGCGCATCGAATCCGTGCGGGAGGGCATCCGCCTTTGCCGCGAAAACAAGATCGATATGGTGCTTGCCGTTGGCGGCGGCTCCTCCATCGACTGCGCAAAGGTGATCGCCGCAGGCGTATTTTACGATGGCGATGCGTGGGATCTTGTGCTTGACCGCAGCAATATCACAAAGGCACTGCCCATCTATTCTGTGCTGACCATTGCCGCCACCGGTTCCGAGATGGACACCGTTGCGGTGATCTCCGACATGACGAAAAACGAAAAATGGAGCACCGGATCTCCGCTGATGGCTCCGAAGATGTCCATCCTTGATCCCTCCCTCACCTTCACGGTATCGAAAAAGCAGACCGCTGCGGGCACGGCCGACATCATAAGCCACACCCTTGAAAACTACTTTACCCCCGTAAAGGGTGCCTTCTTCCAGGCACGGATGTGCGAAGCGCTGCTCAAGACCGTGATCCATTACGGCCCCATCGCCTATGCGGAGCCCGAAAACTACGAAGCCCGTGCCAACCTGATGTGGGCCGGCAGTTTTGCCATCAACGGCGTCCTCAGCGACGGCGCGGATGTGCCCTGGTGCGTACACCCCATTGAGCATGAGCTTTCTGCCTTTTACGATGTGACCCACGGCGAGGGTCTTGCACTCATCACCCCCTACTGGATGGAATATGTGCTAAGCGAAGACACCGCATGGCGTTTCGGCGAATATGGCCGCAACGTGTTTGGCCTTGAAGGCGATGATGACATGGAAGTGGGCAAGCAGGCCATCGCCTGCACCCGGGAATTTTTCAAAAAGCTGGGCCTGCCCGCCACTCTTTCGGAGCTCAACATCGATGCAACACATTTCGACATCATGGCGGAAAAGGCCGCCCGCCGCTGCGCCAGGACCTTTGTGCCCTTGACAAAGGAGGATATCAGGAAGATTTTGGTAAGCGCGCTGTAAAACAAACAGTGAAAAAGGCTTCCCTTTTGGGAAGCCTTTTTATTATTCTGTTTTACGCCACCACGATGTTCACGATGTTCTTCACAACGATCACCTTGCGGACGGTCTTGCCTTCGATCCAGGGCTTGACCTCATCGCTCGAGAGCACCTTCTGCTCGGTCTCTTCCTTGGAGAGGCCCACGGGCAGGGTCACACGGGCACGGACCTTGCCGTTCACCTGCACGCCCAGCTCGATGGTATCGGCAACAAGGGCTGCCTCATCCCACTTGGGCCATGCGGTAATGTAGAGGGGCTCTTCGTAGCCGAGAAGCTCGTTGAGCTCTTCCGTCATATGGGGTGCAACGGGGTTCAGCAGCGCAAGGAGGGTATGGAACTCATCCTTCGTGATGCTGCCCTTGGCGTAGATATCATTTACGAAGCTCATCATCGCCGCAACGGCGGTGTTATACTTCATGGCCTCGTAATCTTCGCTCACCTTCTTGATCATGCCGTGGAGGGCGCTCTTCACATCCTCGCGGACGCCGGTCTCCTCACTGAGCATATCCTGCAGGCGCCATACACGCTCAAGGAAGCGGCGGCAGCCGCGGGCGGAGGTGGTGCTCCAGGGCTTGGGCTGATCGAAGGCGCCCATGAACATTTCATAGAGGCGGAAGGAGTCCGCACCCATTTCTGCCACGATATCATCGGGGTTGATGACGTTGCCGCGGGACTTGGACATCTTTTCGCCGTTCTCGCCAAGGATCATGCCGTGGCTGGTGCGCTTCTGGTAGGGTTCGGGGGTGGAAACGCAGCCGATATCGTAGAGGAACTTATGCCAGAAGCGGGAATAGAGCACATGCAGCGTAGTGTGTTCCATACCGCCGTTGTACCAATCCACGTTCATCCAGTAATCAAGGGCTTCGCGGCTTGCGAAGGCCTCATCGTTGTGAGGATCGCAGTAGCGCAGGAAGTACCAGCTGGAGCCGGCCCAGTTGGGCATGGTATCGGTCTCGCGCTCCGCGTGGCCGCCGCACCTGGGGCAGGTGGTATGGATCCAATCCTTTGCGCGGGCAAGGGCGGAAGAACCGTCATCGGAGGGGGTATAATCGTCGATCTCGGGCAGAACAAGGGGCAGCTCGCTCTCGGGCAGCGGCACCCAGCCACACTTTTCGCAGTGTACGAGCGGGATGGGTTCGCCCCAGTAACGCTGGCGGCTGAACACCCAGTCACGCAGCTTGAAGTTGACCTTCTTCGTGCCGATGCCCTGCTCTTCGAGCCAGGCGACCATCTTCTTCTTGGCTTCTTCCACCTCAAGGCCGTTGAGGAAGCCGGAGTTCACAAGTTTGCCGGTCTCGCAGTCGGTGAAAGCTTCTTTTTCGATATCGCCGCCGGCCACAACTTCGATGATGGGCAGGCCGAATACCTTGGCGAATTCATAGTCGCGGGTATCGTGGGCAGGAACGGCCATGATGGCGCCGGTGCCGTAGGTCATGAGCACATAATCGCTGATCCAGATCGGGATCTCCTTGCCGGTGGCGGGGTTGATGGCACTGAGGCCTTCAAGGGCAACGCCGGTCTTTTCCTTTGCCATTTCGCTGCGCTCAAAGTCGCTCTTCTTGGCAGCTGCTTCACGGTAAGCCTTGACGGCATCCATGTTGGCAATGCGGTCCTGATACTTTTCAATATAGGGATGCTCCGGCGACATGACCATGTAGGTAGCGCCAAAGAGGGTATCGCAGCGGGTGGTGAACACACGCAGCTTATCTTCCGTGCCGGCGATGGCGAAATCAACCTCGGCGCCCTCGCTGCGGCCGATCCAGTTGCGCTGCTGGGTCTTGACACGCTCGATGAAATCCACGGTGTCAAGATCGTCGATCAGGCGCTGTGCATAAGCGGTGATGCGCAGCATCCACTGGCTGCGGACCTTCTGCACCACTTCGCCGCCGCAGCGTTCGCAGCGGCCATCCACCACTTCCTCGTTGGCAAGACCAACTTTGCAGGAGGTGCAGAAGTTGATCGGGATCTCCGCCTTGTAGGCAAGGCCGTGCTCGAAGAGCTTGAGGAAGATCCACTGGGTCCACTTATAGTAGTTGGGATCGGTGGTGTTGACCTCGCGGCTCCAATCAAAGGAGAAGCCGAGGCGCTTGAGCTGGCTGCGGAAACGGGCGATGTTCTGCTCCGTCACCTTGGCGGGATGGATGCCCGTCTTGATGGCATAGTTTTCCGTGGGCAGGCCAAAAGCATCATAACCCATGGGGAACAGCACGTTATAGCCTTCCATGCGGCGCTTGCGGCAGATGATATCGATGGCGGTATTGCTCAGGGGGTGACCCACATGAAGACCCTGGCCGGAAGGATACGGGAACTCGATAAGGCCGTAAAACTTCGGTTTGGAATGGTCATCCTTCGCTTCAAAGCAGCGGGCGTCTTCCCATTTTTTCTGCCATTTGAGTTCAATGGCGTCATGGTCATAGCGTTGTGACATGTTGTTCCTCCAATTTATATTCTTCGTGTTGTTTATGATACAAAAAGCCGCCTCTTGCAAACCAAGAGACGGCTTATTACCGCGGTACCACTCCCGTTGGCGAAAAAACTTCGCCCACTCAAAACCCCGTAACGCTGGGCTGCGCCGCGCTTACTTCACCTTCGGCACGATGGCTCCACGGCGAGCTTCGGCATCCTGCCCCGCTGTTTTGCACCAAACAACAGCTCTCTTCGGGCGGCAAAAACGCCTACTGTTCCGCTTCTTCACCAAATTATCACACTTCGCTGATTATATCGGAAGAAGCGGCGAAAGTCAAGGGGAAGGGGGATTTTCATTGTGCTTTGCCCGTTGCCCGCACCGCAAAAACCTTTCGTTTTTATTCCCCTTCCCCGATTGAAAAGCCTTTGCCGCGATGGTATAGTATATTTGTTGGAATATGCACATCCTGCCGCGCGTTTCGGCAGATACACTTTTCGGAGGTTTACTATGCTCATCCTGACCAAAGCCACCAAAACCGATATCCTCGATACCAAAAACGCTCCCGCCGCGGTCTGCGAAAGCGGCGACACGGTTCTCTTTGAAACCGAAGACTGCTATGATGATTCCGTGACCCGGGAGGGCGAACGGAAGCAGATCAAGCGGCTTTACAACCCTGCCACCGGCCCGCTGTTCGTAAACGGCGCGGAAAAGGGCGATACGCTGAAGGTGGAGATCCTTTCCATCGAGCTTAACGACTGGGGCGCCATGGGCACCTATTTCGGCGAGGGCGCTTTCACCCACCTTACCGCCAAGAACACCATGCATGTGTTTGACCTCACCAAGGGTACCGTCAACGTGGGCGGTCATGAGCTTGCCCTTGATCCCATGATCGGCGTGATCGGCGTTGCCCCCGAGGGCGAAGGCGTTCTGACCGTTACCCCCGGCAGCCACGGCGGCAACATGGACTGCAGCCGCGTCCGCGCCGGCTCCACGCTGTATTTCCCCGTTGCCTGCGACGGCGCTCTCCTTTCCATGGGCGACCTGCATGCGGTGATGGGCGACGGCGAAGTCTTCGGCTACGGTCTTGAAGCGAAGGGCAAGGTCACCGTCAAGGTCACCGTCATCAAGGATCATCCCGTCACCTGCCCCATCATCCTTGACGGCAATGAGGTTTCCACCGTCGGCTCCGGCAAAACCATGGAAGATGCCACCAACGAGTGCCTTGCCGCCATGCACAGCCTGCTCATGAAAAACGGTCTCAACGAGACCGAAGCGGGTCTCATGCTCTCCCTCAAGTGCAACCTCATCTCCTGCCAGATCGTAAACCCGCTCTTTACCATGCGTGCAGAGCTTCCCGCGAAGTTCTTTAAACTGCCGTAAAGAAGCAAATAAAAAAGCCGCCCGCAGGTGTCTGTCATGCAAGCAGTAAATTGGAGCGTATCCATACGGATACGCTCCAATTTTTGTATCGGCAACCGTTGACAAGTTGGATTTGTTTTGCTTTTCAACTCATCTCACTGCCGAAAGCTTATTTCTTAAAGCGAATGAACATACATATGGTTCCAATCACCGCAAAAACAATTCCGATCACAAACCACAGTATCATTCTCCGGTGCAGACTGCTATATAAATCTGCCGAACCGTCCATCAGATTGTAATATCCCAACCAACTCAATGCAGAAAGCAGCAAGGATAAAACGCATGCAGCCAAACTGATAATGCCAACAATCAATAAAAGCTTTTTCATACTTCCCTCCTGCAAATTCCAATTTATCGCTCCCTTTACCTGCATGCTATCATACATAAGCAAAAATGCCAAGAAAAAGTGCAGCGACATAAGGCGCTGCACTTGTGAACTGTTTTATGGGCATCCGCCCGTTTTTTCTTTCCTTTTACACGATCCTGTTCTGCTTTTCGCCTTTGAGAAAGGCGGCAAGGTTTTCCGCACAATAGCGTATAACACGCTCGCGGGTCTCCTTGGGTGCCCAGCCCATGTGCGGCGTTGCCACGCAGCGCGGGTGGGTGGCAAGGATGTGATCCTTGCCGCAGGGTTCGGGAGCCCATACATCGGAACCCACGGCATAGATCTTGCCGCTGTCAAGGGCGCGCACCACGGCGGCATCGTCAAGGATGGCACCACGGGCAGTGTTGATAAGGATGACGCCATCCTTCATCTTGGCGATGGCGGCGTCATCGATCATGCCGCGGCTGTCATCGTTAAGGGGGCAATGGATGCTGATCACATCCGCATTGGCATAAAGTTCATCGAGGGAGACGAACTTCAGGTTTTCGTTTTCCATTTTGGGATCCGGATTGCGGCGGTAAGCAATCACCTTCATGCCGAGGGCAACAGCAATGCGGGCCATGTTGCCGCCGATATCGCCAAGGCCGATGATGCCGATGGTCTTACCGGCCAGCTCCATCTGAGGAATGGCGGTCAGATCCGGATCGATGGGCTTCACCCAGCCGATGTTTTTGATGTAATCATCAAACACCGCCGTATTGCAGGCGATCTGCAGCAGCAGCGCCGCCGCCATCTGCGCCACGGCATGGGTGCTGTAGGCAGGCACGTTGCAAACGGCAATGCCCCGGCGCTCCGCTTCCCTGATGTCGATCATATTGAAGCCGGTGCCGAAGGAGTTGATGTATTTGAGGTTCGGGCAGGCTTCCATTGCCGCCGCATCGATCACGCAGCGATTGGTATACACCGCCTCCGCATTGCCGATATGGGCGATAACATCCGCGGCATCGGTGAACTGGTGCAGTTCAAATTCGCCCTGAGAAGCGATGGGATCCCAGGAGATGTCGCCGGGGTTAACAAGAAAGCCGTCAAGAACCGAGATCTTCATATGGTATTGCTCCTAAACTTTGTTTTTTGTATTGTACCATAACCGCATGTCCCATGCCACAGTCAAATGGAAAGAAACGAAAAAAGGGCACGGAAAACCGCGCCCTTTCAGCTGCATATATTAGTTTTCCCTGCGGCGCATTGCCACGGCTGCCACGGCACAGGCGGTACCTGCAGCTGCCACTGCCCAAAGCCAGTTCATGTTGCTGTCGCCGGTCTGCGGCGGGGCCACGGTGGGTTCTCCGCCGGAAAGCTCGGTGCCGGTGGGAAGGGTTTGAATGATCTCATCGGGGGCATTGCCCGGTACACCCGCTCCGCTCGCTGCGGCAATGTTGAACTGCAGGGTAAAGTAATCCTCATACGAATAATAATGATAGATGTCACCATCATGGCTATGAGCGCCGCCGCCCACATAGATGTTGACGGAATAGGTGCCGATATCCGCTTCGGTGGCGGTGCCGGTGAGAAGGCCGCTTTCACTCAGCGTGAAGGAGGCGGGAAGACCTTCTGTGCTGGCAAAAGTGCTGATAAGATAAAATTCCGCATCATCACCGTCGGTGCCGCATTCGGGGGTATATTTGAGCTGATAGCTGTAGGGAACACCGACCTGCGCTGCAGGCGGGTTGGAAAGGGAGCCGCCCTTGCAGGAAGCAGGCGTGGCATTAGGATAAAACGAAGCATCTGCTTCGCCGGGAGCGATAAAGGATGTAACCGAGAAAACCAGCGCCGTGATCATTGCAACGGTGAGGATAAACGAAAGCTTTTTCATGTGAAGTGAACCTCCTTCGGTTTGAAAAATGGGGTCTGTGGTGCTATCATATATGAGCAACATACTCTGCGTCAATAATTTTTTTGCATAAATCAAACTTTTTGTCAGTATTCCAAAAAGTTTTTTATCCTTGCATTGTGCTGCACGATTTGGCTTCCTGTTCGATCTGCTTATTAACAAAAATGCGCCGCCTTTTCGGGCGGCGCATCGTTATTATCATCTGCTTTTTGCCGTTTTACTCAGCATCCACCTTTGCCATGTGCTCAATGAGGTCGAGCACTTTGCAGGAGTAGCCCCACTCGTTATCATACCAGGCGATGAGCTTGACGAAGTTGTCGTCGAGCATGATGCCGGCGTTTTCGTCAAAGATGCAGGTGTGGGTCTCGCCGCGCATATCGGTGGAAACCACTTCATCCTTCGTATAGGTGACGATGCCCTTCATGTAGGTGCGGGAGGCTTCCTCCACCGCCTTGCAGATATCCTCATAAGTGGTGGGGGTGCGAAGACGCGCGGTGAGATCCACAACGCTGACATCGTTGGTAGGCACGCGGAAGCTCATGCCGGTGAGCCTGCCCCTGAGGTGGGGCATCACAAGGCCCACAGCCTTGGCGGCGCCGGTGGTGGAGGGAATGATGTTGTTAAACACGCTGCGGCCGGTGCGATAGTCTCGGCCTGCACGGTTATCAACAGGCTTCTGCTTGGAGGTGGCGCTGTGGATGGTGGACATCAGCCCCTGCTCGATGCCGAAATGGTCATCGATGATCTTCGCAAGGGGCGCAAGGCAGTTGGTGGTACAGCTGGCATTGGAAACAACGTTATATTTGGGATCGTAGGTTTCATGGTTGACGCCGATCACATAGGTGGGCGTCTCCTTATCCTTGGCGGGCGCGGAAAGCACGACCTTCTTTGCACCGCCTGCAAGGTGACCGGAGGCAAGCTCCGTGGTGTTGAACTGGCCCGTGGATTCCACGATGTATTCCGCACCGCAGCTTGCCCAGGGGATCTTCGTGACATCGCTCTCACCAAAGACAGCGACCTGCTTGCCGTTGATGATAAGGCAGTTTTCACCCTCCTCAATCGTGCCGGGGAAGCGGCCAAACACGGAATCGTACTTCATCAGATATACCATGTAATCAAGATCTGCCTTGCGCAGGTTGATCCCACAGACCTCGATGGTTTCCGGGCGTTCCGCCGCAATGCGGAGCACCATCCTGCCGATGCGTCCAAAGCCGTTGATACCGATCTTCACAGCCATACCACACGTTCCTCCATAATGATTTTGTTTTTCATGATTTGAAGGGAATAAGCAGCGCTTTACCCTTTCCTTTTTCCACTCGGGATTATATCATAATTTGCTCTTATGTCAACACTATTTTCTCAAATTATTTCTTTGGTTATATTTTTAACATATTGTCCAAATCCTTCGTTTTGCTGAAAAAGCGAAGGAAAAAACAGGGCACTTGCAGGAAATCCTGCAAGTGCCCTATGGTGGCGTTCTGAAATGCGGTTGTAAAAAGTTTACTCGGCGTCGACCTTAGCCATATGGGCAACAAGATCAAGCACCTTGTTGGAATAACCCCACTCGTTGTCATACCAGGCAACAAGCTTCACAAAGTTGGGGTTGAGGCTGATGCCGGCTTCCGCATCGAAGATGGAAGTGCGGGGATCGGTATAGAAGTCGGAAGAAACGACCTTATCCTCGGTATAGCCGATGATGCCCTTCCACTCGGGGGATTCGCTGGCAGCCTTCATGACAGCCTTGATCTCTTCATAGGTAGCGGGCTTCTCAAGACGGCAGGTGAGGTCCACAACGCTCACATCGGGGGTGGGAACGCGCAGGCTCATGCCGGTAAGCTTGCCGTTCAGGCAGGGGATGACCTTGCCCACAGCCTTCGCAGCACCGGTGGAGCTGGGGATGATGTTGTGCGCCGCAGCACGGCCGCCGCGCCAATCCTTTTTGGAAGAACCGTCCACGGTGAGCTGGGTAGCAGTGATGGAATGCACGGTGGTCATAAGGCCTTCGACGATGCCGAAGTTATCATTGATGACCTTGGCAAGGGGCGCCAGGCAGTTGGTGGTGCAGCTGGCATTGGAAACAACGTTCATTTCCTTCTTGTATTCCTTGTGGTTGACACCCATCACGAACATGGGGGTGTCATCCTTGGCGGGAGCGGAAATGATGACCTTCTTCGCGCCGCCGATGAAGTGCTTCGCAGCCTTTTCCGTGGTGGTGTTCACGCCGGAAGATTCCACGATGTATTCCGCACCGCTCTCACGCCACGGCACGTCGGAAGCGTTCATTTCCGCATAGACAAGGATCTCCTTGCCGTTGATGTAAAGCTTGCCGTCGCGGGATTCCACTTCGCCCTTGAAATGGCCGTGCACGGTGTCATACTTGACCATATAGGCCATGTATTCCACATCGATAAGGGATCGTTGATGGCAACGACGTCGATCTCGGGATTTTCGGCTGCAGCGCGCAGCACAAGGCGGCCGATACGGCCAAAGCCGTTGATGCCAACTTTAACAAGCATGTTCTATTTCCTCCAGTAATAATAGTTAAATTTATTTACAAAGCCTGCGGATCGCTCCACAGGCTTTGAATTGTGAGTTTCCACACATAATATTATACAGAAGCGGCAAATTATGCAACGAAAATTTTTCCATCCTGCATTTTTACTATAATGGGTGCCGTTCTTATAAGCGATTGTTATAAGTTAATCAAACATCACACTTTATTTCAGGTTTTCCGGGTTCAGCGCTTCCAGCTCCGGCAGCACAAAGCGGCCATCCTTACGGATAAGAACACCGTCAAAATACATTTCGCCGCCGCCGTATTCGGGAGTCTGAATGCACACAAGGTCCCAGTGGATGCAGGACTCGTTGCCGTTGTCGCACTCGTCGTAGCAGCTGCCCGGAGTAAAATGGAAGCTGCCGGCGATCTTCTCATCGAAAAGGGTATCCTTCATGGGCGTGTTGATATAAGGGTTCACACCGATGGCAAATTCGCCCACATAGCGGGCACCCTCATCCCGGTCGAAGATGGCGTTGATGCGCTCCGTATCGTTGGCGGTGGCCTTTACAATGCGGCCATTTTCAAAGGTGAGCTCAATGTTTTCAAAGGTGAAGCCATCGGAAACGGAAGGCGTATTGTAGCGGATAACACCGTTGACGCTGTCGCGGACAGGCGCGGTGAACACCTCGCCGTCGGGGATGTTGAGATGGCCTGCGCACTTCACGCCGCCAAGCCCCTTCACGGAGAAGGAAAGATCCGTGCCCGGGCCGACGATATGCACCTTATCGGTTTTGCCGATCAGTTCCACAAGTGCGTCCATGGCTTTATCCATTTTGGAATAATCAAGGCAGCAGACGTTGAAGTAGTAATCCTCAAAGGCTTCCGTAGACATGCCCGCCATCCATGCCGCGCCGCGGGTGGGATAGCGCAGCACCACCCACTTGGTCTTCGGCACACGAATGCCGCTGTGAACGGGCATGGAATAAAGCTTATTCATCCTGCTGCGCTGCACTTCCGGCACATCGCTCATTTCAAGGCCGTTATCAAGGGCACGGATGCCAATGTATGCCTGCATCTTTTCCATGAAAGCGCCGTCGTTTTCCGCCATCAGCTTCAGCTGCTCTTCCGTTGCGCCCATGGCGATGGCGCGCTGCACTTCGTTATCCCTGCGCCATACAAAGGGATTGCCGCCGGCAGCATAAACCTCTCGGATCAGCGCAAGAAGCAGGTCATCGCAGTTGCCGTAAGTTTCAATGAGAACATTCTCGCCCTTCTGCACAGTGCAGGAAAAGGTCACAAGGTTCTTTGCAAGGGTATTGATACGGGGATCCGTCATGGTAGTTCTCCTTTATTCTTTTGTGTTGATGGCCTCCGCCAGAATGTAGAGCGGGCGGCCCTTTAATTCATCATACATGCGGTTCATGTAAGCGCCCTGCACACCGAGGGCTACAAGGGTGATGCCGTTGAGAAGCACAAGCCCTGCCGCCGCCCAAAGCCAGGGGGCACAGCCCACTGTGAGGGCACAGACGAGAAGGGCGGCAAAGCCCAGCATTGCGACGGCGCACACGGCGGCACCCAGCCAGCCTGCAAGGGTAAGGGGCTTGTCCGAAAAGCCGAGAATGCCATCCATAGCAAGGCGCAGCATTTTTTTGAGAGTGTATTTGGTGCTGCCCGCATAGCGCTCGTGGCGTACATATTCAACGGGTACAGCGGTGAAACCCATCCAGCCGCTCATGCCGCGAAGGAATCTGTTGTGCTCCCGCATGCGCAGGAACACATCCGCCACCTTCCTGTCAAGCAGGCGGAAATCGCCGGTATCAAGGGGGATAGGGTAGGCGCTCATGGCGCTCAGGAGCCTGTAGTAGCAGAAAGCGGTGAACTTCTTGAAAATGGTCTCCCCTTCCCGCTTCAGCCGCTTACCGTAGGCGATATCCGCACCCTGTTCCCACGCTTCCACAAGCTTGGCAATGACCTCCGGCGGATCCTGCAAGTCCACATCGATGACGATGAGCGCGTCGCCCTTCGCCCGGTCCATGCCCGCGGTAACCGCCAGCTGGTGGCCGAAGTTGCGGGAGAAGGAAAGCACCTTCACATGCTCGTTTTCCGCGGCGATTTTCCGAAGATGGGCCATGGTGCCGTCCCGGCTGCCGTCGTTGATGTAGATGATCTCATATTCATAAGAAAGGGCACGCATCGCTTCATCCATACGGGCGAAGGAAATATCGATCACTTCTTCTTCATTAAATACGGGTACGATCAGCGAAAGAAGCTTTTTCATGCTGCATTGTTCCTTTCACAAGCGGTTTCTTATTGGTAATTATACCCGTTTTATCGCCGCACCACAACGCGATTTTCGTTTTCCGCCGTCTCTTAAAGGCTTTTTCTTCCTTTGAGTGTTGAAACCCGCCCAAAACGCGGTATAATAAGATGATGTGCTTTGGCACCGGAACAACGATTCCCTTCCAAGGATCAAATATTTTTTCAGAAGGAGACAGCATCATGCCCCTTGTAACCAGTACCGAAATGTTCAAAAAAGCCTATGAAGGCGGCTATGCCATCGGCGCGTTCAACGTGAACAACATGGAGATCGTGCAGGGCATCACCGAAGCCGCGAAGGACCTGAATGCTCCCCTCATCCTGCAGGTCAGCGCAGGCGCCCGCAAGTATGCAAACCACACCTACCTGATGAAGCTGGTGGAAGCCGCCGTCATCGAGACCGGTCTTCCCATCTGCCTGCACCTTGACCACGGCGACAGCTTCGATATCTGCAAGAGTTGCATCGATGGCGGCTTCACCTCCGTTATGATCGACGGCAGCCACCATTCCTACGAAGAGAACGTGGCCCTCACCAAGAAGGTCGTGGAATATGCCCACGATCACGGCGTTGTGGTGGAAGGCGAGCTGGGCAAGCTCGAAGGCGTTGAGGATGAAGTAAAGGTCGCCGCCGGCGAAGGCAGCTACACCGATCCCGAGCAGGTGCAGGATTTCGTATCCCGTACCGGCGTTGACTCCCTTGCCATCGCCATCGGCACCAGCCACGGCGCTTACAAGTTCAAGCCCGGCACCAAGCCCCAGCTTCGCTTCGACATCCTTGAAGAGGTGCAGCGCCGCCTGCCCGGCTTCCCCATCGTGCTCCACGGCGCCAGCAGCGTCATCCCCGAATTCGTTGAGATGATCAACACCTACGGCGGCAACATGCCCGATGCCATCGGCGTGCCGGAAGACATGCTGCGCAAGGCTTCCTCCATGGCGGTCTGCAAGATCAACATCGACTCCGACCTGCGCCTTGCCATGACCGGCACCGTACGCAAGTACCTTGCCGAAAACCCCGCCCACTTTGATCCCCGCCAGTACCTCAAGCCCGCCCGTCAGGCCATCAAGGATATGGTCGCCCACAAGATCGTGGATGTGCTCGGCTGCAACGGCAAAGCGTAAAAACCGGGAGGCTTTATGAACGAATACGAAAACATCGTAACACTGACCGATATGGACGGCGCGGAGGTGGATTTTGAGATCCTCGACATCGTCCCCTACGAGGGCGGTGACTATGCGGTGCTCCTGCCGGTGGATGATGATTCCGACACCGTGGATGCGGTGATCCTTGAGATCCTCCACGCGGAGGAAGAAAACGAAGAGGATATGCTGCAGGGTGTGGAAGACCCGGCGGTGCTCGATGCGGTATTCGGGCTTTTCGTTGAGCGCAACAAAGATGAGTTTAATTTCGAACAGTAAACGGCATACAGCAAAAAAGAGCATGCGGTGCATGCTCTTTTTTCATTTAGCGTTTTTTACCGTTTATTCCTCAAGAAGGGCTTCAAGCTTCGCCTGCGTCTCTTCCCATTTGGCGTAAAGCGTCTCGATGGCAGTGCGCTTTTCCTCCGCTGCTTTGGCAAGCTTGCCCGCTTTTACATAATCGCTGGCCACATCCGGCCGCGCAAGTTCCTCTTCAAGGGCACTGAGCTCCTTCTCCGCTTTGGCGATGCGCTCCTCTGCCCGGCGCGCTTCACCCTCCGCACGGTTGATGGCACTTTGCCGCTCTTTGCGGGCCTTGTAATCGTTTTTCTGCTCCTTCGGGGCTTCCGTAAGCACCTGCTGCGGCGCACGGAGCGCGTCACGGCGTGCCTTTTCCTCAAGGAAATCCGTATAGCCGCCGATGTATTCATCCATGCCGCTTTCCGTCAGGTACAGGATGCGGTCCGCAAGCCTGTCCGCCAGGTAGCGGTCGTGGGTGACGATGAGCATGGTGCCGTCGTATTCCTCAAGGGCACGCTCAAGGGCTTCACGGGATGCGATATCAAGGTGGTTGGTAGGCTCGTCAAGAAGCAGCAGGTTGGAGCCTGACAGCATCAGTTTCAGGAGCTGCACCCTTGCCCGCTCGCCGCCGGAAAGAAGGCCAAGCTCCTTGTGCACGTCATCCCCTTTGAACAGGAAAGCGGCAAGCGCTGTGCGGATGGCAGTATCATCCATGCGGGGATAGGCTTCGCGCACTTCCTCAAGGGCGGTAAAGGCATCGTTAAGGCCGGTCATGTTCTGCTCGTAATAGCCCGGGCGCACCTTTGCGCCAAAATAGAAGCTGCCCGCATCCGGCCGTTCCTTTTTCATCAGGATACGAAGAAGGGTTGTCTTGCCGCAGCCGTTGGGGCCGAGAAGAAACACCCTTTCCCCCTTGCGGATATGGAGATCCGCATCGCGGAAGATGGGCTTTTCATAGGTTTTTTTCAACCCTTCCGCCACAAGAACATCGTTGCCGCCCACCTCATCCGCATGGAAGCGGAAGCGGATGGAAGAGGTATCCTTTTCGGGTGCAACAAGGGTCGCCCGCAGCCTGTCCGCCTGCTTCTGTTTGGATGCGGCGGTGATGAAGTTGTGCTCCTGCCCCCAGCGGCGCTGCTGTTCCACGATGCCTTCGATGCGGCGGATCTCCTTCTGGGTGTTGAGATAGCGGCGCCTGAGCATCTCCTGCTCGTCCGCCATCAGCTCCGTATGGCGGGTATAGTTGCCCTCAGAAACATAAAAGCGGGTGTTTTTGATCTCCATGGTGCGGTTGGTGACAGCATCAAGGAAGTAGCGGTCATGGGAGATGACAATAAACGCACCGTTATAGCTGCGAAGATAGTCTTCAAGCCAAGCAATGGAATCGATATCAAGGTGGTTGGTAGGCTCGTCCAGCAGCAGTAGGTTTGCGCCGCTCAAAAGCACCCGCGCAAGCTGCGCCTTATTGCGCTGACCGCCGCTCATCTCATAAAGAGGCTTATGAAGCTCCGCTTCCGTAAAACCGAGGCCGAGAAGCGCCGCCCGGGTGCGGCTGCGGAAGGTAAGCCCGCCGCTGTCTTCATAGCGTTCGCGCAGACTTGTCTGCCTGCGAATGAGCATTTCAAGCGCATCCCCTGCCGCGCTGTCAAGGGCGTGGTTCACCTCTTCCATGGCATTTTCCATTTTGACGAGATGGGAAAATACCTCAAGCGTCACTTCGTAAAGGCTCTCCTGCCGCTCGCCGATGCTCTGCGCCATGGAGACGACACTTGCGCCCCGGTTTTTGAAAATGCTGCCTTCGTCCGCCTGTTCCTGTTCAAGAAGGATGCGGAAAAGGGTGGTCTTGCCGCAGCCGTTCACGCCCACAAGACCGACCTTGTCCTTTTCGCCGATCTCAAAGCTGACATCTTTGAACAAAAGGCGTTCCACATAGGATTTGCTGATATGATGTGCTGCCAGTACAGGCATAGTACGCTCCTTCAAAGGGCAAAAACCGCTTTTATCGGTATTTTGGGCCCTGTTTCTCTTTTTACAGTATACCCTTTTCCACGCTTTCGGGCAATCGTTTAAGGCGCATTTGTAAATAAAATCCCCCGCCGCTCGACAAAATACGCCGGGGCGGATATAATTGCAGTATGGAAAACAAATGGCAAAAAAAGCGTGAACGCGAAACGAAATTCCGGGTGCTCCTGCGCCGCATCCGCCTGCCCCTTTTTACGGTGACAGGTGTTTTTCTTGTGGCTCTCGTAGGCATTCCCCTTCTTTTGAACAGCATGGAAAGCGATGCCCTTGTATCCATGCCCGCCTATTCCGGCTTAACGCCGCTTCCTTTGCCGACGGAAGTGCCGCTCCCCGCGGAAACACCGGCGCCGGAAATGCCCGAAGAAAGCATCCTGCCGGAAGCGGCACCCGAAGCCGTGCCTTCCGCAACGCCGGAAGCGATCCCGGACACTGCCGCCTACACCACGCTGCAGCTTGGTGACGAAGATCCCACGGTAGCGGAGATACAGGTAAAGCTTACCGCCCTTTATTACCTTGATTCCGATGAGCCCACGGAAAAATTCGGCTCCGCCCTTGAAGCGGCGGTACGCCGTTTTCAGCGGTCCCATTATATGAAGGAGACCGGCATCGCAGATCCTCTTACCCAGCAGATCCTGTTTTCCGATGCGGCAAAGCCCTATGTGCTCCTTGAAGGCTACAGCGGCGAGGATATCCGCAGCATGCAGTACCGCCTTGTGGAACTTGGCTATTATTTTGACAAGACCAACGGCTATTTCGGCACGGCGACCCTTCGCGCCCTTTCCGCATTCCAGACAAAAAATGAACTGCAGGTGACCGGCGAAGCGGATTTTGACACCCGGGACCTGCTTTATTCCCCGCAGGCGCGTCCTGCCATCGACCCGACACCCTCTCCCACACCTTCACCGAAACCTACAAAATCGCCAAAACCCACGGCTTCCCCGAAGGTAACGCCCTCGCCGAAGCCCTCCGCCGGCACAAACGCCAGTTCCGCCCCCATTGAGACGCCCATGCCCAGCACCACACAGAACGCATGGTGGGACATTCCGGGATCCCCGGCTTCCCCCACGCCGGCGCGCACCTCGCCCCCTTCCCAGCAGATCGAGCAGACCGGCAGCGGCGTTTCCGCCTTTATCGATGTAGCGCTCGCCCAGCAGGGCAAGCCCTATGTGCTTGGCGCGGAAGGACCGAATGCCTTTGACTGTTCAGGCCTCGTCTACTATTCCCTGCGCTCCGCAGGCGTGAAGATCGGCCGTTACAGCGCCAGGAACTATGCCCTGGTAGATGAATGGCAGACCATCGAAGGTAAAAGCAACCTAAAGCCCGGCGATCTTCTCTTCTACAAGAGCAGCGGTACCAGCAATACCACCATCACCCATGTGGGCATCTGGCTCGGCGGCAACAAGCTCGTACACGCCTCCTCCAGCCGTTCCTGCGTGATCGTCACCAACTGGTCAAGCTGGTCCGACGAAAACTTCCTGTTCGCAAAGCGCGTATTCTGACAGCGGCAAAAAACATGAAAAAACGGCGGTTTCTTCTGAAACCGCCGTTTTTTTACGGAGGAAGCACACGGGAAGTGAAGTTCAGGAGATCATGCTGAGCATGCGCTCACAGTCCGCCACGTTTTCGGAAAGGGCATCGAAATACCCGCCGAAAGCGGGTACGCTCTTTTCATCCGCCGCGGAAAGGAAACTGCGGCAGAGCGCCGTCATCTCCCGAAGGAGTGCCGCCAGCTTTTGAAACTGCGCCCGCTCCGCGCTTTGTGCTTCTTCCTGCAGGGCGATATACTCCCTAAGCTGCACGCAGCGGCCCGGACCGCAATCGGTCTCATGGGCCTTTGCGGCAGCCGCGAGCGCGGCGAGCGTGCGAAAAAATGCCGCCGCATCCACTCCCTGCACAGCGCCGAGCGCCTGGGCCGTCGCTTCTGCAAGGCTCGGTACAGCTTCCTGCCGCAGGGGGCCCCGCCGTGCCTTTGCGGCATAAGGGTCCGGTACCGGCAAGCCCGTTTCCCTGAGTTCCCCCATCACTTCCCTGACAAGCGCCGGGTTCGTGCGAAGGAGTGAGCGGTATTTGTTCTGATAGCGGAGCATGGTCTTCGTATCGCCGCCGCCCATTGTGAGGGTGCAGGCACGGACGGAAACGCCCTTTGCCCTTGCGGTCAGCACCGTTTTGAGCAGGGCACGGGTCTCTTCCTCTCCAAAGGGTACAAAGGCTGCACCCTGAGGGCCGTTTTCCCCTGCCGCACCGGTCTCGCGCACTTTTGCATAGTAATAGTTGCGGATGCTGTTCGGCTTTCTTCCCGTTTCCATCGCCACCTGTTCAAAGGCAGCCCGCAGCGGCTCCCCCGCCGCGCGTTTTTTTGCAACTTCGCTGAAAAGAAAGGCTTCTTCGCCATCCTGCCAGCCGGTGCGGGAATGTTCCGCGTGCCGGCGCATGGCAGGCTCTGTTTCATTTATCATGACCTTTTCCCCCTTCAATTGGATTTAGTTCCTATTATTGCCCACGGTTGCAATGATATACCTATTCACGAAGGGCAGCCTTTTTTCGCCAAAAAGAGAAAAAGACGGAATTGCTTCCGTCTTTTTTTATGTATGCGTTGTTACATTTCAAGGCTCGCAGTGGTGCGGGGGAAAGGCAGCACATCGCGGATGTTGGCAATACCCGTCACATACATGACCATACGTTCAAAGCCGAGGCCGTAGCCCGCATGCTGCACGCCGCCAAACCTGCGCAGCTCAAGATACCAGCCGTAATCGGAAATATCCATGCCAAGCTCCGCAATGCGCGCTTCGAGCACGTCAAGGCGCTCTTCGCGCTGGCTGCCGCCGATGATCTCGCCCACGCCGGGAACGAGCAGGTCCGCTGCCGCAACGGTCTTGCCGTCATCGTTCATGCGCATATAGAAGGCTTTGATATCCTTCGGATAATCGGTGACGAACACGGGCTTCTTGTAGATCTGCTCAGTGATATAGCGTTCATGCTCGGTCTGAAGATCGCAGCCCCATTCCACGGGATATTTGAACTCCACATCCGCCTTTTTGAGAAGCTCCACGGCTTCGGTGTAGGTGATGCGGGCGAAATCGTTGTTCACCACGTTCTCAAGGCGTTCAAGGAGGGTCTTATCCATGAACTGGTTGAAGAACTTGAGCTCATCCGGGCAGCGCTCCATGACGGTGCGGATGATGTGCTTCACCATGGCTTCCGCCACGTCCATATCGCCTGCAAGGTCGCAGAAGGCCATTTCCGGCTCGATCATCCAGAATTCCGCCGCATGGCGCGCAGTGAAGGAGTTCTCCGCGCGGAAGGTGGGGCCGAAGGTATAGATATCACGGAAGGCAAGGGCAAAGGCTTCGCCGTAAAGCTGGCCGCTGACGGTAAGGTTCGCGGCAGTGCCGAAGAAATCCTTGCTGTAATCCACGGTGCCGTCCTCGTTAAGGGGCGGGTTCACAGGGTCAAGGGTCGTTACGCGGAACATTTCGCCGGCGCCTTCACAGTCGCTGGCAGTGAGGATGGGGGTATGCACATACAGGAAGCCGCGCTCATCAAAGAAGCGGTGAATGGCCTGTGCCACCACGCTGCGCACGCGGAAAGCCGCCTGGAAGGTGTTGGTACGGGGGCGGAGATGCTGGATGGTGCGAAGATACTCAAGGGAATGGCGCTTCTTCTGCAGCGGGTAATCGCCGGGGCAATCGCCCTCGATGGCGATGGAAGCGGCGCGGATCTCGAAGGGCTGGGGCGCATCGGGGGTAAGAACGAGCTCGCCCTTCACGGAAACAGCGGTACCGGTATTGAGCGCACGCTTGATCTCATCGGGAATCGCATCCTGCTCATAAACGATCTGTACGGTCTTGAAGCAGGAGCCGTCCGTCAGCTCAACAAAGCCGATGGTCTTGCTGGCGCGCGCGGTCTTTACCCAACCTGCCGCCTCAATGGCACCGATGTGCTTTTCCGGGCAGCGAACGAGTTCGCAAAGTCGAATCATACAATCCTCCAAAGTCATGTCACTTAATTTTTATATTTTAGCTTACAAAGTCATGATATGCAAGCGCCGCGCATAGATTTTATCCTGCTCTTTCACTGCAAAAAACTGCGAGGTGTGTTTTTATGTATTATTCCCCCGTACCGCTGCTTGTTCTTCGCGCCGATGTGCCTGCCCTCATGGAGGTAAACGGTCAGCCTGCCGGCGAATGTCTGCCGGATGGGCATATCGCGCTGCCCCTTTCCGACAGCGGCGATTATTACATCGGCCTTTCTCCCCTTTCCGATGCGGCAAACGCCCGGCTTTACGGCATCACGCGGAAAGTCGGTTTCAAAAACGGACAGATCGCCGTTTATCCCGCGCCGGATGTGGAGGTATGCGCCTGGCCCGGCGGCGTGTTTGAGCTTCTGCTGCGTGCGGGCAGACTGCAGCGGGAAAGCACGCCGCACATCCCCTACCGGATCGACAGGATCGAACCCCGCTTTTCCGGCAGCGTATTCGCATTGACACTTTATTACGAAAACGGGATCCGGCTTTGCGTGGAAGAAGGCGGCGAGACCCGGGGCATCTATTCCCTCGGCGATGGGGAAACGGGATCCCTCAACGTCAAGGAGGTCGGCAACGCACAATATGTGGCGGTCAATGTCAAAAGCGACAGCGGTGAGCGGCTCATCCTCCTTGATGGTGCCATGGAAACGGTCTTTGAAGCTGCAGCCGGAACGATCACCATCGAAAACGGCGCCGTATGCTGCATCGACCCCTGCGGAACGCTGCTCGGCCACGAGAGGCGCACCGTATATGCCCGGCAAGGGGACGGTACATTTCTTGCGGGACCGCCGGAAACCGGCTTTTTTACCTGCCCGCCGCGCAAAAGCGCGAACAGCTTCGAACGCGCCGTCTCCTTTCTTGAAGCTGTGCGGGAAGGTTTTGAAGCGGAAGCCCTTTCCTGCCTGACGGATGGGCTCAGGGAAGGGCTGCGGTTTTCGGCGCTGCGGGATTTCTTCGGCAGCTTCACGGAGGTCCGACCGCCCCTTTCCGACAAAAGCGGCCGTTTTCTCGGCACTGTCACAAAAAAAACGGAAAACCGCAGCGCGGCGAGGCTTTATGAATTTACCTTTGCGGAGGATGGCCGCATCGACAACATCACAGAACAGTAGCGCAGCGAAAAACACGGCATGGCAGACACCATACCGTGTTTTGATTTGATCAAGATCTTCTCTGAAGGCTTTCGCGCGTCAATTCGCCAAGGCTTTTTTCCTTCGGCGGCTTCGGCGCGCCGATCTTCTCCACATCCCTGCCGAGACGGATGAGCCGGAACAGCCTGTCCGCCGCCGCATCAAAGCGGGCTTCCAGTATATCGGCGGACGCACCGTCCATAAAGGGGATATCGAGAAAAGCAATACTGCCGCCGTCCGCGGGATGGGTTTCGTTTCCCGCTTCCGCCGCATGCCCCGCAAGCAGTACCGCGGGCACCCTGCGGTTCAGACAGCGTTTGAGTACCTCCCGTGCCGGATGTTCTTCATCAAGAGGCTGCCCTTCTGCGCAAAGCCCGCCGGTCACAGCCAGCGCCACGCCGTGCAGAAGTTTATTGAACTCCACCGCATCAAAAAGCGCGCTGACGCCATCCACACGCTTCGCACCCGCATAGGCAACAAGCAGCCCGCCCACACCGACGCTGTCCTTTTCGCTGAGCCTGCCCGCCTTCGCCACAAGGGCGCGGAACCGGGCCGCATATTCCCTGATCTCTTCCGGGGTTTCGCTTCTGCCGCCGCCCACAACGGTGATCTTTGCATCCCGGAGCCGGGGGTGCAGGTATTCCGTATCCACCGCTGCGACGCGGGAAAGCTCTTCCAAAGAGCCCTTGAGCTCTGCACCTTCCGCGTCGTAAAACTTCATGCCGAGGGCGCGCATGCAGCCCATGCCGCAATCCCGTATCACGCTTTGCTCCGTGCCGATGATGATCTCCCGAAGGCCTTCGTCAAGGGCGCGGCGGATGACCTCGCCCGCATTGAAGGAGGAGGTGACCGAAGGGTCTCCCGGCAGGATCTCCGCAAGGGACATAACCGCCCGCTTGCCGTAAAGTACACCATAGACCGCGCTGCGCGCACCGCCGGGCTTTTCCGGTGTGATCTTCGCCCTGCGGTATGCGCCCCGCCCGGCGGTCACAAGGGCGCGCACCATGCCCTTTCCGCCCCGTGTGATGGGCACGGGCACGATCTCCACGCCCTGAAAATGGCGCCGCGCCGCAGCTGCAAGGCGCTTTACCACCGTTTCGGAATTGAGCGTCCCGAAGGTATCCGGCGCAAAAAGCACCTTGATGCCTTTTCCAACCGGTTTTCTTCTGCCATGCTTTTTCGGCACAGTCAGGCCGCAAAGCGTATCGTCGCCGCCGGAAACCGTGCCGTCCTTTTCCACCGTGCCGTAAAAGTGCGCCCCTTCCCAGGCGGCAAGCCGGTTGTTTTCAATATAGGGATCGGTATGGGCAAGATACATGCCGATGGCAGCATCCGCGCTGATCTTGCGATAGATGCGCCGCATGGTGGTCAAAGAGCCGCCCATAATGACCGCAAGGAATACGTTTTCTTCCGGCTCGGTCAGCGGATCCTGCCCGCCGTAGAGGGACAGCCCTTCCAGCTCCGAAAGCGTTAAAACGGAAAATATCTCTTCAAAAGCCTGCCGTGCATGCTCCCGCTCCGCCGCGCCGGAAAGATAATCAAAGCGCATGCCGAGACCGAGGCGTTTGAGCTGCATAGGATGACCTTCCTTTCTTTTTGGGTAGGGTTCGTATTCTATTGCGCACCCTGACTTTTCCGGATCCTTTACCGGGATTTTACATCCCTTTTATTATAGCGTCCCCGCCATCGTATAGTCAAATGAACAAAGATGCGGTATAATCATGACAGATATGAAATGCTGCCGAAAGGGTTCTGATTTTATGGATATTCTGTTTCAAAATGCAAACGTTATCACCATGTGCGATGAGCAGCCCCTTCTCAAAAACGCCTTTGTGGGCGTAAAGGAAGGCAAGATCGCCTTTGTGGGCGAAACCGCCCCCGCAGAAAGCGCAAAGCGGGTGATCGACTGCAAAAACAAGATCCTCATGCCGGGCCTTGTGAACGCACACGCCCACACCGCCATGTGCCTGATGCGCGGCTATGCGGACGACTATACGCTGCAGACATGGCTTTACGATAAGGTTTTTCCCGTGGAGGCAAGGCTTGACGAGCGGGCCATCCTTGCAGGCACAAAGCTGGGCTTTGCGGAAATGCTCCGCACCGGCACCACCTCTGCGAGCGATATGTACTTCCGCCAGCCCGCCGTGGCGAAGGCTGCCATCGAATACGGCATCCGGCTGAACCTGTCCAACGCCGTTCTTGCCTTTGATCCCGCCACCTATGATCCCGATGCGGACCGTGCCGTGCAGGAGACCCGCGCTCTGATCGCAGATTTCCACGGCGCGGGAAACGGCCGCATCCGCGCAGACGCCGCCATCCATGCGGAATACACAAGCTACCCGGAGGTTTGGGAATTTGTAACGGATTTTGCCCTCAAAAACGATCTCTGCCTGCATGTGCATGTCAGCGAAACAAAGCGGGAGCACGAGGAGTGCATCGCTCGCCGCGGCGTGACGCCCACCAAGGCGCTTTTTGATGCCGGTGTGATGCGGGCAAAGGTGCTTGCGGCCCACGGCGTGTGGCTTGAAGACGAGGATATGGACATCCTCGCCGCAAACGGCGCCAGCGTGGCTTCCTGCCCCGTTTCCAACCTGAAGCTCGGCAGCGGCATTGCAAGGCTCAGCGAGATGAAGCGCCGGGGCGTGAACGTTGCCCTCGGCACCGATGGCTGCTGTTCCAACAACACCCACGATCTTTTCGAGGAGATCAAGTTCGCCGCGCTGCTGCAGAAGGGCGTCTCCGGTGATCCCACCGCTGTGACCGCCTATGAAACGCTGAAGATGGCCACCGTGGGCGGCGCAAAGGCGCAGGGACGTGAAAACGAGATTGGCCACATCAAAGAAGGCTTTGAAGCGGACATCATCCTCATCGATACCGATCTGCCCATGCTGCGCCCGGTCTACGATCCCATCTCCACCGCTGCCTATGCGGCAACGGGACGCGATGTGTGTCTTACCATGGTGCAGGGCCGCATCCTTTATGAAAACGGCAGTTTTACCACCATTGATGTGAATGAAGCTATCCACGAAGTGGAAGAATATGCCGTGCCTATTGTGCTGGGCTGATCCCTATACCGAAGGAGGTTGCAATGATCACATTTGAACAGGTAAAAGCCGATCCTTCCATCCGCACCTACATTCAACGGGCGGATGAATCCCTTGCCTATATGGGCTACACGGAGCACAGCTTTGCACACGTTGGCCGGGTGGCAGAGACCGCCCGCTACATTCTGCTCACCCTCGGGCACAGCGAACGGGAAGCGGAGCTTGCACAGATCGCCGGGTATCTTCACGATATCGGCAACGTAGTAAACCGCATCGACCATGCGCAGTCCGGCGCGGTGATGGCATTCCGCATCCTTGACCGCCTCGGCGCGGATGCGGAGGATATCGCCACCATCATCACCGCCATCGGCAACCACGACGAACACACCGCACAGCCCGTGAACCCCATTGCTGCAGCGCTTATCATTGCGGATAAATCCGATGTACGCTTTACCCGTGTACGTGAAAAGGATCCTACGAAGTTCGACATTCACGACAGGGTGAACTATGCCGTTCGCAGCGCCACCACCGCGATCAACGATGCCCGGGACGCCATCACCCTTGAAATGACCATCGACACCCAATACTGCAGCGTGATGGATTATTTTGAGATCTTCCTTGGCCGCATGCTCCTTTGCCGCAAGGCAGCGGAGCGACTCGGCCTTGCCTTCAAGCTGGTGATCAACGGGCAGATGCTGCTTTGATCCCGAAAAACGAAAAATCCACAGCATGCAAAACGGTGCCCCGCCATAAGCGGGGCACCGTTTATTTACTTAATGTGTTTTTTAGAAATCGTGGCGCTTCTTTGCCTTTTCTTCGAGTTCCTTCAGCTTGGCGGAAGGATCCTTTACCTTGGCAAGGAAGATCATCGCAGCGATGATATAAGGCTTGAAGGATGCCTGCTTGTAAAGGGGATCACGGTAGCGGTCAAAGACGGAAGCCGCCACTTCGCCCTCTTTGCAGGAAACGCCGGTGATGTCGGCGGGCAGGCAGTGGAGGTAGAGCGCCTTGCCATCCTTGGTGAGCTCCATCATTTCCTCGGTGCACTCCCAGTCTTTATGCTCCGCATTCTGGGCAAGCAGACGCCTTTCAAGTTCCTTGATGCCTTCGGTATCGCCTTTGCCGTAAAGCTCCGTGCGCTCTTCCATGGCCTTGAAGGGGGCCCAGGACTTGGGATAGACCACATCCGCATCCTTGAAGGCTTCCTTCATATCGTTGGTGATCTCAAACTTGCCGCCGAATTCCGCCGCGTTGGCCCTGGCAACTTCGACGACCTCTTCCATCACCTCATAGCCTTCGGGATAGGCAAGGGTCACATCCATGCCCATGCGGGTCATCAGGCCGATGACGCCCTGCGGCACGGAAAGAGGCTTGCCGTAGCTGGGGGAATAGGCCCAGGTCATGGCGATCTTCTTGCCCTTGAGGTTTTCAACGCCGCCGAACTCATGAATGAGGTGCAGCATATCCGCCATGCACTGGGTGGGATGGTCGATATCGCACTGCAGGTTTACAAGGGTGGGCTTCTGCTCCAGAACGCCGGCCTTGTGGCCTTCGGTCACGGCATCCACCACGTTGTGCATGTAGGTGTTGCCCTTGCCGATGTACATATCGTCACGGATGCCGATGACATCCGCCATGAAGGAGATCATGTTTGCGGTCTCGCGCACAGTCTCACCATGGGCGATCTGGCTCTTGCCTTCGTCAAGATCCTGCACTTCGATGCCGAGAAGGTTGCAGGCGGAAGCGAAAGAGAAGCGGGTGCGGGTGGAATTGTCGCGGAACAGGCTGATGCCAAGGCCGCTGTCAAAGATCTTGGAGGAGATGTTGTTCTCCCTGAGGTGGCGAAGGGCATCCGCCACGGTGAAAACGGCTTCAAGTTCATCGCGGGTCTTTTCCCAAGTCAGGAAAAAGTCGCCTTCATACATGTTTTCAAAATTCAGCTTGTCAAGTTTATCGGTGAACTGCTTTACGTTGCTCATATTTGCCTCCGCTTATTTTTATTTAAGTGTTTCAGGTTGGCTGATGTCTTATTTTACCTTCTTCGCATACAGCATGGGAGTTGCCGCATAAACAGCCGCGCACACCGCAAGGTCCTGCTTCCAGATGATCTCATTGGGTGCATGTGCCTGAGATTCCGCGCCGGGTCCAAGGCCAACGCAGGGGATGCCGTAGCGGCCCTGAATGGAAACGCCGTTGGTGGAGAAGGTCCACTTGTCGATCAGCGGGCGGTTGCGAAGGTGCATGGCATCCGGATGGCCGATGCGTTTTTCGCCGTAAAGTGCCTTATGGGCATCCGCAAGGGCCTGCACATGGGGCGCTTCTTCCTTGTTGATCCAGGTGGGGAAGTAGCATTCCGTTTCGTAAACAAGGCCGGTCCACGCGGGGCGGTCGTACATGTACATGGATACCTTGACATCCTCGCCGTATTTCTTCGCGGCGGGCAGGTCGCGGATCTCCTGCAGACAGGATTCCCAGGTCTCGCCGGCGGTCATGCGGCGGTCAAGGGAAACGGAGCAGGAATCCGCCACGGCGCAGCGGCTCGGGGAGGTGTAGAAGATCTGAGAAACGGTGACGCTGCCCCTGCCGAGGAAGCGTGCATCCTCATAATGATCCGGGTTGAACTCCGGTTCCAGCATTTTCACAAGGCCCTTGATCTCATCTTCGGGGCCGCAGCCGTTTTCGTGAAGGGCGCGCACATCCTGCAGGATGTCTGCCATCTTATAAATGGCGTTGTCGCCGCGCTCGGGAGCGCTGCCGTGGCAGGAAACGCCCTTCACATCCACGCGGATCTCCATCCTGCCGCGGTGGCCGCG
>SVGX01000083.1 GCA_015056105.1 Clostridiales bacterium | reverse complement strand
GATATGTAATCGTACCTGTGTGGCGTCGGCGCCTGAAAAAAAGCGCAAAAATACCGCAGCGAAGCAGCTCCCGTCGTGGCTGCATCCTGCGGTTTCCACTATCAGAAGTTACCCGAAAACGGTGCACCAAACCAAAGGGGTATACCCCCCGTGTTCTGCACCTCTGTTCAGTTTTCAGGCGATAGTAATAATCATTGGTGTACGCACCTTTCATTGAGTTCTTCTGTATTATACATGCAAATGCAGCAAAAATCAATCAGGAACAGTATTAATTGCTGTTGTCGAAGAAATAGAAAAAGGATTGCTACATTTGTCAAGATAGCAATCCTTTTCTGGCGTACCCGAAAGGATTCGTTTTGCGCATCGGCATCGCCTTGCTTGTGTTCCGCACGTCGCAAGCCGGCCTGTAACGCAAAACCCGGCCGCTAAAAACGCTCCACCGGAGCGTTTTTGCCTTCCGGCATGCGGCTTCGAATCCTCTTGTCTGAAACATGCCAAAGCAAAAGAACCCCATTTGGGGTTCTTTTGCTTTGGCGTACCCGAAAGGATTCGAACCTTCGACCCTCAGAGTCGGAGTCTGATACTCTATCCAGCTGAGCTACGGGTACACAGTTGCGTTCACGCAATTATTATATTATACCATATTTTGCCCGGGATGCAAGAGAGAAACCCTTTACTTGCCGGAACCCGTCAAAATACGAACCGCATCGCCAAGAGTCGCCACGGTGCTGAACTTCACGCCCGGCGCCTTTGGCAGCTTATCGGTTTTAGGGATAATGATGTGGGTATAGCCGAGGCGCACACATTCGCTGATGCGCTTTTCAAGGCGGCTCACAGGGCGCACTTCACCCGTCAGCGCCACCTCGCCGATGGAGACTGTCCCCTTCGGAAGGGGCGTATCCAGCAGCGCAGAGGCGATGCACATACAGGCGGCAAGGTCGCCGCTTCGATCCTCAAGGCGGATACCGCCCACCACATTGGCATACACATCCTGATTGCCGAGGGCAAGGAAGGCTTTCTTTTCCAGCACCGCCAACAGCAGGATGAGCCTGTTGCTGTCAAGTCCCGCAGCCATGCGGCGGGGATTGTTGAAGGCAGAGGATGCGATCAGCGACTGGATCTCCACCAGCATGGGGCGGGTGCCTTCCATGGCGCAGGTCACGGCACAGCCCGGCGCATTCGTTCCTGAAAGGAAGATGCCGGAAGGGTCTTTGATCTCCGCCATGCCGGTCTCCCGCATTTCGAACACACCGATCTCATTGGTGGAGCCAAAACGGTTTTTGACGGCGCGCAGCAGGCGGAACGCATCATGCCTGTCGCCCTCAAAGTAAAGAACGGTATCCACCATATGCTCCAATACCCTTGGACCGGCGATGGCACCTTCTTTTGTCACATGCCCCACGATGAACACTGCCGCGCCGGTACCCTTTGCAACGCGGGTCAAAAGCGCGGTGGCCTCCCGCACCTGCGTGACGGAACCGGGGGCGCTCGAAATATCGCTGCAGGCCATGGTCTGAATGGAGTCAATGATCAGAAAAGAGGGCTTTACCCTTGCGATCTCCGCTTCGATGGCGGCAAGATCCGTTTCCGCAAGAAGAAGCATCTCACCGGTAACGCCGAGCCGCTCCGCCCGAAGCTTGAGCTGCGCGGCGCTCTCCTCACCCGTTACATACAGCACGGTACCGACGGCGGTAAGCTGTGCCGCCATCTGCATCAGAAGGGTGGATTTGCCGATACCCGGATCGCCGCCGAGAAGCACCGTGCTGCCCGGCACGACGCCGCCGCCAAGCACCCGGTCAAGCTCATCCATGCCGCTTGAAATGCGCCTTGTGCCGGCGGTTTCCACCTGAGAAAGAGGCAGCGCACGGCCCGGCGAACCGCTGCGTGCGCCCGGAACGGCGGGTACGGCCTCCACAAGGGTATTCCAACTGCCGCAGTTCGGACAGCGGCCAAGCCATTTGGCGCTTTCGTAGCCGCATTCTCCGCAGATGTAGACGGTCTTAGGCGTTTTTGCCATGGTCATGCTCCTTTTGAAAAGGGCCGGCGCGGGCCGGCCCTGTGTCCTTACGGTATCTTTGCAAACTTGATGATATCCCGCGCCCGGGTGGTCACATCCATCCACATCACCCTGTCATCGCTGACGCCGAGGAACTGGGCAAGTTCCTGCTCTGCGCTGATGCGATAGGTGCGCTCGTTGTCAAACATATAGAGCCAGATCGCCTCATCCCGGGAATATGCCACAAAATCGCTGCCGAGACCGAATTCCACAACACCCGAGGCGATCTTCACCGGCTTGCCGCCGCTCTTGGAATAATACAACCCCGCATCCGGCGCGTGGTGGCTGTCGAGCCACACGGCATATTGACCGCCGCATTCCGGGTCGTGCACATAGGTGTTCGGGGAATAGCTGCGCATGGTGGAAGAGGCAAGGGTGATGGAGTAGATCACGCTCGTATCCGTTCCCGTTTCGCTGACGCCTTCCGTATCCGCCCAGCAAAGAAGACCTTCCCGGAGGGATGGCAGGCTTTGCCCGTAGACGGAATTGCTGAACATGTTGATCACGGTGGTCTCAAGGGTGTTGAGATCCGCGATGAACAGCTTATCCATCCTTGTGCCGGTGCGCTCGATCCATGCGGCGTAATGGCCGTCAAGCATAGGTTCCGGCTGGCCGGTATACACCTGCTTGATCTCCACAGGCCCGGCGTTTTCTTCTTTCAGATTATATGCCATCAGATGTCCGCCGCCGTTCAGATTGGCATCCAGGTAGATCAGCCAATCGTCGTTGAACTTCGGGTACATGAAGTGGGCGTTATTAAGGGTAATGGGCACTTTTTCCGCCGCGCGGGTCTCCGGATAGAAGAAATAAAGGTCCTGCATGACAGCGTAGGAATCCACCAGCTTGCCGGCGGTAAAGACCATCACACCATCGTGGAAATAGGGGTCGCCGAACCATTTGTATTCCGCCGAATTGTCAAAGACGAGCTCATTCTGCGCCTCGAGGGGGTCGAATGTCGTCATGGGGTGCGGTGTCGGCGTAGGCTTTGGCGTGGGCGACGGCGTAGGCGTGGGCATAAAAGGCGCATTGTAATCAACGCCGATAAGCGGCAACAGCCTTGGAAGTGCCACAAATACGATTAGGCAGATCACCGCCGCGATGCCGAGCACCGTGCCAAGTAGCGCCAGCACGGGGCCCCAGTTGCTTGCGCTGAGGCTTGTGCGGCGGCGCCTGATTCTGCGCCTGTTTCGCCTTCTGTATCGTCTCATATCGGCCTTCCCCAAAGTAAAAAATGCTGAAATTTGTTCCGTTTTATTATAGCATAGCGGAAGGGGAACATTCAACGTGCGCAAATGTGAATAATCCTGCAGATAATAGCAAAACGTCCTTCGGCTGTGGTATACTTGCTCCATGAAAAAGCACAGTATTCTTTCCCTTATCGCCATCGCCCTTCTTGTGCCGCTTCTCTTCGGCTGCACAGAGGAAATAGTTCCCCCGCGCGACATCCTGCCCACAGCGGATGAGGATGCCGCTTCCGAACCTGCGGGCAGACCGGGTATGGCCTTTGACGTAACACTCATCAACACCGGAGAAAGCGATGCCATCCTTCTGCAGACGGAAGAAGGCGCCTTTCTTGTGGATACGGGTCTTAAAAAGCAATTCGACACGCTTTCTGCCGCCCTTTCCCGTCTCGGCGTCACAGAGCTTTCCGCCGTCATCATCACCCATGGGCACAAGGATCACATCGGCGGGCTCAAAAAGCTGCTCGAGACCTATCCCGTAGATACCATCTACACCTCAGCCCTGGATGATGAGACCTTTTCCGACAAGGAAATAAAAACCATCAAGACCGCTTCGGCGGAGCATATTACCGTGAAGCAAGGGGATGCCTTCGC
>SVGX01000024.1 GCA_015056105.1 Clostridiales bacterium | reverse complement strand
AGCGTAAAGCTGATCGACAAGCAGAAACTTTATGATCCCCGCGAGGGCATCGAAGCCGTTCTTTCCACCGCGAAGGCCAAGTTCGACGAAACCGTCGAAGCTTCCATCCGTCTGGGCGTTGACCCCCGCCACGCTGACCAGCAGGTCCGCGGCACCGTGGTTCTTCCCCATGGTACCGGTAAGACCGTCCGCGTTCTTGTTTTCGCCAAGGGCGACAAGGCCAAGGAAGCGCAGGAAGCCGGCGCTGATTTCGTGGGCGATGATGATCTCGTCAAGAAGATCCAGACCGAGAACTGGTTTGGTTTCGACGTTTGCGTTGCGACTCCGGACATGATGGGTACCATCGGCCGTATCGCACGTATCCTCGGCCCCAAGGGCCTCATGCCGAACCCCAAGAGCGGCACCGTCACCATGGATGTGGCCAAGGCCATCGCGGACATCAAGGCCGGTAAGGTCGAGTACCGCGTTGACAAGACCGCCATCGTGCACGTTCCCGTCGGCAAGGTCTCCTTCGGTGCTGACAAGCTCACCGAGAACCTCGGCGCGCTGATGGATGCCATCATCAAGGCCAAGCCCGCTGCTGCGAAGGGCACCTACCTCAAGAGTGTCGTCCTTTCCACCACCATGGGCCCCGGCGTCAAGTTCAACGGCATCAAGTTCCAGTAAAAAACGGTTTTAACGCACAAAAAAAGCGGAAGCGCAATGCTTTCGCTTTTTGTTTGCCTGCGGGCAAGCAAAGGATATGCTTATCCTGTGTTTTGCCCGCAAAACGCCTTGCAAAAGCGGGCGGCATGTGCTATCCTTTGCGGAAACGGACGAAATACCAGGAAACAGAGGGAATTTTTATGCTGCGCCGCATTATCTGTTTTTTGAAGCACGAAACGGTCTTTACCGTTTCCGCCCTTATCGCGCTCATCACCGCCTGCTTTGTGCTGCCCGACCGGGAATATTGGGGCTATATCGATTTCAAGGTGCTGGCGCTGCTGCTGTCGCTGATGGCGGTGGTGGCGGGGCTCAAGGGCTGCGGCGCATTCCGCGCGCTTTCCGGCTTTCTTCTTTGCCGCTGCAAAAACGGCAGGGTGCTTGCCCTTATCCTTGTGATGCTGCCCTTTTTTACATCCATGCTCATCACCAACGATGTGGCGCTTTTGACCTTCGTTCCCTTTACGGTGATGCTGCTTGATGAGATCGGGCAGGAAAAGGCGCTCATCCCCCTTCTTGTGCTTGAAACGGTGGCGGCAAACCTTGGCAGCATGGCAACGCCCGTGGGCAATCCGCAAAACCTGTACCTGTATTCCGCTTACGCCATGGAAGCCGGGGAGTTTTTCGGCGCGGTGCTGCCGCTGACGGCGGCAAGCTTCCTGCTGCTGTTGGGATCTGCCCTGTTCGTGCTGCCGAAAGCCCTGCCCATGCCGGAGATCAAACAGGAAACCATCTCCGACCGCAGGAAGCTTTGGGTCTATACCGCCCTGTTCCTTCTCTGCCTTCTTGTGGTGTTCCGGGTGCTGCACTTCGGCTTCGCCCTTCTTGCGGTGCTGATCGCCCTTTTTGTGCTGGACAGGCCGCTGCTCCGGGAGCTTGATTATATGCTGCTTCTGACCTTCGTGTGCTTCTTTATCGTCTCCGGCAACCTTGGGCGCATCGAACCCGTGAAGGCCTTCCTTGCCTCGCTTCTTGAAAAGAACACGCTGCTGACCGCCGTGGGCGCAAGCCAGGTCATCAGCAATGTGCCGGCGGCGGTGCTGCTTCGCACCTTTACGGAGGATGTCCGGGGCCTGCTGATGGGCGTCAACATCGGCGGTCTCGGTACGCCCATCGCCAGCCTTGCAAGTCTTATCACCCTGAAACTTTACCTTGCGGCGCCCGGCGCAAAGGGCGGAAAATTCCTCGCCCTCTTTACGGCAGTAAACGCGGCGGGGCTTCTCCTTCTGCTGCTGCTTGCGGCGGTGCTCTGAAAACGAAAGGAGACTTCCCCCATGTTTTCCTTTTTCCCCACCGATGATCTTTATACCGGCGAAATCCGCCTTTCGCTGACCGCCGCCGCGGAAGCCGTGCCGGAAAAGGGCTATGTGCCCGCCTACCGGTTCGCCATATGCCTTGCGGACGGCACGCCCGTCGGCAGCTGCATGCTTCGGGTGGGGGCTGTGCCCTCGCTCTATTGGAGCGGCCACATCGGCTACGGTGTAGATGCACCCCACCGGGGACACGGCTATGCGGGAAAAGCATGCCGCCTTCTTTTCAAACAGGCAAAAAAGCATGGCATGAAGCGGCTTTACATCACCTGCAGCCCCGACAACGCCCCGAGCGACAGAACGCTCAGACGCCTTTGCCGGGAATGGGAGGGGGGCGGCAGGTTCATCGCCGCGGAACAGATCCCCGAAGACCACGAAATGTATCGGGAGGGGAAGCGCCGGGTCAATGTCTATGAATTTTTACTGTAGCATGGCGGTGTTTCCGCCTGCCGCATGAAAACCGAAACGCGCACCAAAAGGCTTTGCCGCAGGGCAGAAGCCTTTTTTGTATCAGGAAAACCATACGGCTTTGCCGATGAGCGGGAAAGGCAAAGCAGGACCGCTCAAAACATCTCTTGCCAATGGCCCGGACCATTCGTACACCCGCCCGCCGGCGGGATCCTCCGCGGCTGTCAGCTTTCGCTCTTCCAATATGAACGCTCTGTAAAATTGCCGCAAGAGTATTTGAAGCGGCGCGCAGAATGTGGTATGATACATTTGCCTGTGTGTGTACACGCACAGGCGATTGAACGCAAACTATTGAGGAGGAACTCATTCTATGAAAAAATGGATCGCACTGCTGCTTGCGGCGATGACGGCCTTCACCGTGATCGGCTGCGGCGGCGACCCCGATGTTTCCACCAACCAGCCCATCGATATCGGCGTGGCTACCCCCGCCCCCGAAACCTCCACCGAGCCGGAGCAGGAAAGCGGCCTTGGCCTCGTTCAGGCTGCCGCGCCCATCGGCATGGTGGACGCCGCTGCCGTTCACACCGTTGGCCTTCGCGCGGATGGCACCGCCGCCTCCGCCGGCCACGATACCAAGGGTCAGCGCAAGGTATCCGATTGGGATAACCTCATTTATATCGCCGCAGGCGAAGCCTTCACCGCGGGCGTAAAGAATGACGGCACCGTCGTTCTTGCGGGCGATGCTTCCGCCATCGATGTAAGCGGCTGGAGCAATATCGCTTCCATCGCCGCGGGCAAGGCCCACCTTGTAGGCCTCAAAGCTGACGGCACCGTTGTTGCCGCCGGCGACAACAGCGCTTCCCAGTGCGATGTCAGCGCATGGAGCGATATCGTAGCCGTTGCCGCGGGCAACAGCTTCACCCTTGGCCTTACCGCTGCGGGTACCGTTGTCAGCGCAGGCAGTGCTGATGCTTCCGCGTGGAAAAACATCATTGCCATCGATGCGGGCGGCGAAGTGGCCGCGGGCCTTGTCAATGACGGCAGTGCCGTTGCCATCGGCGCGGATGCCGCTTCCCTCAGCGGCCTTTCCGGCATCGCCGCGGGCGGCTTTGGCATCGTGGGTCTTAAGGCTGACGGCAGCGTTTCCGCCGTTCTTACCGGCGAGGCCGACCTCAGCGCCGCCGCCAACGTTGCGGATGCCGCCGTTGGCACGAACCACGTCGTCTTCATGCACAAGGATGGCACCGTTTCCGCCTGTGGCGCCAACGATGACCTGCAGTGCGCCGTAGATCAGCTCTATCTCCGTCCCCATGTGGAGGCGGGTGCGGATGCTGCTTCTTCCTATATCATCGGCTTCCATCCCGGCATGACCGTTGCCGACGCCGGCGCCATCCTCAAAGCCATCACCGGCAGCGAGAACGCCTGCTTCACCAAGGCTGACGGCAGCGCCGCCACCGATACCGACCTCATCGCCACGGGCCTTCTTGCCTGCAGCGATCCTTCTGCCCCCATTGCCACCGTGGTCCTTATGGGCGATGTGAACGGCGACGGCCTGATCGACAACACCGACGGCGATCTCGTGCAGAGCTATGTGGAAAGCAAGAGCAAGCTTGAAGGCGCCTTTGCCCGCGCTTCCCGCGCCTGTGCGGATAACGACTGGACTAAGGTGGTCAAAGTGCAGGCGACCCTGCACGGCGAAGAGGGAGGCTTCACTACCCTCAATGACATCAACCGCTCCGTGGCCGGTATGGTCGCCATCCGCGATTATGCCGCCGGTAACGGCAGGATCACCCAGTACGGCGATTGGCACAAGAATGCGAGCGAGCTGAACGCCAACTACAACACGGCTTACGGCGAGAACGATGACACCATCGGCTACATCACCCTTGACAAGACCAACATCGCTTACCCCATCATGGTGGACTACAATGGCAAGTGGTATTACAACGACCATACCTTCGAGAAGAAATCTTCCGAATCCGCTTCCATCTATGCCTACTATTACAACTACCAGCAGAACAACGTTGTGACCGGCCACAACAGCCGTCCCAGCGGCAGCATGTTCCACCAGCTGCACCACATTCAGGAGTTCAACCTTGGCGAAAGCAACTGCGTACATGAAAAGCACTGCGGCAAGGAGCTTGTGGATCTGCCCAACCTCAACAACTACGCGGAGCGCGTCTGGACCGTGAACCTTTACGGCGTGGAGACCCGCTATGAGATCTTCGCCATGTATGAGACCAAGGCGGGCTGCGATATCTCCGAGACCCTGTACGACAACGTATGGTGGGGCGACCTCAGGCCCAGCGATAAAGCCGGCGTACAGAAGTGGATCGACAAGCAGCTCTCCCTTTCCGAGATGCAGTTTGACACCACCGTCACCACGGAGGACACCTTCCTCACCATCTTCACCTGCGGCAACGAACACAGCGATGCTTCCAAGAACGCCCGCCTTTACTTCTTCCTCAAGCGGGTAGACTAAAACACCAAACAAAAAAGGCTCTGCCATTAGCAGAGCCTTTTTTGTTTCCTATTTGTTGCTTTTTCCTCATCCGGCTTTTCCACCTATACAAACTTTTCATCCCGTAGGGGCGGCCATCGGCCGCCCGTGAAAATTCGCGATATAAGGCAATGCTGTCATTTCCCGTTCGGTTTCCGTTCTTCGATCTTCGCCTGTATGCGCGCCTTCACGATGTCGCTCACCTCGTGGGTGGACATCCCCTCGTATTCCGCCGGGTAAAGGGGCTTTAAAAAGTGCACCTCCGTTTTCGCGGGCAGCGGCGTGGGGCTGTTGTAGACCTTGTAGGAATCCACCAGCGCCACGGGCACGATGGGCGCTTCCGCCCGGGTCGCCGCCTTGAAGCAGCCGGGCTTGAAATCCCAAAGGGTGTTGTGCTTGCGGTCATCGTAAGCGCCCTCCGGAAAGATGATGTAGCGGCTGCCCTCCGCCACCTCCGCGGCGATCTCGTTGATGATCCGAAGAGCGTGGCGGGTATCGCGGATATCCATGCGCTTACCTCCAAGGGCGTCGATGATCTCGCTCACCAGCATAAAATAGGACATTTCCCGGTCCATAGCCACGCTGAGGGGCTTTTCGTGGGCGGCAACGATGCTGTAGGCATCATACTTGCCCTGATGGTTGGGGTACAGCACATAGCCGCCCTTTTCGGGCAGGTGCTCAAGGCCGCTCGCCGTGGTTTTGATATGGCCTGTTTTCTGCATCAGGCCGGCGATACGGCGCACATGGTCATACTTTTCCTGTGCGGTGTACTGATCCGGCCTGTCGGCCATCCGGTGCATGATCTCGATCATTCCCGGCAGGCGTTTCAGATTCCGGATGACCGTATAACCCATCCGCCACATGGCGCTCACCTCCCCGCCCTTTTTTTTCCTTCGTCCCAAAAGCATGTGCACCGGTTTTGACAATTATACCATGGGCAGGCACAAAAGAGACGCGGGCAAAGCCGGCATGGCTGCCCCTCTCTGCACCCTGCCCTGTATTGACAAGGCATATATGCCCATGTATAATGAAATTGCTTCAGGGGGTGGTGAAATTCCACACCGGCGGTGAAGCGGCGGCCCATGCCTGCCGACAAGTCCGCGACCGGCGCCTTCAGGCGCCGCCGAGCCGGTCAGAATCCGGCACCGACGGTAAAGTCCGGATGAAAGAAGCAATGCAGAAAGCATAGATCCCGTTTTGCTGTGCATGCCCCCGTTTCCGGTTTGGAAGCGGGGGTTTTCGATTCCCCCGGATCGCAACAATTCATGCGGGAATATTCCCGGGAAAGAAGGAAAGAATGAGAAACGAAAAAACGGTCAAACTCGTCAAGCTGGCGCTGCTGACAGCGATGTCCCTTGTGCTGATGTATGTGGTGCGCTTCCCTTACCCTGCCGCACCCTACCTTGAGTATGATATGGCGGATGTGCCGATCCTGATCGGCACCTTCCTTTACGGCCCCGGGGCGGGTCTTGCCATCACGGCGGTGGTATGCATCCTGCAATGGGTCACCGTTTCTATCCACAGCGGCTGGGTAGGTGCGCTGATGCACCTTTTCTCCACCGGCATGCTGGTGCTGGCGGCGGGCTTCACCTATCGAAAGATCCATTCCATCAAGGGCGCGCTCCTCGGCCTTGTTCTCGGCGCGCTGGCTGCCATCATCATGATGATCCCCCTCAATCTGATTTTTACCGTTCACTACAACGGCGTGCCCATGGAAGCGGTAAAAGCCATGATCTGGCCCATTATCGTGCCCTTCAACAGCATGAAGGCAGGCATCAACGCGGCGGTGACCTTCCTTGTTTACAAGCCCATTTCCCGCCTGTTCAAAAAGGTCGGAAAGCCGAAGGAAGAAGCATAAGGCGTGTTTGCGATGTTCTGTCATATCCCGCCCCCGGGGCGGATAGGCTAAAAACAGCATCAGCAAAAAGGGAGGCAACGCGATGAAGATCCTGTTCGGTGAAAAATGTATCGGCTGCAATGTGTGCGCCAAGGTCTGCCCGGAGGTGTTCGGCTTCGACAAGGAAAAGCGCCGGGCGTTTGTGAAGGTGACGGTCATCCCCGCGGCGCAGGAAAGCGCCGTAAAGGATGCGGCGCTCATGTGCCTTGTGGGCAACGTCAAGATCGAAAGCTGAAAAAGGAAAAGGGGCTTTGGCGGAAGGCAGAGCCCCGCTTTTTTGCGGCAGAAAAGAGAGCATTGTGCAAGGCGCGCCCCTTGTGGAAGAGGCGGCGCGGAAGGGAAGGCGCGGCCCTTTGGGCGGCGGCCTACCGAAGCGTCAACGAAGGGTTCACCGCCATCAACGAAGCGCTGACAGCGCTGCTTGCGGCGGAAGGCTTCAGCGCCGCCACGGTAAGCGGCACGGGGAATTTCGATGCGCAGGCCCTGCGCAGCAGCTTTTCCCACCGCAGCGCCGCCGTGATCGCCGGCATCGCCGTTTTCGGGGCGAACCGCATGGCCATCACGGAAAAGGGCAGCGCGGGACGCTTTTCCACCCTGTTCACCGATGCGCCCCTTTCGGCGGCGCAAAGCGCCGTGAAGCAGCGCTGTCCCTATCTTGAAAACGGCGGCTGCGGCCTTTGCTTTGCGGCATGCCCGGCACAGGCGCTGACCGGCACGGGCTTTGACCGCTTTGCCTGCAGGCGGCAGCTCATTGAAAACGGCGACGCCCTGCGCGAAGCGGGGGAGCTTTCCGCCGACACCTGCGGCAGGTGCATCAGCGTCTGTCCCCTTCGCTGTATCGAATAAAGTGTGAACGCCAAAACCACCGATCGCCCCGGCATACCCTGCCGGGGCGATCCTTTTATGGGTCATCTTTCATCAAAACACTTTGCCAAGGTCCTTCTTCAGCACTTCGCCGTCGCGAAGGGCTTCCACACCGCCGATAAACACGTGTTTTACGCCAACGGGGGGCAAATGGGGCTCCGCAAAGGTGGCCTTGTCCTGCAGCGTAGCGGGATCGAACACGGCGATATCCGCTGCGGCGCCGATGGAAAGGGTGCCCCTGTCAATGCCGAAGCGCTCCGCCGCCCTGTGGGTGCATTTGGCGATGCCCTCCGTAAGGCTGAAGCGGTGCTCATCGAGCACATATTTTTTGATAAAGCGGGCGAAGGCCCCGGCCGCGCGGGGGTGTCCCGCGCCGTTCAAAAGGATGCCGTCGCTGCCAAGGATGGTGCGCGGATGGGTGAGCGCCATCACCACCTCTTCCTCGTTCATCACGTGGGCCACGGTCAGATATTCCGGGTGCTCCCTGCGGATCTTGTAAAACACCTCCATGTTGGGGATGAAGCCCTTGAATTCGCCGTCGGTGATCTCGATCTTTGTCACATCGTGGTAGCGGTCAAGGAAGCCGTCATCATAGGTGGTGGTGCCGATGCCGGTGCAGAAGGCGTTGTAGGGATAGCAGTCGATCATTACATCCAGCTTTTCCTCCGCCGCACGGCGGTCAATGTAGGCAAGCACATCCGCCATCTGGCCGAAGGCCGCCATGCTGCCAATGTGGGAGATCTGCAGCTTCACGCCGGTGCGCCGGCCCATTTCAAGGAATTCCTCCATGGCGTCATAGACTTCGAAAGCATCGCCGCGCACATGGGCCGCCACGATGCCGTTATAGCGCTTCACTACCTCCGCCATGGCACACATTTCATCGAGGGTGATGCCGGGCTCGTAGCGCACGCCCATGGAAAGACCCTTCGCGCCTTCGGTGAGCTGGGCCTCGAGGATCTCCAGCATCTTTGCAAGGATATCCGGTGTCACGGGGGCGTATTTATCCTCCATGCCCGCAAGGCGGCGGATGGTGGTGTGGCCGGCCAGCAGCGCCATGTTTACGGGCGCCTCCTTTTCGTAGGCCGCTTTGTAGGCAGCAAGGTCGGCGGGTGCATCGCCACAGTTGCCGGTCACAAGGGTGGTGACACCCTGTTTGAGGGCGCGCAGGGTGATATCCGTCTGGATGACGCCGCCCTGCATATCATCCTCATGGGAATGGGCATCCACAAAGCCGGGGCAAATAATGAGCCCCGTACAGTCGATGACCTGCTTCGCGGGAAGAACCTCGGAGGTGATGCGGGCGATGCGGCCGTTTTTAATGCCCACGTTCAGGCGGCTTTCGATCTTGTTGGCAGGATCCGCCACAAGGCCGTTGATAAGGATCAGATCAAGCATTCTGTTTCTCCTTTTGCTTTCTTACGCTCTTTTAGCCTGCATAGGGCAGGTATTCAAAGTAATCATCCTCGGGAAGACCGGCAATATAGGCTTTGTAGCTGTCCTTCTTCCATTCAAGGTCAATGCGTCCCCAGCCGCCCTTTTGGAGCACCACGTTCACAAAGCTTTCCCTGTCCGTTTCCGTGACGAGGATCTTAGTGCCCGGGGCAAGCACTTCCGGCGCGGTGCCGCTCATGTAGATGGGCAGCGGCAGCTTCACCGTCAGTGCGGGACCGTATTCCATATCCCACAGGTCGCTGTAGTCGCCAAGGCGTGTCCAGGTGGAACCGTGGTCATAGCCGAAGCGCATATTGCCCTCGTGCACGAAATCACGCATGGCCCAGAAGGAACCGAGGGCATCCACGCCGTCATCAATGAGGATGCTGCCATCCTCTCCCATGCCGTAGAAATGGCCGAAGATGCCGGTGTACACCTGCCCGTCATAGGGGCTTACCATGGTGGCAGGGGTGATCTTTTTGCCGTCGTAGCGGAGAATATGGGTGATGTAATCCGATGACATCATATCGCCGGAAAGGATGATCTCCACATAAGGATCGCCGGGGATCACATCCATCAGGCACGCCACGTCGCCAAACTGGGGCATATCCGCATCGCCGTTGCCGAAATAGATGCTTTCGCCGTTGTCCACGATTTCGATCAGCGTGTAATCCATCCCATAGCTGTCCTGATACTCGATGAGCTTGACGGTCTCCACCACCGTGTCGCTGTCAATATCATAGGTAATTTGCATATCCTCAAGGAAATGGAAGGGCTCATCAAGCAGTGGATCGTCGCTTAAAACGGGCGTGGCGGGGGCAGGCGCCTCCGTACCCGCGGGCGGAGTAAGTTCGCTGCCCGCAATGCTGCTTACGATGGCGGAAAGCGCCGCCGGTGTGGGCGCATTCGGTGTAAAGAGGGAATAGCTGACGCCGTTCAGCTTCCAGAGAACAAGGACGGCGCCGTCCGCGGCGGTGGAAACTTCTGCCGCAAGGCCGTTGCCCTTGAAAAGCCATTCCTCCGTTTTCACGAAATCAAGATACACGCCGGAAATATCCCCATCCGCCTTGGCGGCGCGCAGGGTGAAGCCGCAGCCGCTGTGGGAGAACTGCACCTCCGCAATGGCATCCGCGATGACGGTATAGCGCACGTTCTCCGCACCGGCGGGCGCATCGATCACCACGCCGAGGGGCAGGAAGCCGGCGGGGCCGTTCACTTCCTTCAGCGGGTTTGCGGCCGCAGCGGTGGGGGCGGGCGGTGCGGGCACGGCAGTCGCATCGGGCGTCTTACCGCCCGCAAGGGCGGCAAAAAGATCCTTCGCCAGGCAGCCCGAAAGCAGGCCAAGGCACATCATCACGGAAAGCAGCAGCGCAGCAAAGCGTTTCATATGGTTTCTCCTTTGTAAGTGGAATGGAAAACCGTCCCGAAGGGAGCGGCGGTAATGTGTTAAGTTTCGTGAGCGCGTTCTTTTCTTCTTTCCTGCCAATACCGGCTTTGACGATCTCTCCGCCCCTTCGGGGCACCTCCCTGAAGGTGAATTGACCGAAGGCCAAGAGAGGCTGGCCTGGGCCATTGCACACTATGCCCGCAGGCCTGTACAAAGCGCCCCTTGCTGCAGGCAAGTCCAGGCGCGGAGGAAGGGAGAATTGCAGGAGGAACGCTTTCATGCCTTCCCCTTGAGGGGGAACGGAGATGAGCGCGCCCTGTGGGCGATGCGGCGAAACGGAGTTCCGGGAGCAAGGGAGCTTTAGGCAGCCGCTCCTGCGGCAACGCGAAGCGACCATTGCGCACCGTGGGCTTATCACACAAGCTGACAGGTGAGGTGTTAAGATGGGTGAATGATCGCTAACAGCAAGGCTCGGTCTGTCAAGCTGTACGCCCCGACCTCCACCCGCCGTTCCTCATACAAAAAAGGCCGCACCGCTTGCGCGGACGCGGCCGAAAAACCGTTCAGCGGATAATGCCGTCCTTATAAACGGGGACGGTTTCGGAAACATCCTCCGTAAAGCAGAAGCGCACATCCTCCCCAAAGCCAAGGCCCACAAGGCGGGCATAGTGCGTGGTCCCGGTAAGATCCGCCCGGCCTTCCCGCCAGTCCGCATAAAGCATGCAGCAGACCTTTGTGATATCCGTAGCGGTCACGGCGCCGCCCGCAAGCCGCGCCACAGCATCCGCAATGGCGCCTGCGGCGATGAGATCATCCGCGCTGATGGCGCCGTCGGTACCCGCGCAGACGATCAGGATGTCGTTCCCAAGGGCAAGGGCTTTCTTTGCCACGGCGGTGCGGTTGATCATCGCGCCGATCAGCACTGCCTTCGCGGCGGAAGAGCCGTGGATGGCGGCGGTGCCGTTGGAAGTGCTGACCACCACCGTTTTGCCCTGCACATTTTTCCTTGAAAACTCCGCAGGGGAATTGCCAAGGTTGAAATCAGGCAGACGGATGCCGCCGCGTTCGCCCGCCAGCACGCAGTCCCGAAGGCCAAGGCGCGAGGCGATGGAAGCGGCTTCACCGGGGTCGACGGCGGGGATGACACGCTCCGCGCCGTTTTCCACCGCCATGGTGATGCAGCTTGTGGAGCGCAGCACGTCCACCACGATCACCGTTGAGCCGGAAATGTGGCTGCTGATCAGTTTCCCGAAAACGGGGACAACATCAATTCGCATAATATCCTCCCTGGATGGTTGCCATCTATCTTCTATTTTATCAAAAGGAACATATATTTGCAATCGGAGCGGGGAAGAAAAAGAAACACGCGGAAAGGGAGCGGTGGACAGTGGACAGCTGACAGTTGACAGTGGACAGTTATCTTTACGGCCGCAGGGGCGCAACCGGCTGCCCGACAAAATCTGTCGCCGGGATCCTGTCGGCATGTGTCAGAGGCTGTCTGCAGCTATCGGAAAGTGTCGGCAAGTGTCGGCAGGATATGCTGCGGCAGGAAAGCAGCCAAGTGCGGCGGAAGGGGGTCTTTGGCCACGGTATTTTCAAGGCTCCCTCTGAGGATGGAGCTGTCTGCGGAGCGAAGCAAGCAGACGGAGGGAGAGACCTTACCCTCGCTTCTCTCCCTCCGGTTTTGCTGCGCAAAACCACCTCCCTCATCAGAGGGACGCTTTTGGTACAGCAGCAGTAAGTCAACTGTCCACTGTCCACTGTTATTTACTGCATCCGCCGGGCAAAAAGGATGGCTGCCGCCGCGCCCACCGCGCCGCTTAACAGCGCCACCGGCACGGCCACCCTTGTTTTTTTCACATCCACCGCCCCGAAGTAGAGGGCCACCGTGTAAAAAATGGTCTCCGTTGAGCCCAGCATCAGGCTTGCGGCAATGCCGAGAAAGCTGTCCGGCCCGTGGGCAGCGAACACATCGTTGAGAAGCGCCGCGGCGGCACTGCCCGAAAAGGTGCGAAGGGTGAAAAGGGGCACAAGCTCCTTCGGGAAGCCGAAGGCGGAAAAGACCGGCGCGGCGGCGTCAAGAATGGCATCCATCGCCCCGGAAGCGCGCAGCAGGGAGATGGCTGTCAGCATTGCCGCCATATAGGGCAGCACGGAAACGAGCAGCGGCAGCGCTTCCTTTGCCCCCGCCACAAGGGCATCGTAAAGATCCACCTTTTTGATAAGCGCATAAAGAAGCAGCAGCGCAATGAGTACAGGAAGGATGTAGTTCATGCGCTGCCCCCCGCCCGCGCACGGTGCCGGCGCTGCCGCTTCTGCCTGCCCTCCGCCGGGAAAGCGCGGCAAAGAAGCTTTGCAAGGATCACCGCCGCCACAAAGGAAAGGATGGATGCGATGAAGGTGGGTGCCACCACGCAGTAAACATCCTGTGAGCCTGCCGCCGCCCGAAGCGCCAGCACACCGGTGGGCAAAAGCTCGATGGCGGAAGCGTTCAGCGCAAGGAACATGCACATGGCATCGGATGCAGTGCCCGGCGGGATCCCCTGCCGCCTTGCGGCGGCATCAAGCGCTTTCATGGCGGCAAGGCCGAAGGGCGTGGCGGCACTACCCATGCCGAAAAAGTTGGCGGCAAGGTTCAGCGTAATGGGCGCAACGGCTTCCTCCGACCCGGGGAAAAGCCGGGAAAGGGGTCGTTTTACCAGTTTTGACAGGCTTTCGATAAGCCCCGCCTGCTTCGCCACATTCATAAGGCCCATCCAGAGCATGTAGCCGCCCGCCATGGAAAGGGACAGGGTGATCGCTTCTCCGCAGCCCGCAAGCATGGCATCAAGTGCGCTGTTCGCATCGCCGCCGAGCATGGAACAAAGGAGCCCCGCAAGGAGCATCAGACCAAAAAGAACATTCATCATACAAAAGCTTATGCGGGAAAACAGGAAGATATGGGGGAGGTGGAAAGGGAATCGTCGGTTCCCGGCGCGCAGCTGTCCGCCCGCCATTTCTCACAATCCGTTCATTTGCCTTCTTCCCTTTGTTGTGGTATCCTTAGTATGAAAGAATGTGCCCCTTTTTGGGGCGGTATTTTGAAAGGAAACGCCCATGTCGCGCAATAAATATGCCGTCGCAAGACGCAGTATCTGGTATGTGCTCCGCACGCTCCTCATGATCACCGCCATCGTGGCGCTGTGCTTCGGCGTGTTCGTGGAAGGCATGTATGTTTCAAACCTCTTCATCCTTGTGACGGAGGGCCTTGAGCAGCGGGCCGAGTGCATTCTTACCGACGGCGCGGTGCTGGAGCTGACGGAATATTTTACCGAGGATTTCGTCCGCAACGATACGGAGCTTTACGCCGGCCTTTACGATGCTTTCACCGTGGCAAGCTTTGATTACCGGGTGGATGTGGAAAAGATATCCGTGCTGCCCTGGCACAACCGGGCCAGCATGCAGGTGCTGACACAGCTTGCCGCCGTAAATGCCGCCGCCAACGATCCCGACAGCGGCGCAAAGCTTCCCGAATGGGCCACCGCCCGCTATGTGCTTACCTTTGTAAGGGACGGTTCCCGCTGGTACATCACCGGCATGACGCTGCTCGAAAAGGACCCGGTGCTGGACCCCATACCCACGCCGGATTATTCCCTTCTTCCTTCCCCCACGCCGTAAAGGAGTCTTCTTTTGCTGTTTTTTGATCCGAAAACCGAATTTCCCGTGCTGCTGGCACCCATGGCCGGGGTCACGGACTTAGCATTCCGGGAGATCTGCCGGGATATGGGCGCGGATTTTTCCTATACGGAGATGGTCAGCGCCAAGGGCCTTTACTACGGCAGCGACAGAACGGCCTCCCTTTTGGCAGCATCGCCCAAGGAGCGGCCCTACGGCGTGCAGCTCTTCGGCGCGGAGGCGGATATCGTATCGAAAATGGCGGCGCGGCTTTCGGCGGAAGCGCCGGAAGGGCTCGCCCTGATCGATATCAACATGGGCTGCCCCGCAAGAAAGATCACCGGCAACGGGGAGGGAAGCGCCCTCATGCGCGATCCCGTCCGCGCGGCGAAGATCATCGAAGCCACTGCCAAAGCATCGAAGCTGCCCGTGACGGTGAAGTTCCGCAAGGGCTGGGATGAGGGGAGCGTCAACGCCGTCAGCTTTGCCCGCATGGCGGAGGAAAGCGGCGCCGCCATGATCACGGTGCACGGCCGTACCCGGGAGCAGATGTACAGCGGCAAGGCGGATTGGGACATCATCGCCGCCGTCAGGCAGGCGGTGAAGATCCCCGTCATCGGCAACGGCGATATCTTTTCCGGGAAGGATGCCCTTGCCATGCGGGAACACACCGGCTGCAGCGGCATCATGATCGCCCGGGGCGCGGAAGGAAATCCCTTCATTTTCAAAGAGGTCAAAGCCGCCCTTCGGGGCGAAGCCTATGCGCCGCCCACGGCGGCAGAGCGTATCGACGCTGCCCTTCACCACGCCGAGCGGCTGGTGGAAAGCAGGGGGGATCGCGCCATCATCGAAATGCGCAAGCATGTGGCGTGGTATCTGAGCGGTATGCGGGGCGCAGGGGCGCTGAGAGCCCGTGTAAACACCGTTTCAAGCCTTGGGGAGCTTTCCGACATGCTTTGCAGATTAAAAGACACGCTCTCAACTTGACAAAGGGAAATCCCTTACATATAATGGCTTTACGAGTATGCTTTCCTTAATATAATAGGAAAAATATTGCTCCGCAGCGGCGCCGGAACACCCGGCGCACACTATTACTGAATCAAAACCGGAGGAAAGAGACCCATGGCAGAAGTTCGTTTGACCGCGGAAGGCGTAAAGAAATACGAAGAGCGGCTTGAATACCTGAAGACCACCGGCCGCACCGAGATCGCAGAGCAGATCAAGATCGCCCGCGGCTTCGGCGACCTGAGCGAAAACGCGGAATACGACGCCGCGAAGACCGAACAGGCCCGCATGGAGTATGAGATCATAGAGATCGAAAACATGCTCAAGAACGTTGTGCTCATCGACGAGGAAAACGTCAGCACCGATACCGTCAACGTGGGTACCACCGTCCGCGTCAGGATGCTTGCCCTCAATAAAGAGATGGAATACCAGATCGTGGGCACCGCGGAAGCGAACCCCTTCGAAAACCGCATCTCCAACGAATCTCCGGTAGGCGCAGGCCTTCTTGGCCACAAAAAGGGCGAGATCGTGGATGTCCAGACCCCCGGCGGCATGATGCAGATCGAGATCCTTTCCATCGGCAAATAAACCCGAAGCGGCTTTGCCGCATCATTCTTACTTTTTTACAGGAGAAAAAAATGGACGAAAAGAGAAGCGTAAACGCCCCCGAACCGCAGGAGCTTACCCAGGAAGAGATCAGCGAACTTTTGCAGATCCGCCGGGATAAACTCAAGGCGCTGCAGGATGCCGGCCGCGATCCTTTCGAGATCGTCCGGTACAATCAGGAATTCTACAGCACCGAAGTGCTTGACAACTACGACAAGCTTGAGGGCTGCAAGGTCTCCCTCGCCGGCCGCATGATGTCCAAACGCATCATGGGCAAGGCCGCCTTTACCCATATCCTTGACATGGAAGGCAAAATTCAGGTCTACGTGAAGCGGGACGATGTGGGCGAAGCGGAATACGCGGAGTTCAAAACCTACGATATCGGCGATATCATCGGCGTTGAGGGCATCGTGTTCAAGACCCGCACCGGCGAGATCTCCATCCATGCGGAAAAGGTGACGCTTCTTTCCAAATCCCTCCGCCCGCTGCCGGAGAAGTTCCACGGTCTCAAGGATCCGGAGCTTCGCTACCGCCAGCGCTTTGTGGATCTCATCGTGAACCCCGAGGTGCGTTCCACCTTCGTGAAGCGCTCGAAGATCATCGCTGCCATCCGTTCCCGCCTGAACAGCCAGGGCTTTATCGAGGTGGAAACGCCGGTATTGAACAGCACCGCTTCCGGCGCCAGTGCACGCCCCTTCATCACCCACCACAACGCCCTTGATATCGATATGTACATGCGCATCGCCACGGAGCTGCATCTTAAGATGTGCATCGTGGGCGGCCTTGAGCGGGTGTATGAGATCGGCCGCATTTTCCGCAACGAGGGCATGGACGCCACCCACAACCCGGAATTCACCACCATTGAGCTTTACCAGGCCTATACCGATTACAACGGCATGATGGAACTCACCGAAGACCTCTTCTCCCATTGCTGCAAGGAGGTCAACGGCACCACGAAGATCAGCTACATGGGTCAGGAGATCGACCTCACGCCTCCTTACCGCCGCCTTTCCATGAACGATGCGGTGAAGGAATATGCCGGCGCTGACTTCATGGGCTGCGCCACCGATGAAGAGGCCCATGCCCTTGCGAAGAAGATCGGCCTTGAAATTGAGGACAAGACCGCCACCAAGGGCAAGATCCTTGCAGAAGCCTTCGATGAATTTGTGGAGGATAAGCTCGTGCAGCCTACCTTCATCATCGATTACCCTGTGGAGATCTCTCCCCTTTCCAAGCGCAAGCCCGGCTGCCCCGACATCACGGAGCGCTTTGAGTTCTTCGTGGCCTGTCACGAGTATGCCAACGCCTTCAGCGAGCTTAACGACCCCATCGACCAGCGCAGCCGTTTCCTGCAGCAGGCCATGGAGCGCGCCAAGGGCGATGACGAGGCCATGATGATCGATGAGGATTTCTGCACCGCCCTCGAATACGGCATGCCCCCCACCGGCGGCATCGGCATCGGCATCGACCGCCTTGTGATGCTTCTGACCGATTCTTCCACCATCCGCGATGTGCTTCTGTTCCCCACCATGAAGCCCCTCGGCGAGCAGAAGATCGCCCGCCCCGAGGTAAAGAAGGAAGAAGCGGCGGAAGCCCCCGCCGTTGAGGCCGCACCGGAAGCCATCGAGCCCATCGACTTCACGGGCGTGGAGATCGAACCCCTGTTTGCGGATCACGTGGACTTTGAGACCTTCTCGAAGAGCGATTTCCGCGCGGTGAAGGTCATCGCCTGCGAAGCGGTGAAGAAGTCGAAGAAACTCCTCAAGTTCACCCTTGATGACGGCACCGGCACCGAGCGCACCATTCTGAGCGGCATCCATGCCTACTATGAGCCCGAAGAGCTCATCGGCAAGACCCTTGTTGCCATCACCAATCTGCCCCCGCGGCCGATGATGGGCGAGGAATCCTGCGGCATGCTGTTGAGCGCCATCCACAAGCAGAACGGCGAAGAGCGGCTGAATCTCCTCATGGTCAGCGACCGCATCCCCGCCGGCGCAAAGCTGTACTAAGTCAAAGGCTTTTTTCAGTTGAAAGTGGACAGTTGACAGTGAACAGTGTCGACTCTAAGCCGCTCCCCTTGCCTCTCCCCATGGGAGAGGTGGCCGAGCACTGCGAGGCCGGCGAGGGCAGCCCCAGCACCCTCTCAGTCAGCGCAGCTGACTGAGGGATTGAGAATGCTGTCATTACCACTTCCGTTCCTTCTTTATCACATACAACACCTTTTACAATCCCTCCGTCAAAAATCATCGATTTTTGCCGCCTCCCTTATACAAGAAAAGGCCCCTTCGGAAGAAGGGGCTTTTTTTGTATAACGAAGATCCCGCTTTGGGGTATTTTTCTTTGCCGTATTTCCGCTATTTTCCCACGCAGAACCGGGAGAAGATGCGCTCAATGAGATCATCCGCCGCTTCCCGCCCCGTGATAAGCCCAAGGGCGCTGATGGCATCCCGCAGATCTGTGGCGATCAGCTCCAGTTCCGCCATGCCCGTATTTTCCGCTGCGGCGGCAACGGATGCCTTTGCCTTTTGCAGGGCTTCGATATGGCGGCTGTTGGTTACAAGGGCGCTTTCCGTGTTGGGGGCTACCCGTTCGGCGATCTCCCGGCGCAGAGCGCCGAGCCCGTCGCCGGTCAAAGCGGAAAGGGATAGGGTGTCTTTGCTGTTGATCCCCTTCGCCGTCAGTTCCTCTTCGCCCCAAACGGGGGGCAGGTCGTTCTTTGCAATGAGGATCAGCCGGGGCTTGCCGGCAGTCTCCGCAAGAAGGGCGATATCCTCCTCTTCAAGCGGTACGGATGCATCGAAGCAAAGAAGGAGCAGGTCCGCATCGGCAGCCGCCTTTCTTGCCCGCTCCACGCCGATCTTTTCCACCGGGTCAAGGGCATCCCGGATGCCGGCCGTGTCAAACAGCGTTACCGGCACGCCTTCGATGGAGACCGCTTCCTCCAGCACATCCCTTGTGGTGCCCGCATAGTGGGTCACAATGGCGCGCTCCGCCCCCGCAAGGGCGTTGAGCAGGGAGCTTTTTCCCGCGTTGGGACGACCCACGATGGCCACCCTTGCACCTTCGCGCAGCACGCGTCCCCCAAGGCCGTTGCCGATAAGATCGTCAAGGTCTTTGCCGATGGCCGCAAGCGTATCCGGCAGGGCGGATGTCACGTCATCCTCCAGCTCCTCCGGGTAATCGATGGCGGCTTCAAGGCCGCTTAGGGCGTCCATCAGCGCCGATTCCACCTGTTCAATGCGCTTGCTGAGCCTGCCCGCCAGCTGGGAAAGGGCGCTTTTCACGCTGCGCTCCGCGCCGGCGCTCACAAGATCCATCACCGCTTCCGCCTGGGCAAGGTCCATCTTTCCCGCAAGGAAGGCGCGCTCCGTGAATTCGCCGGGCCTTGCGCCCCGGGCATAACGGCCAAGCAGCGCCAGTACCCGCCTTACGCTCACCTGCCCGCCATGCAGAAAAAGCTCCGCCATGTCCTCGCCGGTGTAGGAGCGGGGGGCGGGGAAATATACCGCCATGGCTTCATCAAGGGTCTCGCCCGCTTCATCCACAACGCGGCCATAGACCATTTCCCGGGGCTTGCCGCGGCCGGTGAATACCTTTTTGAGCAGTTCCCCTGCGCCGGGGCCGGAAATGCGCACCACGGCAATGGCGCCGCCCACGGGGGTGGAAAGGGCATAAATGAGATCATTCATGGTTGTCGGTTCCTTTTGGGTAGTGGGGGGATGGTAAAACATATTCCTTATCCGCTCATATCGGGCGGGAAATGGGGCGACCCTTCCGGTTTTCGCCGTCACCGCAGGGGCAGCCATTGGCCGCCCGGGCCGGGCGCGGCGGAAATATGCGGGCGGCCAATGGCCGCCCGGGCCGGGCGCGGCGGAAATATGCGGGCGGCCAATGGCCGCCCCTACTCTAAGCCGCCACTTGCCTCTCCCTTTGGGAGAGGTGGCCGAGCACAGCGAGGCCGGAGAGGGTATCCCACAAAGCCCTGAAGCGTGCCGCATATCGTGCAAAGCAATCGTAGGAGTCGGAAAAGGTGGTGACTGCTTCGGTTTTTGCTGTCACCGTAGGGGCGGCCATTGGCCGCCCGGGCCGGGCGCGGCGGAAATACGCGGGCGGCCAATGGCCGCCCCTACTCTAAGCCGCCACTTGCCTCTCCCTTTGGGAGAGGTGGCCCGCCGCAAGGCGGGACGGAGGGAGAGATTAATTCCCGGTTTGCCGCAGGGCAAACCCTCATCAACAGCACCGCAGGTGCTATTTCATCCGCCAAGGGCGGGATATCATCTTTTGCCTGCACGCCGGTATTTTGATCCGGCTTCGGCGACATGCGCGCCGAAACGGATGAAACGCGAAGCGTTTCGCACTTTTCAGCTTTTCCCGCCCGGGAGCCGCAAGGCGAGAGGGAAAGCTGAGAAAAAATCGGCCCATGCCCCTGCATGGGCCGAAAGCGTCAGCGCCGCATCTCCAGCGCCTTTTCGTTCAGCCACTTGAAGGGCTCGTTCCACTCCATGCGCTCCGGGTGTGCCTGAATGCCCAGCATGCGACCGGATTCGTGTTCAATACATTCCACCACGTTTTCCGGGGCATAGGCGGTGATGCGGAAGCCCTTGCCGGGCACCTTCACCATCTGGTGATGGCCGCTGTCCACCGTGGTGCGGCCATTGAGCAGCTTTTCGATCAGGCAGCCCTTTTCCGCCGTGATGGGATGGCAGTTTTCCGTTTTCACCGGGCGAAGTTCGTGGCTTTCCTTGTAGCCGGCGGCGGGAATATCCCACTCAAGCACGCCGCCGTAGTAGGAATTCATCATCTGCTCGCCCCGGCAGATGCCGAACACGGGCAGATCAAGCCGCTCCGCTTCCTTCAGGGCGTGGGCTTCGCCGTCGTCACGGCGGCGGTAATACTCCGGCAGGGGCTGCGCGTCGGGGCCCGGGGTATAGCGGCCGGTATCCGGCATCACATCCGGGCCGCCTGTCAGGATCACGCCGTCAAGGCGCTCGTAATCATCGAAGGTAAGGGGAAGGATCACCGCAATGCCGCCTTCCTCTTCCACCGGGGTGATGTAAGTCTCATTAAGGCGGTAGGTGATCTCGCTCGGGTCGTCATCCTCCATTTTGATGTTGGGAATGAGGCCGATGAGGGGCTTTTCCGGCTTCACTTCCCGCATCTTTTCCTTCGCAAGGGCAATGAGCCAGTCAAAGGGCTCATTCCACTCCATGCGCTCCGGGTGGGTCTGCAGGCCCAGCATGCGGCCTGACTCATGCTCAATGCACTCATTCACGCCCTCCGGGGAGCGCATGGTGATACGGAAGCCTTCGCCCGGCACCTTCACCATCTGGTGGTGGCTGCTGCAAACGGTGGTGCGGCCGTTGAGGAGCTTTTCCACAAGGGTGCCCGCTTCGGGCAGGATGGGATGGCAGCCCTCCTTCGTGAAGGGCTTGATGACATGCTCCTCACTAAATCCTGCGGCGGGGATATCCCATTCGAGTACGCCGCCGTAAACGGAGTTCATGATCTGGCAGCCGCGGCAGATGCCAAGCACCGGCAGCCCCCGCTTTTCCGCCTCTTCCAAGGCGGTGCGTTCAAAATCATCCCGGCCACGGTACCAGGGGTGGATGGGTCTGTCGCTGTTGCCGGGGGTGTAGCCGCCCACCTCGGGGGTCACATCGTGTCCGCCCGCAAGCAGCACGCCGTCAATTAGCTCCCAGTTTTTGAAGCTGTAGGGCAGGATATAGGCGGCGCCGCCCGCGGCTTCCACCATATCCACATAGGTATCGTTGAGCCAGTAGGTAACTTCCGTCCTGTCCTTTTCCTCCACAAGGCGGTTGGGAATGATGCCGATGAAGGGTTTCTTCATGTTATTTCTCCCTCTTTTCCTTGTATTCCTTTGCCAGGTTCACGAACCACTCAAAAGGTTCCGTCCAGCCAAGGCGTTCCGGATGGAACTGCAGGCCGAGAATGCGGCCGTTTTCATGCTCGATGGCTTCGATGACGCCCTCGGGGGAAGTGGCGCTGACTACGAGGCCCCTGCCGGGGGTCTTGACGCTCTGGTGGTGGAAGGAAGCCGCCTCGCGGGGACCGCCGAGAAGCTTTTCCACAAGGGTGCCCTCCACAGGGATCACGGTATGCAGCGTCACGCCAAAAGGCGCGCAGCGGTGGTTTTCTTTGTAACCGAAGGCAGCCATATCCTTCACGATCTTGCCGCCGTAAATGTAGTTGATGAGCTGGCAGCCGCGGCAGATGCCGAGAATGGGCATTTCGCGCTCGTTGGCAGCGTGGAACAGGCGGGTCTCGAATTCGTCACGGGCATCGCAGAGGTTCTGCGCTTCGCCGCCGTCTTCCGCATCGTAGGCGCCGCGGTTGGGCATAATGTCGCCGCCGCCGCAGAACAGCACGCCATCAAGGATGTCCCAATCGTCAAAATCGTAGGGCAGGTACACAGCCGTTGCGCCCACGCCGTGCAGGATGTTCGCGTAGCTTTCGTTCTGGTGGTAGTGGTTGGCGATATTCGGATCGGCAGGATCGCGCTTGTAAGGGGTGAGTCCAATCAGCGGTCGTTTTTCCATGTTGCTTTCGCTCCTATATCTTTTGTTATTTTTTGAAGCCGTTCCCGGCAGTTATCCTTGGGATGGCAGGCGCAGTGCAGAAGCAGCTGCATCTTCACCTCCCCAATGCGGGGGGAGGGGGGCAGGGAAAGCCACTCCATGATGTCCTTTCCCGTGCAATCGAGTTCGTTTGTGTGGAAGGGGGCGTGCTCCACATCCATGCGCAGCAGAAACTTCTTCCACCTTTCCGCGCTTTTTACTTCGCCCAATATGAGGCCGCTGCCGTGCACATCTGCCTCTCTTATCGCCACAAGGTCGTGGGAAGTATCCCGCCCCCACTGGGCAAAGCGGCGGCGCAGGGTGGATTCCTTTGCGGAGCCGTTCAGGTCATACATGTGCCAGCGGACCAGGGTGGTCACTTGATCAATGATGTGGTTCGGGTAGCGAAGCCGCGTCAGTATTTCCCGGGAAATACCCGTGCCGATCACATCGTGGCCCAACATTTTGCCCGTATTGCGGAAAGCGACGGGCTTGCCCACATCGTGAAGGAGCGCCGCCATGCGCAGGTGCAGCCTTGCGGGAGCCGCGGCGGCGGAATGCAGCATGTGGGTCTCCACATCGTAAGCGTGGTATTCTTTTCTTTGTTCAATGCCCCTGCCCGCGGCAACCTCCGGCAGGATCACATCAAGGGCGCGGCAATCCCTCAGAAGCGCAAGGCCGTAAAGCACCCGGTCTTTTCCCTTGAGATAGCGTATATCCGAAAGAAGGATCTTGTCAAGCTCCTCCCGGATGCGCTCCGGGGCAATGTCACGAAGGCCTGAGCTGTTGTGCCCTGCGGCAATCAGGGTGTTTTCTTCCACCGTGAAGCCAAGCTCCGCCGCAAAGCGTGCCATGCGCAGGATGCGAAGCCCGTCATCCCGAAGGATGATATTGGGATCCGGCGATGTGGCGCGGATGAGCCCCGCTTCAAGGTCGCGGAGGCCGCCCGTTGGGTCGATGACTTCGCCGGCAAGGATGTCATAATAGAGGGCATTCACGGTGAAATCACGGCGGAAGGCATCCTCCTCCAGCGTTGCGCCGAAGGTGACCTCGCTGGGCTTGTGATCACCGCCTTCACCGTATCGCTCTGCCCGGAAGGAGGCATACTCGAACCGCTCGCCCTGAAACTCGATATCAAGGGTGCCGAAGAAGGCGCCCTTCTGTTTTGTTTTGACGCCCTTTTCCCGAAGCAGCGCCTCCGCCTCTTCAAGGAGCATGGGGGAGCAGATATCCACATCCTGCACCGGCAAAGAGAGCAGGCTGTTTCTCACCATGCCGCCCACGGCATAGAGCGCCGCGCCCCCACTTTGAAAGATGCGGGCCAGGTCTTCAAGGGCTGCGGTGACGGCGATGGGCTTCAAGGGGGTTCTCCTTCCAAAAAATGGATGATGCACCGATGGGCGACCCGAACGCCGCGGGCCGCCCAACAGGGGATAAAGTCTTATTCTTCGGTTGTTTCTTCCGTTTCCTCCGCCTCATCGTGGGGAACGAGGGCAACGGAGGTAACGCGGGTGCCGTCGGCGACGCGCATGAGTCTGACGCCCTGGGTGTTGCGGGAGGTGACGCTGATCTCGGCGACAGACATGCGGATGATGGTGCCGTCATCGCGGATAAGCATGATATCCTCGCTGCCGTCACAAATGCGCATGCAGGAAAGCGCGCCGGTCTTTTCCGTGATGGCGGTGGCGATGATGCCCTTGCCGCCGCGGCTCTGGCAGCGGTACTGCTCTTCCGGCGTGCGCTTGCCCATGCCCTTTTCAGTGATGGAAAGCACGGTGGAACCGGGCACGACGCGGTTCACGTCCACCACCTCGTCATCCTCTTCAAGAAGGATGCTTCTGACGCCGGTGGCGGTACGGCCCATGGGACGGACATCATCCTCATGGAAGCGGATGGACTTGCCGTTACGGGTACCCACAAGGAATTCATCCTGCCCGTGGGAGAGCATGACGCCGATGAGCTCATCCCCTTCTCTGAGGCCGAGGGCGATGAGGCCGCCCTTGCGGATGTTGTCAAAGTCGGAAAGGAGCGTTTTCTTGATGACTCCGCCCTTTGTGGCAAACACAAGGTATTCGCCGGTTTCATCCTTGCCGATGGGGAAGGCGGCGGTGATCTTTTCGCCCGCCTGCAGCTGCAGAAGGTTCACAATGGCGGTGCCCTTCGCCTGCCTGCCGGCTTCCGGGATGGAATAGCACTTGATCCTGAAGGCGCGGCCCGTGTTGGTGAAGAACATGATGTGGGAATGGGTGGAGGTAACGAACAGCTTCTCCACAAAATCCTCTTCCCTTGTGGCCTGGCCCATGATGCCCTTGCCGCCCCTGCGCTGTGCCCTGTAAGTATCAAGGGCAATGCGCTTGCAGTAGCCGAGGTGGGTCATGGTAACGGCCATTTCCTCTTCCTGAATGATGTCATCAAGGTCGATGTCATCCTCCGCAGCGGTGATCTCCGTGCGGCGGGGGTCCGCATACTTGCGGCGGACTTCAAGGATCTCCTCCCTGATGATGCCAAGCAGCAGGCTTTCATCGGAAAGGATGGCTTCATAGTGGGCCACGGTGATCTTCAGCTGGGCGTGCTCCTCCGCGATCTTGTCCCGCTCCAAGCCGGTGAGCCTTGCAAGGCGCATATCGAGGATGGCCTGCGCCTGCTTCTCCGAAAGGCCGAAACGCTCCATCAAGCGCTCTTTTGCGATGGGGGTGGTGGGAGAGGTTTTGATGGTCTCCACAACCTCGTCGATATTGTCAAGGGCGATCATGAGGCCTTCCAAAATGTGCAGGCGCTCCCTTGCCCTGTCAAGGTCATACTGGGTGCGGCGGGTGACGACTTCCTCCTGGAAGTCAAGGTAGTGTGACAGCATCTCCCGAAGGTTCAGCACCTTGGGCTCGCCATCCACAAGGGCAAGCATGATGACGCCGAAGGTATCCTGCAGCTGGGTATGCTTGTAAAGCTGGTTGAGGATCACGCTGCCCACCACATCCTTCTTGAGCTCGATGACGATGCGCATGCCGTTGCGGTCGGATTCATCACGCAGGTCCGCAATGCCCTCCACCTTCTTTTCGTGGACAAGCTCTGCGATCTTTTCCACAAGGCGTGCCTTGTTGACCTGATAGGGGATCTCCGTGACGACGATGCGGCTTTTGCCGTTCTTCATCTCCTCAATTTCCGCCTTGGCGCGGACAACGATCTTGCCGCGGCCGGTGCGGTAGGCCTGGCGGATGCCGCTTGTGCCCATGATGGTGGCGCCGGTGGGGAAGTCCGGGCCCGGGATGTAGGCCATGAGCTCCTCAACGGAGATATCGCGGTTCTCGATCATCGCCACATAGGCGTCGATCACCTCGCCCAGGTTGTGAGGCGGGATGTTGGTTGCCATGCCAACGGCGATGCCGCCGGAGCCGTTCACAAGCAGGTTCGGGTAGCGGCAGGGCAGCACCTTGGGCTGCATAAGGGTCTCGTCAAAGTTGGGGGTAAAATCCACGGTGTTCTTGCCGATATCCGCAAGGAGCTCGCTGGAGAGCTTTGAAAGCCTTGCTTCCGTATAACGCATGGCGGCGGCGCCGTCGCCGTCCACAGAGCCGTAGTTGCCCTGGCCCTCCACGAGAAGATAGCGGGTGTTGAAATCCTGCGCCAGACGCACCATGGCATCGTAGACGGAGGCATCGCCGTGGGGATGGTATTTACCCAGCACATCGCCCACGATACGGGCAGATTTATGGAAGGGCTTATCGGAAGTAAAGCCCTGCTCATCCATGGAATAGAGGATGCGGCGGTGAACGGGCTTCAGGCCGTCCCTGACATCCGGCAGCGCACGGTCAATGATGACCGCCATGGCGTAGGAGATAAAGGATTTCTGCATCTCCTGCTCGATATTGAGCGGGAAAATGCGGGAAGGATTGGTGTTTTCGCTCATAAGTTTTACCTCGCTTCAAAAAGGGAGCTTACACATCAAGGTCGGTGACGAGCTTGCTGTTGCGCTCGATGAACTCGCGGCGGGGTTCCACCTTGTCGCCCATCAGCGTGGAGAAGATCTCATCCGCCCGCATGGCGTCCTCCAGCTGCACCTGCCAGAGGATGCGCTTTTCGGGATCCATGGTGGTATCCCACAGCTGGTCCGCGTTCATTTCGCCAAGGCCCTTGTAGCGCTGGATGGCGGGCTTCGGTTCGCGGCCGATCTCATCAAGGATCTTATCCCGCTCCTCATCGCTGTAGGCGTACCACACGTTCTTGCCGCGGCTGATCTTGTAAAGGGGCGGCTGGGCCGCATACACATATCCCTTTTCAAGCAGCGGGCGCATGTGGCGGAAGAAGAAGGTGAGCATCAGGATGCGGATGTGGGCGCCGTCCACGTCTGCATCGGTCATGCAGACGATCTTGTGGTAGCGAAGCTTTGACTCATCAAAATCCTCATCGATGCCGGCGCCGAAGGCGGTGATCATCATTTTGATGGCATCGCTCGACAGCACCCTGTCAAGCCTTGCCTTTTCCACGTTCAGGATCTTGCCGCGAAGGGGCAGGATGGCCTGAAACTGGGGATTTCTGCCCTGCTTGGCGCTGCCGCCGGCGCTGTCGCCCTCCACGAGGAAGATCTCGCACTTCGCGGGATCCTTTTCACTGCAGTCGGAAAGCTTGCCCGGCAGGGCGGTGGAATCAAGGGCCGTTTTGCGGCGGGTCAATTCGCGGGCCTTCCTTGCGGCATCACGGGCGCGGGCGGCGGTAACGCACTTTTCAATGATGGCTTTCGCCTCATTGGGGTGCTCCTCCATGTAAGTGGCAAAGCCGTTTGATACGGCGCCGTCCACAAGGTTGCGGATATACGCGTTGCCGAGTTTTGTCTTGGTCTGGCCTTCAAACTGGGGCTCCACGAGCTTGACGCTGATGATGGCGGTGAGGCCTTCGCGCACATCCTCGCCCTTAAGGCCCTCGTCGGTCTCCTTGATGAATTTATGCTTTTTCGCGTAATCGTTCACCACGCGGGTCACCGCGGTGCGGAAGCCTACAAGGTGGCTGCCTCCCTCGCCGGTATTGATGTTGTTGGCGAAGGTGAACACGTTTTCGTTGTAATCGTCGTTATACTGCATGGCCACCTCTACGGAGGCGGATTCCTGCTTTTCGGGCACATCGCGGCGGGCTTCGATGTAGATGGGCTCCGCGTGGAGCACATCCTTGTTGCGGTTGATGTGCTGCACAAAGCTGACGATGCCGCCCTCATAGCAGAAGCTCTTTTCCGTGAAGGGCTCGGTACGCTCATCGGTGACGGTGATGCGCACGCCCTTGTTCAGGAAGGCCAGCTCCCGCATGCGGGTGATCATGGTGTCGAAGTTATAGTTCACTTCATCGAAGATCTCATCGTTGGCAAGGTAGGTAACGGTGGTGCCGCTCCGCTCGCCCTCGGGGTAGGTGCCGATGACGGTAACAGGCATGGTGGGATCGCCGTTGATGTACTCCTGGTGATGGATCTTCCCATCGCGGCGGACATCCACCTTGAGCCAGCTTGAAAGGGCGTTGACAACGCTCAGACCCACGCCGTGAAGGCCGCCCGAAACCTTGTAGCCGCTGCCGCCGAATTTGCCGCCGGCATGCAGCACGGTCAGGGCCACCTCAAGGGCGCTCTTTTTCATCTTGGGATGTTCGCCCACGGGGATGCCGCGGCCGTTATCCCTGACGGAAAGGGAGTTATCCTTGTGGATGGTGATCCCGATATGGTCGCAGTAGCCCGCCATAGCTTCATCGATGGCGTTATCCACCAGCTCCTTGACAAGGTGGTGAAGGCCCCTTACATCCGTGGAGCCGATGTACATACCCGGGCGGCGCTTTACCGCCTCAAGGCCTTCAAGGACCTGTATTTGCGACGCATCGTATTCGTTGTGGTTGCTCATAATGTTTCCTTTCCGTTGTGATGTGAATGAAATTTCCTTCTGTTTCGCCCTACATTCGCCCTTTGCGGCGTTTTTTCAGCTTTCGCGGAGCATTTCCCCGATGCCGCGCTCCGCCCGTTTTCCGAGGGTTTCCGCGGAGATGGGAGAGGCATACACCCGGCTCCGCTCATCCTGCAGGGTGATGACATAGCTTTTTTCCGGCGCGTCCGACACCGTGCGGATGCGATCTTTGCCGATGAGGGCATCCATGGCGCGGCGGGTATCCCGGGAGCGTAGCACCGTTTCCCGGCTCAGTATGGCAATGATCTCCTCCGCGTCCGCAAGGGTATCGCCGCCGATGTGCACAAGCTCCATACAAAACTCCTTTACATTTCAAGAAGGGTGCCGTTTTCGCAGCGGTAGGCGTGGATGTGTTTCATGCCCGCCCGCTCCAGCCCCGCAAGGGATGTGCAGGTCAAAAAGCATTGGGCATCCGCCATGGCCTCCACAAGGGCACGCTGGCGGGGTTCGTCAAGTTCCGATAACACATCGTCCAGCAGCAGGATGGGGGCTTCGCCCTTTTCCTCCTTCAAAAGCTGCAGCTCCGAGAGCTTTAAGGAAAGCGCCGCCGTTCTTTGCTGCCCCTGGGAGCCGTAGGTGCGGACGCTCTCGCCGCCGAAGGTGACGCTGAGATCATCCCTGTGGGGGCCCACGGTGGTGTAGCCCCGGCGGATATCCTCATAAGCGGAAGCGTACAGCGCTTCTTCAAGGGCGGCGCGGATATCGCCGCCGTATTCGGAAGTATCCACGGAGGCTTCGTAGCCTACGTGCAGGTGTTCCCTGCCGCCGGAAATGCGGTAATGAAGATCCTCCGCAATGGAAGCAAGGCGGCCTATGAAGTCCATGCGCATGCGCATCACATCGGCGCCGGCGGCGGCAAGCTGCTCATCCCACACATACAGCTGATCGCGAAGCTCCCTGACGGCGGTGGGGCGCTCCTTGCCGGGCTCGCCCTTCAAGAGGGCATTGCGCTGCTTAAGGGCGGAATTGTACTGCTGCAGGCGGTAATAGTAGGCAGGGCGGATCTGGCTCAGCTCCATATCGAGGAAGCGGCGCCGCTCCGCCGGTGCGCCCTTGATGAGCTCAAGGTCTTCCGGGGAGAACATGACCACGTTGATGACGCCCATGAGCTCGCCGGAGCGCTTCGTTTCAAGCCGGTCCACGAACACCTTTTTCCGTTCCCCGGCGCGCAGCTTCATTTCGATGCGCCTTTCGCCTGCGCGGGTCTCCGCTTCAAGGCCCACATAGGCGCCGCTCATGCCCCGGTTGATGAGCTCCTGGTCCCGCGGTGTTCTGTGGCTTCTGCCGAAGGCGCAGAAGAACACAGCCTCCACGGCGTTTGTCTTGCCCTGCGCGTTTTCCCCCACGATGACGTTGAGGCCGGGCGCGGGCTTTAAGTCCAGCGCCTCATAATTGCGGTAATAATTCAGTTTCAGCCGTGTTGCGCGCATGAAATTCCCCTTATACCAAATCACCTTAATTATACCACAGAAGCCCCTGCAACAGCAAGCGCGTTTATTATAATAAGAAGAAAAGAACGATAAAAGAAGAGTTGACAGAACGCAGCGATCTTCCAACCTGTAGGGGCGGCCAATGGCCGCCCGTGGCGGTCGCGGCGGAAATACGCGGGCGGCCAATGGCCGCCCCTACTCTAAGCCGCCACTTGCCTCTCCCTTTGGGAGAGGTGGCCGAGCACAGCGAGGACGGAGAGGGTATCCCACAAAGCCCTGAAGCG
>SVGX01000082.1 GCA_015056105.1 Clostridiales bacterium | reverse complement strand
CGTGGGAGAGATAAAGGTGCGGCCGATGTACTTATTCTTGAGCAGGCCGATATCGTAGGGGATGCCGGACTGCCTTGCAAAGCCGAGAGCCGCATCAAGACCGCTGTCCGGCGCGCCGATCACGATATCCGCCTGCGCGGGATGCTCAAGGGCAAGGAATGCGCCCGCGCGCTGACGGGCAACATGAACAGAGCTGCCGTCCACCATGGAATCGGGACGGGAGAAGTAAATGAATTCGAACACGCAGAGACTCGATGGCACTTTGTTGCAATGCCGCGTGATGGAATTGACGCCGTTTTTGTCGATCACAACGATCTCGCCGGGCTCGACATCGCGGATATACTCCGCACCGGAAGCATCAAGACCGCTGGTCTCGGAGGCGAGAACATAGGCGCCGCGCCTTGTCTTGCCAAGGCAGAGCGGGCGGAAGCCATGAGGATCGCGGATGCCGATAAGCTTTGTGGGGGAAGTGAGGACGATGGAATAGGCACCCTCAAGCCGCTCCATGGCGTTGGCCGCCGCTTCCTCGATGGAGCTTGTGCGAAGGCGCTCCTGCACGATGAGGTAAGCGATGATCTCCGCATCGGAAGTGGAATGGAAAATGGCGCCGCCAAGTTCCAGCTCTTCGCGAAGTTCCTGCCCGTTCACAAGGCTGCCGTTGTGGCCGATGGCCATGCGGCCCTTGCGGTGGTTGACTACAATGGGCTGCGCATTGCTGCGGTCGCGGCCGGCAGCGGTGCCGTAGAGCACGTGGCCAACGCCGATATTGCCCTCGCCGAGCTTATGAAGGCGCTCTGCGGTAAACACTTCGCTCACAAGGCCCTTATCCTTATGGGAGGTGAAAACGCCGTCATCGTTGACCACGATGCCGCAGCTTTCCTGGCCCCTGTGCTGCAGCGCGAAAAGCGCATAATAGGCAAGGGATGCAACATCGGTGCGTTCGGGAGAATAGACGCCGAACACGCCGCATTCTTCATGGATCTTATCGGTGTTCATCATTCGTTTTTACCTCAAAGCATTTCAAGTTCTTTTTGGAGCTTCGCATCCTTCTCTGCGATCTGCGCTTTCATGGCTTCCCGCTTGACAAAAAGCTTTTGTGCAATCTCAGCATCCTCAATGGCGAGCATCTGCACCGCAAGCAGCGCCGCATTGTGGGCGCCGTCGATGGCAACGGTGGCAACGGGCATGCCGGAGGGCATCTGCACGGTGGCAAGCAGAGCATCAAGCCCATCGAGAGTAGAGGATTTGACCGGGATGCCGATAACGGGCAGCGTGGTGTTCGCCGCTACGGCGCCCGCAAGGTGCGCAGCCTTTCCCGCCGCCGCGATGATGGCGCCAAAGCCCTTTTCCCTGGCAGAAGCGGTGAAATCCCGTACCGCTTCCGGGGAGCGGTGTGCGCTCATCACATGTGCTTCATAGGGCACGCCGTATTCCTTGAAGACCGCGAACGCCGCCTTGACGACGGGCAGATCGCTGTCACTTCCCATGAGAACCGCGATTTTTTTCATGCTGACTCCTTTATTGAAAATAAATTTTTTTGCAGTTTTGTTTACAGCTTTTTGCGCATCACGGTGTGCCTGACGGCACCTTCCGCATAATACTGCACGCTGTAGAGGATGGGCCTGCCTTCGATGTCGTAATCCACCTCATCAAAATAGAGGAGCGGCGTTCCCGGCTCCACTTCAAAAAGCGCCGCCAGATCCGCATCTGCCGCCGCAGCATGCACATCCGTAAGATCCATATAGGGTTCCGTTTCGCAGAATTTGCGCAAAAAATCAAAAATCGGCCGGTTAAAGTCCGCCCCCGAAATGGGGTGCTTTATCTGGCCGTACGGCACATGATCCTCGCAATAGATGGCAGGAGCGCCGTCTGCTGTGACAAGGCGGCAAGCTTTAAGGATCATCTCTCCCTGTTCGATTTTAAGGCATTCCGCCGTATGCGCATCGCATGCGGTCACTTCGGTCCGGACGAAAGCAACGCCGGGCGTTTTGCCGCACTGGCGCACCATATCCAGAAATTCCACTTCGATATCCATGCGGTTTTTGACAGAAAGCACATGGCGGTTGACGGTCGTGCCGATCCCCTGCCGGCGGGTGATGAAGCCTTCCCTTTCGAGGGATGCAAGGCTGTCGCGGAGCTGCGTGCGGCTGATGCCAAGTTGAGCGGCAAGCTCGCTTTCCGCGGGCAGGCGCTCCACGCCCGCAAAGACACCTTCCTGCAGCGCCGCCAAAAGGCGCGCGCGGACAGAGCGATTTTCCTGCGGCATCTGCTGCTCCATATGATGTCACCCCTTCCCACCACAAAACAGGCATTACCCGAAATGGTACTACCTATACGCACACCATTATACATTTTTGCATCCGCTTTGTAAAGACAAAAGGGGCTCTCCTTCCACCTTTTTCGCAGGAAAAAACGGCATCCGTAAAGACGCCGTTTTTGCAAAAAATCTTTAAGCCTACCTTATTATAAATCAGCCCGCCTTCTCAGCGGTTTTCGCGGCGCCGCGCCGCGTAATCCCGGCCGATCTCCCCGTTCCAATCCTCGGGCACGGCGCCCGTTTCCCGGAAGGAAAGGACCGTCTTTGCAGTGACTGCATAATTGAGCCTTGTTCCTTCCCGATCGGCATGGTAGCACTGCGCCCTGTCCCTGCCGATGCCGAAGCGGGAAGCGGTTTTCGCCGCATCCATATTAGCGCCGAGGAAGAGAAATTCCCAGCCGTAGCGCTTTTTCTGCCGTTCCACCATGTGCTTCACAGTATCGTAATCATACTCCCTTGAGGCGTTCTCCATGCCGTCGGTAATGATGACGAACAGCACCTTATCCGCCCGGTATTCGGGGGCAGTATGCTTCTGCACGTTGCCGATTTTGCTCACCGTGCTGCCGATGGCATCGAGCAGCGCCGTGGAACCACGCACGTAGTATTCCTTTTCTGTAATGGGTGAAACGGCACGCAAATCGATCCTGTCGTGAAGAACCTCCACATAGTTGTCGAAAAGCACGGTGGTCACCCGCACCTCGCCGGGAAGCTCACGCTGTTTTTGCAGCATGGTGTTATAGCCGCCGATGGTATCATCCTCCAGCCCTGCCATGGAGCCGCTGCGATCAAGAATGAAAACGAGTTCTGTGATGTTGGTTGCCATGTTGTATTCCCTCCTGTTTTTTCTCTGTAAACAGGATAGCGCTTTTTCGCTGCGCTTTGGTCGCATGGCAGGCGACAATTCTCAGCCGCCGAGGAGGGGCTGATCGTACTGAAAGAGCACTTGATTGATGGTTTGGATATCGTAATTCCCGCTGCGGATGAAAAACTCCACGATCACATCCATCTTCCGGCTGCGGGAAAGGGCATAGCCCGCACGGGACAAAAGATCCTTTGTTTCTGCAAGGGAAAGCTTCAGCGCCACAGCGAAGGCCAGCACCGTGCTTTTCGTGGGCATATAGCCCGGATTGTTCCTGATTTTGGAGAAATGCCGCCTGTCGATATTGGCACGCTTGTAGACCGCCGCATCGCTTTCGCCGGTTTTGTCGATCAGGCGCAGCAGCGTTTCCGAAAAGGATTCATCCAGATCGCATATCATGGATTCAAGGCTTTTGTTCGTCTTTGCGGCTGCAGCCTTTTTGGCGCTGCCTGCAGCCTTCACCGGCTGCACCGCCGGCATGCAGGCTTCAAGATCCATGGCGCGTTCTTCGAAAATCTGCGCCATATTGCGGGAAAAATAGCGTTCCCGCTCCATGACGTAGTTCTCGTCAACGAAGCGTTTCACTTCCCCCATCAGCGTTTCCGATACGGAAAGAGCGGCCTTATCGAACACGGCAAGGTAGATATCCATCTCGTTTTCCGCAAGGAAATCCGCAATGGCGGCAGCGGCAATGCCGAAAGCCTCCGCCTTCGGGTAGCCGTAAATGCCGCTTGAAATAAGCGGAAACGCGATGGATGTGCACTTGTTTTCCTTTG
>SVGX01000023.1 GCA_015056105.1 Clostridiales bacterium | reverse complement strand
ATGAATATCGCCGGGGAAGGGAAGCGCACGCCGCTGACGGAGATCCTGTTCCTTGCGGGCATGCGGCGCATCGAAAAAACCATGCCGCGGGCGCTTTATCAAGAGGTCTGGCAGGAAAAAACAGGATCGGAAGCCTTCTATGTGTTCGATGCTCCGGCGGAAGAAACGAAGCGCATCATGGTGGCTGTGGAGGAAAGCGACAACGCTGCAAGGCTCTTTGATATCGATGTGATCGGCGCTGATGGCGAAAAGCTGTCCCGCCCTTCTCTGCGCAGCTGCATCGTCTGCGGCGGCCCTGTGACCGCCTGCGCAAGAAGCCGCGCTCACGGCCTTAAGGAGATCACCGCCCATACGGAGGCTTTGCTGCAGGATCATGCGGCGGAATGCCTTGCCTCCCTTGCATATAACGCCCTCATCCGCGAGGTGGAAGCCACGCCGAAGCCGGGTCTTGTGGACAGAAACAACAACGGTTCCCACAAGGATATGGATCTTTCCCTGTTTTACAAAAGCGCTGCAGCAATTCGACCCCATTTTGCCAATATGGCCCGCATCGCCTTCACCATGGCGGATGATGCGCCGGGATCGGTGATGGCCGCGCTGCGCAAAGAAGGCATCCTTGCGGAACAAAGCATGTTCCGGGCAACGGGCGGTGTCAACACCCATAAAGGCGCCGTGTTTTCCATGGGGCTGCTCCTTGCGGGGCAGGCCATTGCCCTGAAAAAGGGCGGAAAAGCCACTGCATATGCGGCAGACATTGCAAAGAGCGATCTTGCGGCATCCTTCCGAAAAGCGGAAAGCATGCCGGAGACCAACGGCGAACACATCTATCGCCGTTATAAAATAGAAGGTGCCCGGGGTGAAGCCGCTTTGGGCTTTCCCACCGCGGAAAAAGCGGAAGCTGTTTATTACAGCTATCTCAGCGCGGGAAAAGAGGAAAACGAAGCCCTTGCGCTGACGCTGCCCCATATCATGGCATCCCTTGATGATACGAACCTCGTTCACCGGGGCGGGGAAGAGGGATTAAGCTATGCGCAGCATTGCGCAAAGCGGATCCTGACGCTGCGCCAAAACCGCCGCATGGATGCGCTCCGGCTGCTCGACGGGGAATTTATCCTGCGCGATCTCAGCCCAGGCGGCAGCGCGGATATGCTTGCTCTTGCGGTGCTGCTGCACGAATGCAAGAAGCTTCCCTGCTGAAGAAAGGAGAACACATGGCAAAATACGAAACGCGGCTGTTCGGCAGTTTTGATGCGGTGCTCGGTGCCCTTCATGACGGCATTATGAATGCATCTTCCACCGCTTCCTTTGAGGATGCAAGCTTTTGCCGCATGGGTGGCACCCGCGTGGCGGTGCGCGTGTACGAGCGCTACAGCGCCATGGGCAGCAACCGGGTCAGCATGACCGTTACCCTTGTGGGGGAAGGGGAAGAACTCTTCCTTTCCGCCATCACATCCGGCGGCAGCCAGGCAATGTTCTTTAAGGTAAACACTTTTGGGGAACGCACCTTCCTTGATACGCTTATCAATGCGGCGGAAAAACTGAAATGAAGAAAGCAAAAGCGGTATCCGATGCCTCGGATACCGCTTTTTTCACAATGTCCGCCATATCTCCTCCGTGACCGTGCCCCGGTAAGTGCGGCCGCGGCTTTTGCAGAAAAGGGCCAGGGCGCGCGCCGTGGCGGGACAGAAGCAGCCGGTAAGCCCCGCATCCGGCGGAAAACCCTGCAGGGAAAGGGCATCCTGCAGCGCAAAAACGTGGACGCTTTTTTCGTCGGGCTCCAGTTTTGGGAAAGGGCAGAACAGGCCGCAAGGGCAAAGGGGATAACCTTCGATCTGCACCCAGGTGGGCGCTTCATGCTCCGGTGCGACACGGGAAAACAGACCGCTTTTGAGGGCAAAGCGCCGCAGATCTTCCCGGTCTTTCGGAGAAAGGCAATGGCCGAGATGAAGCGTCAGCCCGGCGGTGCGCCGTGAAGTGCAAAGCGGTTTTTCCGGCGCTGCCCGGCGGAAGCCGCCAAAGGCGGAAAAGGGCAGCGGAAAGCTGCTTTTGAGGGTGCAGTATGATTCAAGAAAGCGCCGGTCTGTCCAGCAGGTCTCGTTCCGGGTGCTGCCGAGAAACTCGTAAAGATAAAGCGGCGCTTTTTCCGTAAAGGGGATGATGTCGCCGCGCCGGAGCGTGTGGCGGGAAAACCCTCCCGCAATGGGATCAAAAATAAAGCATTGCATGCTTTCACAATATGCAGGGCAAAGAAAAACGGAGATGGCTTTCAGGAAGCATCTCCGCCTGTTTTTTGTTTTGCGCTATTCGATGCGAAGGGTCACATCTTCCACATAAACGCTTGCGGCGGCCGCCGCACCGTTGGGGTTTGCTTTCAGAATGCCGATCCGGAACCAGGCGTCTTTTTCCACATCCACCGTTACGGTCTTGCCCTGCATAAGGGTGACGGACACATCGCAGGCGTTTTCTTTCTTTGTTTCCACAGGTTTAAGGATGAACACCGCCTCGCCGTAGCCTGCGCCGGCGCGAAGGCGAAGCCTGTTTTTGTTGGGGGAGATCTCCTCATCCGCAAAGACATATTCCGCGCCGCTTCCCGCCGGAATGGTAAATTCGATCGCAAAAGCATCCTGCTTCCTGCAGCCGTAAAGGCTGATGAACAGGCTGAGAAGCAGAAAAAATGCCAAAGAACGTTTCATTGCGCGTCTCCTTCTTTGTTTTTAATCAGCGCCGCTCAGGCCGCTGCTGATGCCGCTGCCCCCGAGGGTGCCGGTGGAATCGCTCTCTTCAAGGAACCCGCTGGGCGAAGGTGTGCGCGGCGGCAGGGAGGGGTTGGGTGTCAGCAGTTTTTGCGCAGAAACATCCGCATCGCTTTCAAAAATGAATTCGTGCAGCTCCCATGCCATGCCCGGCAGGTCTGCGAAGAATACGAATTTCTTGTTCCATTTGCCGTTTTCAAAATAGCCTTCCACCGGCAGACGGAAATAGTTGAGTCCGCCGCTGCTGCCGGAAAGGGCGCTGATGGCAGCATCGATGATCTCCGCATTGGTCATGTTGGTCTCAACAAGGGGCAGAAGATCGTAAAGGATATCGTACTGCTTCGAAAGGCTTGCCTTACGGAACATGGAAAGGATGGTGTTGAGTACCGTGTGCTGGCGGCTCGTCCGGGCGAATTCGCTGTCTATCTTGCGGATACGGGAATAGCCGAGTGCCTGCTTTCCCGTCAAAAGCACGGGGCCTTCTTCCGCGAAGATGAAGCCGTCCCAAAGGTATTCGACGCCCATCTGCCGGTTAAGGCCGGCGATGCAGTCGTTGGCGGCACTGATCTCTTCTGCCGACATTTTGATGGTAATGCCCCCAAGCTTATCCACGATATCCACGAACATGTAGAAGTCCACCAGCACATACCGGTTCAGCCGGATGTGGAAGTTTTCCTCGATGGTGGTAAAAAGAAGGTCCACACCGCCCTTGGCTGCGGCGCTGTTCAGCTTGCCGTAACCGTGGCCGGGGATGTTCACCAGCATATCGCGCATAAGGCTCGTCAGCTTCAGCGTGCCGTGCCGCTTATCGACGGTGGCGATCATCATAGTATCGGAATTGTAGCTGCCCTTTTCCTTGCGTCTGTCCGCGCCGATCAAAAGCACATTGATGAATTCATCGCTCTCGTTGTTTTCGGCGATCTTCCGGAACTGTTCATCGCTGAGATAGGTCTGCTCATAATATTCGGAAACAGGCAGGATGGGCTTTGGCGTGGCAGAAGGCGCTGCTGTCGCTTCGGGCGCCGGGGAAGGTGTGATCACCGGTGTGCGCGTGGGTGTGGGCGTCTGTTCGGGGGCGTATTCCTCTTCCGGTTCGGGGGTGCCTGTCATGATAAGACCGTCCTGCTCCGGGCGGGAAACGCGGCCAAGAAGCCCCATGCCGAGGACTGCCACAACTGCAAGAAGCAGCAGTATCAGGATCAGAAGCGCAAGAAGTATTTTTTTGAGCGGTGAAGTTTTCTTTGCCGCGCCTTCGGCGGCTTTGTTTTTTCCTGCCATGGTCATCCCTGCTTTTTTCGCTGTTTTTCTACAATGGATTTTAGCACAAGTCCCTGCGGTGCTTCAAGCGCGCTTGCCTTATCGCGATGATTGTTGTACAATTGTTTACAAGTATGGAGTATGCGATAAACTGGGGTAGGTATGCAAAGTTACGGAAGATTTGCCGCCATTTATGACAGGCTGATGAACGATGTGGATCGGAAAGCCTGGGGCGATTATGTCTTAAAACTTCTCGGCGAGGGCCGAAAAACGGTGGTGGACTGCGCCTGCGGCACCGGTGAGCTGACCCTTCGCCTTGCGGCGGAGGGCTATTCCCTTATCGGACAGGATCTTTCCGAAGAAATGCTTCGGGTGGCATCCGAAAAGGCGCGAAGGGCGCGGCTCAACATCCCCTTCATCCGGCAGGATATGCGAAAGCTCTCCCTTCACAAGCGGGTGGATGCCATCGTTTCCGCCTGCGATGGGGTGAACTACCTTGCTTCCCGCCAGGCGCTGTCGGATTTTGCTGCATCGGCTTATGCGGCGCTTAAACCCGGCGGCATATTGCTGTTTGATATTTCATCCCGCTACAAGCTTTCCACCGTACTCGGGAACAATACCTTTGCCCTTGATGAAGGCGACAGCGCTTATATCTGGCAGAATGTGTACGACGGGGAATCCAGGCTGATCCGGATGGATCTTACATTCTTTGTGCAGGATGAGGAGACAGGCCGCTATGACCGCTTTCCGGAGACCCACATACAGCGGGCACATTCGGAGCGGGAAGTGAGGGCAGCCCTTGAAAACGCGGGCTTTACGAATATTGAAGTATACGAGGCATTCACTATGGATGCACCGAAGGATACAACGGAACGGCTGCAGTTTGCGGCGCTGAAAGGGGAATAAGTATTATGAACAACGATATCATCATCCGCGGCCTTCTTGCGGATTCCACGGTCAAAGTGATGGCCATTTCCGGCAAGACGCTTGTAGCGGAAGCAAAGCGTATCCACGGCCTTTCGAGGGTCTGTACCGCTGCCCTCGGCAGGGCGCTGCTGATGACCTCCATGATGGGCGCACAGCTGAAAAACGCCGATGAGCGTGTTACTACCATGCTCAAGGGCGGCGGCGAAGCGGGCAACATCATCTGCACCGCGGACTGGACCGGCCGCGTGAAGGGCTATCTTGAGAACCCCACTGTGGAGCTGCCCCCGGCGCCCAATGGCAAGCTGGATGTGGCGCTGGCGGTAGGCTGGTTCGGCGATTTGACCGTCGTGCGGGATATGGGCCTCAAGGAGCCCTATGTGGGCACCTGCCCCATTGAATCCGGCGAGATCGCAGAGGATTTTGCCCGCTATTATACCATTTCCGAGCAGCAGCCTTCCCTTGTCTACCTCGGTGTCCGTGTGAATGCGGAAACGGGCGAAGTGCTTGCCGCAAGCGGCCTCGTGGCACAGCCGCTGCCGGGCTGCCCGGATGAGGTGATCGATACCCTGACCGAAAAGGCGAAGGCCATCGAAACGCTGACCGCCACCCTCGAAGGCGGCGTATCGCTGAAAGATGCGCTCATGTCTCTTTTTGCGGATATGGATTTCAAGATCACCGCCAACCAGTATCCCGCTTTCCGCTGCGATTGCAGCCGGGAAAGGCTCGAAAGGGTACTGATCTCCATCGGCGAGGAAGAGCTCGCGGATATGATCCAAACGGAACATGGGGCGGAGCTGACCTGCCATTTCTGCAATACCAAATACCAGTTTGATGAAGCGGACCTCACCCGCCTGCTCAACGAGGCGAAAGGAAATTAACAAACGTGCAGAACCGGGAGAAAAAAGTTCCTGCCGCGCGCGGCAAGGTGCTTTCCTTTGAACAAACGGGGGATTTCTTCTATAAACGGGCGCTTGATAAGCTCGATAAAAACAACCTGCCCGATGCGGCTGCGTATTACGGGGAGGCTTTGCGCCGCGAACCCGAAAATGCGGAATTCCGCATTGCCATGGCGCAGGTGCTCACGGAGATGGGCCGCTTTGAAGATTCCAACCGTATCCTTTTCGGGCTGACGCATGACAAAAAAGCAGTGGATGCGGAATGCTTTTTCGGCATGGGCTGCAATTTTACCGGCCTTTACGATTACCGCAGCGCCCGGGAGGCGCTTGAACATTATCTGATGCTTGCTCCGGAAGGGGAATTCGTCTATGATGCTTACGATATGCTCGATGCCATAGACGAATACGAAGGCGGCACCGAAGCGGATGGGCTTTACGCCCTGACAAAAGAGGACAGGGCTTTTGACCTTGCGGAAACGGGGCGCAAACTCCTTGAAGAGGACTGCTTTGATGAGGCGGCGGAAACGCTGCAGCATGCGCTGACGCTGTATCCGAAGCTTCACTATGCCCGCAACAACCTTTCCCTTGCATTTTTCTGCATGCGGGATAACCGCCGCGCGGCGGCGGAAGCGCGCACGGTGCTTCGGGATGAGCCGAACAATGTGCAGGCGCTGTGCAACCTCGCCATGATCGAACAGACCCTGCGGGATAAGGATGCCGCCAACGCCACGGCGGATCTTCTGCTCAAACAGCAGACCGACGAACCGGAAGAACTCAACCGCATTGCCCTTGTGCTGATGGATCTTGACCGGTTTGTGGATGCTTACAGCGTCATGCAGCGGCTTAACCGCTATTATCCTTACGAAACGGGCACGCTGCACCGGCTTGCGGTCTGCGCCTACGAAACGGGACGCTACCGGGAAGCCACGGAATGTTATGATAAACTTTTGAAGATCAACGCCGGCGATACCGTCGCCCGTTATTACAGAGGGCTTTGCCGCGCGGCGCAGACCGGCGCCGTCAACCGCAAGCGGAAGTTTCTTTTCCATTATCAGGTACCTTTTGATGAGATGATCGCCAGGGTAAACCGGCTCAACAGCATCCTCAACATGCCGCAAAACGAGCTTGCCGTCTGCTGGAAGGAGGACGATGAGCTCAAAAACCTGATCGAGTGGGGCCTCAGCGTGCCGGAAAACACCATCAAGCATGCGCTCCTGTCCCTTGTTTCCACATTCCGGGATGCCCGGGCGGAGCGGATGCTCAAGGATTATGTGCTGCGCAGCGATCAACCGGATAAAATGAAGCAGGAAGCCTTTGCGCTCCTTGCACAGATGGGTGCGGAAGGGCCGTATCTCGGCTATATCGGCGGGCAGCTTGTGGAAAGCAGCATCAGCTTTGCAAAGGCGTTTCCCGGCGATCTGCCCAAGAACTATGCGGAAGTGATCGCCATGTGTATCAGCGGCATGTACGGAAGAAGGCCGGAAAAGGTGCTGCTGGCGGCGGTCGGTATCTGGTCGGATTATGTTTGCCCCCTTGAAGGAAACTATCCCCGCATCAGCAGGGCACAGGCGGTGGCGCTCAGTGCAGCCCTTGAATACCTCGCCTGCCGGGACAGCGGCGAAAAGGCGGCGCGGGCGGATATCTGCGCCCAGTATGGCGTCAGCGCCCTCCGGTTCAACAATGCCCTCAACAAACTCACAAAAGCAAAGGAAAAAGAATGAGATTTATTGCGACCTGTAAACTTGGCCTTGAAGCGCTGGTGGCTTCCGAATTAAGGCGGCTTCAGATCGAAACGGAATCCGTTGCCGATGCAAGGGTCACCTTTCTTGGAGATTTTTCCACCATGGCGCGGGCATGCCTGTGGCTCCGTACGGCGGAGCGTGTGCTCTTTGAAGTGGGCGCCTTTGAAGCGACCACCTTCGATCAGCTTTTTGAGGGTGTCAAGGCTCTCCCCTGGAAGCGCTACCTGAAGCGGGATACCTTTATCCATGTCAACGGCAAAAGCGCAAAGAGCACGCTGTTCTCCGTTTCCGACTGCCAGAGCATCACGAAAAAGGCCATCGTGGAAAGCATGAAGGCAGCCTACGGCAATATCAACCTGCCGGAAACAGGCAAAGAGGTGATCGTGGAGGTGGGCATCCTGAAGGATCAGGTCACTATCGCCCTTGACCCCTGCGGCGCGGGACTCTCACGCCGCGGCTACCGCACTTACAACGTAGCGGCCCCTATTTCGGAAACCCTCGGCGCCGCCATCGTCACCCTTTCCCGCTATTATGCGGATAAACCCTTCATTGACCCTATGTGCGGCAGCGGCACCATGCCCATCGAAGCGGCCATGATCGCCGAGAACCGCGCGCCGGGCCTCAACCGCCCCTTTGCGGCGGAGGATTGGCATTTTCTGACCGGCAATGAATTCACCCTTGCACGGGAGGAAGCGAAGGATTCCATCACGCCGCAAAAGCTGATGATCGAAGGCAGTGATATCGATGCCCGCTCCATTGATCTTTGCAAGAAACACGCAAAAAAGGCCGGTATCATGGTGAACTGGGCCGTGCGCCCGGTAAAGGATCTGCCGGTGCGGGAAGGCCGGGGCGTGCTTGTGTGCAATCCGCCCTATGGGGAAAGGATGCTGAAAAAGAGCGAAACGGAGCGGCTGTACAGGGAGATGCGCACTGTGTTTGACCGGCTCGAGGGCTGGAATAAATCCATCATCACCGGCTACCCGAGTTTTGAGCAGGTATACGGCAAAAAGGCGGATAAGCGGCGCAAACTGTCGAACGGCGGCATGCCCTGTACGCTTTATCAATATTTTTTATAAAAAAGTACTTTACAAAATTCCTTTCGTGCGCTATAATAAATCCTGCGCGAAAGCGAATGGGGCTTTAGCTCAGCTGGCTAGAGTGCCACACTGGCAGTGTGGAAGTCAGGGGTTCGAATCCCCTAAGCTCCACCAAAAGAAAACACCACCCAAACGGGTGGTGTTTTCTTTTGGTGGAGCATAAGATAAAGGGATTCGAAGGGCGGAAGAGAAAAGGCAACAGTGTTGCCTTTTCCCGCCCCGGATTTCCGGGTCCAGGCGAGACTTGTGCAGCGCGGAGCGCAAGCAAGGCCTGCCGATGGCCGGAAATGAATCCCCTAAGCTCCACCAAAAGAAAACACCACCCAACAAGGTGGTGTTTTTCATTTGGTGGGCCCTAATAAAGGGATTCGAAGCCGCGGCCCGGGCCGCAGTAGCTATTTGCCCGATGATTTGGTATAATCTCATTATCAAATACAATTCTGCAGGAATGAAGGCAAATGGTTATTCTGATTACAGGTCCATCGCATGTGGGAAAGACGGCACTTGCACAAAAGCTGCTCGAAACATATAAATATCCGTATCTTTCAATTGACCATTTGAAGATGGGTTTGATCCGCAGCGGTAATACGGATCTGACGCCCATGAGCGATGATGCGGAACTTACCGCGTATCTATGGCCGATCGTGCGCGAAATGATCAAAACCGCAATCGAAAACAAACAGAATCTGATTGTTGAGGGCTGCTATATTCCGTTTGATTGGCAAAAGGATTTTGAAAAAGAATATCTGGAAAACATAAAATACTGCTGCATCGTCATGAGCGAGCACTATATCACAAATCACTTTTCCGATATCAGGAAATATGCAAGCGTGATCGAACAGCGTTTGGATGATGCATGGTGCACTTTGGAAAGCGTGCTATCCGATCATGCAAAAGTATTGGAACTTGCGCAAAAGCATGGGGTCGATTATCTGCTGATCGACGATCGGTATGAGATTGATGTTGATTTTTAACTTCAAGTGAGACCACATCATTATGATCAGAAGATCTTAATGAAACTGCCGCTTTCATCAACGCTTCGCTTTATATGGGAAGGAATACGACCGTGATCAATAAACTTGGCTTTGGCTTTCTGCGTTTGCCCAAAATCGGCGAGGAATACGACTGGGATACCCTTTGCAAAATGACGGACCTGTACCTTGAACAGGGCGGCGACTTTTTTGATACCTGCTATACTTACCTGAACGGAAACAGCGAATATGGCATCAAAAAATGCCTGACGGAGCGCTATCCGCGGCACCGCTACCGCCTTAGTGACAAGCTGCCCGGCTATCGCTGTACCTGCTATGAGGATGCGCAGCACTTTTTTGATGAATCCCTTGCACGCTGCGGCGTGGAATATTTCGATGTGTTCCTGCTGCACATGCTCAACGGCAAAAATTATGATATCGCAGAAAAGTACGACCAGTTCCGCTTTCTTCGGGAGAAAAAGGCGGAGGGCAAGGTGAAGCGCATCGGCTTTTCCTATCATGATAACGCAGACCTGCTCGATCAGATCCTCACCGCACACCCGGAGGTGGATGTGGTACTGCTGCAGATCAATTATCTCGATTGGGATACCGCCGGCATCGAATCCGGCAAGTGCTATGAGACCTGTATGCGCCACGGCAAAAGCGTGCTGGTGATGGAGCCCGTAAAGGGCGGCAATCTCGCCAATATCCCGGAGGATGCGGCAAAACATCTGCGGGCAATGCACCCGGATTGGTCACCTGCGGACTGGGCGCTCCGCTTCGTGCAGAGCCTTGAAGGGGTGGAGGTCTGCCTAAGCGGCATGAGCAGCATCGAACAGGTGGAAGACAACATGCGCCCCTTTATGCCGCTGATGCAGGCGGAGATCGACCACCTGATGCAGGTGCGGCCGGTGATCGCAAACAAAACCGCCGTTGCCTGTACCGACTGCCGCTATTGCGTTGCCCATTGCCCCAGGCATATCGCCATACCGGATGTGTTCAAAATGTATAACGAAATTTGCCGTTACCCCGGCGATGACTGGAAGATCGGCGCAAGTTACCTGCAGCTGACAAAAGCGGGCGGCAAAGCATCGGACTGCATCGGCTGCCGCAGCTGTGAACGGCAATGCCCGCAGCATCTTCCCATCGCCGAAACGATGAAGCTTGCTGCGGAAAAACTGGAAGAAAAATAAACGCCAAAGCGCCCGGGAAAGCCCGGGTGCTTTTGATTGGCGCAGGATGGACTTCCCACTGCCGAAAAGGGAATGTATCGCGAAAACCGCACGGCCCGTACCGGAAACGGGAATGAACTCTTGAAAGGCCATGAAAAGCTGACAAAAGGTATTGACAAATTACGGCAGATTAGATATGATAATCAAGGAGTTAGGAGTGTCTAACTTATTTTTCACCGCAATGGTTAGAACAATCAAACCGTTGTGGTCATCAAAATTCCGAATCGGGTGAAAGCTATGAATCTGACCATTGCAGAAGAAGGAAAAGAATACTTGATCCAACGGATCGATACTGATGATGAGGAGCTCAACTCCTTCCTGTTCTCACTTGGCTGCTACAGTGGAGAGCCTATCACTGTGGTGGCAAGAAGAAAGGGCGGCTGCACTGTTTCCATCAAGGATGGCAGGTATAATATCGATAACCAACTGGCTGAAGCGATCATCGTCTAATGCAAAGGCGGCGCAGTGCAAGGGTGCCGCTTTCTTTTCAAAGATGGGTTAGTGGAATCTAACCCAAAAAAATTGTATAACGGTTAGCTGAATCTAACCTGAAATATGACGCAATCAACCATGCACGCAAGAAGGAGGAATACCCCATGAGAATTGCTTTTGCAGGCAACCCCAACTCCGGTAAAACCACCATGTACAATGCCCTGACCGGACGCAACGAAAAGGTCGGCAACTGGGCAGGCGTTACCGTTGATAAAAAAGAAGCTGCCATCAAGAAAGCCTACGCGGCGGACAAGAATCTTGTTGCCGTTGACCTTCCCGGCGCTTACTCCATGTCTCCCTTTACCTCGGAAGAGAGCATCACCAGCGGCTATGTGAAGAACGAGCACCCTGATGCCATCATCAACATCGTGGATGCCACCAACTTGAGCCGCAGCCTGTTTTTCACCACGCAGCTGTTGGAACTGGGGATCCCCGTTGTAGTGGCGCTCAACAAACATGATATCAACGAAAAAAAGCAGACCAGCATCGATGTGAAGGCACTTTCCGATAAGCTGGGCTGCCCCGTGATCCACACGACCTCTACCACCGGTGAAGGTCTCAAGGAAGTGGTCGGCGCTGCTGTTTCCTTGTTGGGCAAAGGCCAGAAGGCGCCCTACAGCCAGAGTAATGTGGACCTGACTGACAAGTCTGCCGTGGAAGCGGCTGACAGAAAGCGCTTCGAGTTCGTGAACAAGATCGTTTCCTCCGTGGAAAAGCGCAAGGTGCTTACCAAAGATAAAAACGTGCAGGATAAGATCGACGCGGTGCTTACCCATCCCATCGGCGGTATCGCCATCTTTGCAGTGGTCATGTTCCTCGTATTCCATATCTCCCAGTCCGACGGTGCTCTCGGGCTCGGCGTGTGGCTGGCAGACCTTCTCGTGGGCTGGCTTGAAGCCTTCCAGGGCTGGGTCGGTGAGCTTGTTTCCGGCGCTGCGCCCATTCTGCAGGCGCTGCTTGTAGACGGCGTTATCGGCGGCGTAGCGGCGGTCGTGGGCTTCCTGCCCCTTGTCATGGTCATGTATTTCCTGATTGCGCTCCTCGAGGATTGCGGCTACATGGCCCGTGCCACCGTTGTTCTCGATCCCATTTTCAAGAAGGTCGGCCTTTCCGGTAAATCCGTCATCCCCTTTGTCATCGGCACCGGCTGCGCTATCCCCGGCGTCATGGCCTGCCGCACCATCCGCAATGAGCGCGAACGCCGCGCCACTGCGATGCTGACTCCTTTCATGCCCTGCGGCGCGAAGCTCCCTGTTATAGCCCTCTTTGCAGGCGCTTTCTTCGAGGGTGCTTCCTGGGTAGGTACGATGATGTACTTTGTGGGTATTGCGCTGATCCTTGTGGGTGCGGTGCTCGTCAACAAGATCGCCGGTCATAAGAACCGCAAATCCTTCTTCATCATCGAGCTGCCCGAATATAAGCTTCCCTCCCTCAAGCGTGCATTCCTTTCCATGTGCAGCCGCGGTTGGGCGTATATTGTCAAGGCAGGTACCGTGATCCTCGTGTGCAACACCATCGTGCAGATCATGCAGACCTTCAACTGGAGTTTCCAGGTCACTGAGGTTGCAGGCGAGTCGATCCTTGCCACCATCGCCAGTCCCATCGCTTACCTGCTGGTTCCCATCGTGGGCGTTGTTTCCTGGCAGCTTGCTGCAGCCGCTGTGACCGGTTTTATCGCAAAGGAAAACGTGGTCGGTACCCTTGCAGTATGCTTTGTGGGCCTTGAAAATCTCATTGATACCGAAGAACTGGCCCTTATGGCCGGTGCAGGCGCCGAAGTTGCGGGCATTCTTGCCATCACCAAGGTGGCAGCCCTTGCTTACTTGATGTTCAACTTGTTCACTCCGCCCTGCTTTGCAGCCCTCGGCGCAATGAACTCCGAGATCAAGGACCGCAAGTGGTTCTGGGGCGGCATTGGCCTTCAGTTCGCCACCGGCTATGTGATCGCATACCTTGTTTATACCGTGGGTACGCTCATCACTGCGCCTGCTTCTCTGAACATCGTTGCTGCGCTCATCGGGCTTGTGGTTGTGATCGCCATTGCCATTGTGATCGCCGGCATGATCCGCAAAACCGGCAAACAGCTTGCTTCCGAGTATAGCCTCAGCAAATAATCACATTATTTAACAGTTAAGGAGAATCTGATGAAAGCCATTGACCTGATCATTATTGCTGTCATCGCACTGATCATTGGCCTTGTGGCATGGTTTATCCGCAGGGAGAAGAAGAAAGGCGTCAAATGCATCGGCTGCCCCGATGCGGGAAAGTGCGCCGGCATCTGCTCCGGCTGCCCCGGCAATTGCATGCAGTGCGATGTTGAGGACAAAAAGGCATAAAAAGTTGGTAAAAAAAGCGGCTCTTCTGAAGAAGAGCCGCTTTTCTGTATGCGTTATTTGATGGTTTTGCGCATTTTCCAATATTTGCCATAGGCAATGTATTCCGCCAGCAGGCAAACAGGGATGGCTGCAAAGAAATCTACAGCACTGTGCTGCTTGATGAACGTGGTGGAAAGGCAGATAAGGATGACCGCGACCACCACGAAAAGCTTCCAGAGAATAGAGGCGTCCTTCTGCTTTAGCCATGCGGAGGCGATGCCGAGGGAATAAGCACAATGAAGCGAGGGGCAAACGCCGGTGTTGGTATCCACGCTGTAAAGCAGGCGCACGATATCTGTGAGGAAATTGTCCCGGGGGAAGACCGTGGGGCGAAGGTCCTGCCGGCTGGGGAAAACAATGTAGATGAGCATTGCCACAAGCTGCGTCACGATGATGAATTTCTGCAGCCCCTTGAAATTTTCAATGTCATAAAGCAGAAAGTAGCCAAGGGAGATGACGATGAGAAGATACCAGAATACATAGGGGATCACGAAGATCTCATGGAAGGGTATCACATCGTCGAGCCACATATATACCGGCGTGCAGTCTTCCGCCGGGATTAGGTTCTCCGTCAGAATATACAGCAGAAAATACACCACCCACCCAAAGAGCAGTTTCAGATGGGAAAACTGAGGGTCATTGATCTTCGAAAGACGGAATGCGCGGCAATCGACCATCGGCTTTTTCATAGGGAAAGCCCTCCTGTCAGATATTGTAGGGATAATCCTTCTTGGGGATATTGCGGTAGGGGATGACCCTGTGCCGCGGCAGCGATACCGCCATGGCGGTGATCTCTTCCATCAAGTAAGCGGAAATACGCTTTCGTTCTTCGTCCATAGAGGCATCCGGCGAAAAGCGGATGGGCGTCCCAAAATACATTTTATGCAGCTTTGGGGCAATGTACAGGGGAACAAAGGAAAGTGCCTGCTTCGTTTTACGGTAATAAAGCTTTGCCACATCAATAAAGCGATCCTGGAACTCGTAAAGAATGTGGTTGAATGGCACGTTATGCTCCGGGAAGATCACAACGCTGATTCCTTCGGAAAGCTTTTCTACGGTGCTGCGGAAGGTGGAAAGTATCCTTGCATCATGGTATACGCCGATGGTCTCCGCATTGGTGAAAACCACCTCGCATACCGGTGCGATGGCATGGGAAAGCAGCTTGTAGAAGGGGTGCGTCCACGCGGGCTTTTCGGACCAGAAATCCTGAAATGCATAAGCGGGGACGTCTTTTTTATCCATCATCTGTCCGGCGCACCATGTGCTGCGCGGGAAGGGCATGTAAAGCTCTGCTGCGATGGGGCCGTTCATCTGCGTGTGGTTCCCCACGATGATGCAGGGTTCATCGGGCAGGTTTTCCGTACCCACCGCTTCCGTTTTCGGATAGAAGAATTTGATCGTTCCCTTGATAAACCGGTAAAGGGCGGCGGTGTTTTTCTTCGGCATATGCTTCTCCTTTCCTTTTCAGAAGATACCGCATTCCGTGCTGTTTTGTCAATCCGAAAACAAAGTGAAACATGGGCGGAATAAGCAAACAGTCTCCAAAGAGACTGTTTGCTGTTGTTATGCGCTCTTTTTTGCTTTGCCTTGCTTTACCGTCAGGATGATGCCGAAAAGGATCATGCCGATGGGCAGCATCCAGTTGAAAATGGCGTAAACGCTGTATTCCGGGGCGGTGGAACCAAGGATGGTCTCCACATACATGCCGCAGGTGTTCCAGGGAACAAGGGCGCTTGTGACAGCTGCGCCGGCACCAAGCACGTTGCCGAGAAGCTCCTTTGACATGCCGCGCTTTTCGAATTCCCTGCCGTACATCTGCCCGGGCACGGTGATGCCGAGATACTGATCGGGAAGAAGGATGTTCGCGCCGATACAGGTGACGATGGTGACGGCGATCATGGATGCCCAGGAGCGGATACGCTTGACGATAGGCTCCACAAGGGCGTCCATCTGTCCCGTGCCCTGCATAATACCGCCGAAGGCCATGGCGATGACGATGATGGATACCGTCCTGAGCATGGTCTCAAGCCCGCCGGCGGAAAGAAGATCGTCAAGGAAGGGCAGCCCTGTTTCGCTGACGAAGCCGGATGTGGCAAAGCCGATGATCTCCGCCGCGCCAACGCCCTGCACGATGACCGCCTGCAGCGCGCCCGCCAGCGCGCCGATCAAAAGGGCAGGCAGGGAGGGCATTTTGAAGATAACGCAGACAATCATCACCACAAGGGGCAGGAAGGAGACTACGCCGATTTTGAAATTAGCCGCAATGGCTTCCTTCAAGGGGTCGATGCTGGCGGCGATCTGTTCCGGCTGTGCTTCCGGCATGCTGAGACCGATGAATACATAGCCGATGATGCAGAGCACATAGATCACGCCGAAAAGGCCCAGCATCTCCTTGATCATCCGGAAAAGATCCGCGCCGGCCACGGAGGCCGCCAGGTTGGTGCCGTCGGAAAAGGGGGAAAGCTTGTCGCCTACATAGGAACCGGCCACGATGGCGCCCACCACAATGGCGCTTTCAAGGCCGATAGTCTGGCCGATGCCGAGGAATGCAAGGCCCACGCTGCCCACAGTGCCCCATGCGCCCACGATCATCGATACGATGGAACAGACCACAAAGGTTGCCACAAGGAAGGTGCGGGGGGTAACGATAGAAAGGCCGTAATAGATCATTGCGGGCACGGTGCCGGAGGCGATCCAGGTGCTGACGAGGATGCCGATGGAAAAAAGAATGAGTACCGCTTCAAGGGATTGATGAATGCCGGTGAGCATGCTTTCCAGGATATCATCCCATTTGTAGCCGATGACCGTCGCGATGATGCCGGCGATGATGCAGCCGAGCACAAGGGGGATCTGCGGTTCCGTGCCGAGTACCACGACGGAAACGAACATCAGCGCTGCAAGCACGCCGATGCTGATAAGCCCGTGGTAGAATTTTGCCTGTTTTGTTTTCATGGTTTGCTCCTTTCGGTGGACAAGCCGCCCACTTTTGCGCTATGCTATTGCAAAGGGAATATCCCGTATCATTCTTTGTTTCGTCGGAAAGGAGGGCCGCCCATGCAGCCCTTTGATGAAAAAAAGCCCAATAAAGACCGCTATACCATCGGGGAACTTGCTGCCCTTTACGGCATCGGCGCGGATACCATCCGCTATTATGAGGAAAAGGGGCTCATCGTTCCTGTGCGGGGGGAAAACGGCTACCGCTATTACGGCCTTGAGACCATATGGCGCATGAATGTGATCCGCAATCTGCGTACCCTCGGGTTTTCCGTTTCCCATATCGGGGAATATCTGAAAAGCCGCACCATGGAAAGCACAAAGGCGCTTTTGTGGGAAGAGCTTCGCAGCATCGATGAAAAGCTCGGCGAGCTTCTTACCCTTAAAGAAACGGTAAGGGAACAGCTTTCCATCATTGAATCATCCGCCGTTATCGCGGCGGATACGGTGCGGGAGCTCACATTGCCGCCGCGGCGTGCCTATGAGATCAAAAAAAACTATTCCCACGATGAGGATATGGATCTTCTGATGAAAGCCCTTGTGGAACAGAACGGGGGAAAGATCTTCATCATCGGCAACAACCGTCTTGCCTCCGTGATCGATGAAACGAGCGATGTGCCCCGTTTTAAAAGCGCCATGCTGTTTGACCCCAATGGGGATGTGGTGCTGCCCGGGGGCAAATACCTTTCCGTCTGTTACCGGGGACGGTGGAACAGCCATCAATATCTTCGCATATTGTTCGATTATGCGCAAGAACATCATTTGCGGCTTGTGCCGCCCTTTATGGACCTTGTGTGGGTGGATATCCACACTTCCGCCGATGAGACGGAACATGTTTCCGAAGTGCAGGCTCTTGCCGTGGAAGAACAGCAATAACTGCAAAACGCGCTCCGCAGGTTTCCCTGCGGAGCGATATTGTCTTTGGCACCGTTACCTTGCCGTGGGGTCTGGCACCTGCTGGGTGATGCAGTGGATGTTGCCGCCGCCGTAGACGATCTCGCGGGTGCGGACGCCGACTACTTTTTTATCCGGGAATACCGCCTGCAGCTGCCGGAGGGCAAGGGAATCGTTTTCATCATCGTACTGGGGCACGATCACGCCGCCGTTGCAGATAAGGAAATTGAGGTAGGAAGCGATGCAAAGATCGCCGTTTTTTCGCGGTGCGCTGCCTGGTGCTGCGGCGATGGTCTCCGCCCCCGCAAGCAGCACGGGCTTTTTCGGCAGGGCGATGCGGTGTACCTTTAAGCGCCTTCCCTTTGCATCGGTGGCGGCTTCAAGGGCTTTTACCGCTGCCTGTGCGGCTTCATAAAAGGGGTGGAAAGCATCTTCCGTATAGATGCAGGCAACTTCGCCGGGGCGGACGAAGCAGGCAACATCATCGATGTGGCCGTTGGTCTCCTCCGGGTCGATGCCGTCGCGAAGCCAGATGACCTTTTCCGTACCAAGGTAGGAACAAAGCATCCCTTCGATCTCCGCTTTGCCAAGGTGCGGGTTCCTTCCGGGGCTTAAAAGGCACATTTCGGTGGTCATCACCGTGCCCTCGCCGTCAACATGAATGGAGCCGCCTTCAAGCACAAAGCCTTCCGTGCGGTAGCGCGGTGCGTTTTCCGCCTCTGCCACCTGTGCCGCTACCTTGTCGTCTCTGTCCCAGGGGGCATAGAGCCCGTCATACAGGCCGCCCCAGGCGTTAAAGGTCCAGTCCGCTGCTCTGAGACCGCCTTTGCCGTCCACAAGGAAAGTGGGACCCACATCTCGCATCCAGGCGTCATCGCTTTCAAGGGGGATGACCCGGATATAGTCCGGCAGCATTTTGCGTGCCCTGTCAAACTGGGCCTTGGATGCGCCCACGGTGACGGGTGCAAATTCGGAAACGGCGATGGCGACCTGTGCATAGGCTTCCTGTGCGGGCTTTGCGTTGTCGCGCCAGTTGTCGGGCCGCTCGGGCCAAAGCATCCACACCCTTCGCTGCGGCGCGTATTCCGCGGGCATGTAAAATCCATCCTCCCGCGGCGTGCTGTGAAGGATCTTATCTGTCATAAAAAAGTTACCGGGGAGAGCTCAGCAGAGGCCGCGCTCGCTCATGAAGCTTTCGAGCTCTTCCTTTGCTGCCTGGATCTGGGAAGCGGAGGGCTTTTTGCGATCCTTGAGCAGGTAAACGAGGATGCCGCGCATGGCGGTCAGGCGGTTGCCGGCCTCGTCCCAGCAGAGGGAGGATACGCTGTCAGCCACTTCATCGGTCACATCTTCGCCGCGGGTGCAGGGCAGGCAGTGCATGAATTTGCAGCCGATGTTGCCAAGCTGCATCAGCTCGCGGTTTACCTGATAATCGGCGAATACGCGCACGCGCTCTTCCTTGGGCATCTCGTTCTCGTAAAGGCCGTACCAGACATCGGTGTAGATGAAATCTGCGCCCTTGACGCTTTCGCGGTCATCGGTCACTTCCCACTTGCCGCCCGATACCTTGCAGTTGGCTTCAAGGATGGCCTTGTGTTCATCGTTGAGCTGGTGGCCCTTGGGGCCGTAGTGCACGAAGTGCATACCGAATTTGGTGGCGATGAAGCCGAGGGAAGCGCAGACCTGCGTGCCATCGCCCACGAAGACGATCTTGCAGTCTTCGATCTTCTTGCCGCGGGGCAGGTTTTCAACGATGGTGCAAAGGTCGCCGATCTCCTGGGTGGGGTGGTTGTAATCGCTCATGGCGTTGATGACGGGGATGGTGCAGGCGTTCGCCAGGTTCACGACGGTCTTGTGTTCGATCACGCGGGCCATGACGACGTCGATCAGCTGGGAAAGCACCTTGCCGGTATCTTCAATGGTCTCGTGACCGCCGAGCTGGATCATGCCGGGTCCAAGATACTGGGCATGGCCGCCGAGCTGTTCCATCGCCGTTTCGAAGGATACGCGGGTGCGGGTAGAGGACTGCTGGAAGATCATGCCGAGGGTAAGCCCCTTGAGCAGCGGCGGGTTGTAGCCGGCGTTTACCGCCTTTTTGAGGGCGAGGGAAAGGTCTACGATATCCTGCAGTTCTTCACGGGTAAAATCATTGGTGTCAATAAAATGTCTCATGCGCAACCTCCTCTGAATGACCCTTAACGGGAATTGTTGGCTTGTGATGCTTTCACTATAAACCTTAGGGTTATCCCAAGGTCAATAGCGGAAAAACGAAAAACCGAATAAAAAGCTCCCGGCGGAAAACACCGCCGGGAGCAGGGAAGATACGCTTAGCCGATGGGCTCGAAATCCACGGGGCCGTGTTTGCACAGCGGGCAGACGAAATCCTCGGGCAGGGGATCGCCCTCATACACATAGCCGCATACCTTGCAGACATAGCCCTTTTTGCCTTCCGTTTCCGGCTTGGGCTTCACGTTCTGCTGGTAATAGGTGTAGGTCATGGTCTCCTTGTCGGAAAGCACGCGGGCTTCCGTGACGGAGCATACGAACATGCCATGGGTGCCGAAATCCACATAATCCTCCACCTTCAGAGACATGAAGGAATTGATGAAGCGGGGGAGGAACACAAGACCGTTGTCGCTTCTCAGGGGAGTGCAGCCTTCGAATTTATCCACGGTGCGGCCGCTGCGGAAGCCGAAGGCTTCAAATACCTTGAAGGGCGCATCGGTGGAAAGACAGTTAAGGTTCATCACACCGGTCTGTCTGATGACGTGGTGGGAATAGTTCTGTTTATTGATGGTCACGGTGATGCGGTTCGGGGTGCTGGTCACCTGAGAGACCGTGTTGACGATGAGGCCGTTATCCTTCCTGCCATCATTGCAGGTGACAACATAAAGGCCGTATCCGATGTTGAACAGCGCGCTCATGTCGTTCTTGTTGGCGGTGGAGTCCTGCTGCGCCATGTAATCCTGGCAAAGCTCGTTGGCAAGGGCTTCAAGCTCGCCGCGGCTCTCTTCGTTGAGGGCGGATTTGATCTTCACGGTGGTGTTCGTGAAGGTGATGTTCCTGCTCTTTTCGAACATGCCGCGCATGACCTTCGCCGCAAGAGGTGCCCAGCTGCCGTTTTCGATGAGGGCGACGGTGCGGTTCTGGTAGTTGCGTTCCGTCAGGTGGTCGATGAAGGTGCGCATGAAGGGGAAAATCTCCGCGTTGTAGGTGGTGGTGGCAAGCACCAGCCTGCCGTAACGGAAGGCATCTTCCACGGCTTCCGCCATGTCGCAGCGGGCAAGGTCATGGATGACAACTTCCGGCGCGCCTTTGGCCTTCAGCTTCTCCGCAAGCAGCTCAACGGCCTTTTTGGTGTTGCCGTAAACGGAGGTATAGGCGATCACGATGCCTTCGCTTTCCACCGCATAGGAGGACCAGGTGTTGTAAAGGTTCAGATAATAGCCGAGGTTTTCGGTAAGGATGGGGCCGTGGAGGGGGCAGATCTTTTCGATCTCAAGCCCGGCGGCCTTCTTGAGGAGCGCCTGCACCTGCGCGCCGTATTTGCCAACGATGCCGATGAAGTAGCGGCGGGCTTCGCAGGCCCAGTCTTCTTCCACATCAAGCGCGCCGAACTTGCCGAAGCCGTCCGCGCTGAAGAGCACCTTTTCCATGCTGTCGTAGGTCACGATGACTTCCGGCCAGTGCACCATGGGGGCGGTGACAAAGGTCAGCGTGCGCTTGCCGAGGGAAAGGGTATCGCCTTCGCCGACCACGATCTTCCTGTCGGGATAATCGGTGCCGAAGAAGTTGTGCATCATGGTAAAGGCCTTGGCGGAAGAAACGATCTTCGCTTCCGGATAGACCCGCATGAAGTTGTCGATGTTGGCGCTGTGGTCCGGCTCCATGTGCTGTACCACAAGGTAATCGGGCTTGCGGCCGCCGAGGGCGCTTGCAATGTTGTCGAGCCACTCGTGGGTAAAGTGCTGGTCAACGGTATCCATGATGGCGATCTTTTCATCCATGATGGCATAGGAATTGTAGCTCATGCCGTTGGGTACCACATACTGGCCTTCGAAAAGATCGACCTTGTGGTCGTTCACGCCGATGTAGAGGATGGTATCGGTGATTTTCAAGGGAAAAACTCCTTTCTGCATGTAAAAATGGCGGTAAGGTTTTAGAAAAAGAGCCCTGCGTTGCTGCAGGGCTCAAGGTTGTTACGCTTCGGAGAACTGATCCTTGCCGACCCCGCAGAGCGGACATTCGAAATCTTCGGGAAGATCTTCGAACCTGGTGCCGGGCGCAATGCCGTGTTCGGAATCGCCGGCGGCCTCATCGTATTCCCAGCCGCAAACATCACAAACGTATTTCTTCATAGTGGTATTTACCTCTTTCTTTGTATTTTTATTTTTTTGCCCCGCAATGGGCATGTATGTCATTGGTCGGCATTCCGGCTGTCCTGCAGGCTGCTTGCCGGAACTTCAATAGTTTACCACATTGCTTGATACATTATCAACGATTTGTATCTTTTTTGCCTTGATCGTCCCGCATCAGGAGGGCACAATAGTGTTTACCCATTTGCGGCTCTTCACGAAAAAATAGCCCACAAAGCACTTGATGATCTCCACCGCATTGCAGATGAAGTAAAGAAGCGGCACCGGCACCGTGGTGAACCTTGAAAGGATAAACGCCGTGGGGACACAGACGAGCCATACGTATCCGCTGTCAAAGAGCATGGTAATGCGGGTGAGACCGCCTGTGCGAAGGGTGAAATAGCAGGCGTGGGAAAATGCGTGAATGGGCATGCACACAGCAATGGTGCGAAGGAAGCTTGTGGCATAGCCGCGCACCTCTGCGGAAGTGTTGTAAAGGCCGGGGATCACACCGGATACCGCGAAGAGCAGCACGCCGAGCACAAAGCAGCTTGCCACGCTGAAGGCGGTCATCTTGTTGTTGGTGTCAACAGCTTCCTCCTTCTTGCCGGCGCCGAGCTGGTTGCCTACAAGGATGCCGATGGAAGAGCCGAGCGCCATAAAGATGGTATTGAACAGCATGGATACCGTGCTGGCGATGTTTGCCGCCGCAATGGTGGAAAGACCGCGGACGGAGTAGCACTGGTTGAGCATGGAAATGCCCATGGACCAGAACATCTCGTTAAGAAGAAGCGGCATACCCTTGCGCATGATGGCGCCGGTCAGCTCCTTCGGGATGCGCAGCGTTTTGTAAGCATCGATAAAATAAGGCGTGCGCTCCGGGTGGGCATGGGCCCAATAAGCGATCAGCGCAAACTCCACAAAGCGGGAGATGACCGTGGCGGCGGCTGCACCGGCGGCACCCATGGCCGGAAGCCCCAGCTTGCCGAATATGAGGATATAGTTGAACACAAGGTTTGTGAACACCGCTGTCACGCTCGCCATCATGGGCTTCACCGTTTCGCCGCTTTCGCGCAGCGTGGAAGCATAGGCCTGGGAAATGGCGTGGGGCAGCAGGCCGATGAGCATGATCTTCAGGTATTTCGCCCCGTATTCAAGGGTGAGCTGCAGGTCGCCTTCCGCACTGCCTTCATGCAGGAAAAGACCGATGAGAGGCTTGTGGAAAAGCCCCAGCACCGTAAGCCCCACCGCGAATACCGCAATGCAGATGCACAGCTTGAAGCGGAACACGCTGCGCACACCGTCCACATCCCGCTTGCCGGAAAACTGCGCGCCGAAGATGCCCGCGCCCGCAAGGCCGCCGAAAACGCAGAGATTGTAGATGAAGATGAGCTGGTTGGCAATGGCCACGCCGGACATCTGTTCCGTGCCGAGCTGCCCTACCATCAGGTTGTCGAGCAAGGAAACGAACTGGGTGATGCCGTTTTGGATCATCACCGGCACCGCAATGGCAAGCACCGTGCGGTAAAATGCTTTTGAGCCGATAAAAGAGCGAAGTTTCATAATAATAAATCCTTTTTCGATCAAGGGAAGCGTGGGAGAAGGGACTTGGGGCAATTGCCCCAATACATCAATTTATCATACCATATCCCGGCGGAAAATGCACTATGGCGAATTGTAAAAACAGTATCACTCCGCTTGTGCTTCTTTCGTTTCAAACAGGGGACGGAGGGGAAGGGCGTCCTGGAAGGCAAAACGGCTGTCAAGGACCTTGCCGATCAGGCCGATGAGCCTGCCGTTGAAGAGCGCACAAAGGACAGTACCGAGCCGTACCCCTTCAAAAACGCCGAAGCCGAAAAACAGAAAGGAAAGAAGGATGGCGAGAAGACAGCTCACGCAGTCATAGCCGGTCTTGAAACGGCTGATCTCCACCCGGAAATATCCTGCGCCTTCCTTGACGAAAAGCTCGTATGCTTCCGGCGCAAGGTAGGTGCGGAACATCAGCGCCACACCGAGGGAACAGAATACCGCGCCAAAAAGGAACAGCGCGATGCGCAGCACGGTGCCCGGCGCGCTGGGAAGCCCCGCGAGGAGCATGCAGCCATCGAGGATAAAACCGTAGATGACCGCCGTCACGAAAGAGAAAAGATAGCACAGGCGGAACCGCCGCAGCATGAGCACCATCAAAAGCAGGATCACCGCCTGCAGCGTGTATTCCATCATGCCGAAGGTGACGAAATCCCACAGGGAGGAAAGCTTCAGATACAGCACATAGGCCGGCGCCACCACCATGGACATGCCGAAATCCGCCTTTTCCATCAGCGCCGTACCGAAGGCGATGAAAAAGATGCCGAGCGCATAGGCCAGCTCCGTATAAAAGGTTTTTTGCTTCATTATATGCCTCCCAAAAAACAGAAAACGAGCTTTCACCGTTTGATACAGAAACGGGAAAAGCTTGCAGCACAGTATAACACATTCCACGGGAAAAGTCGAATGGGCAGAAGGGCTCCTGCTTCTTGCGTAAAGCCGCGGCGAAAGGTATACTATGGTTAGCCAAAAACGGCGCGGGAAAACGCCGATCAAATCTTAATGAAACAAGGAGCTTTTACCATGGATTACGCAAAGGAATCGCTCAGACTGCACGAAGAATGGGGCGGCAAGATCGAAGTGATCGCCACGGTACCCGTGAAAACGAAGGAAGATCTTTCCCTCGCCTATACCCCCGGCGTGGCGCAGCCCTGCCTTGAGATCGAGAAGGATGTGGAAAAAAGCTATGAGCTGACCCGCCGCCACAACATGTGCCTTGTGGTAACGGACGGCACCGCGGTGCTGGGTCTTGGCGATATCGGCCCGGAAGCGGGCATGCCCGTCATGGAGGGCAAATGCGTGCTCTTCAAGGCCTTCGGCGATGTGGATGCTTTCCCCCTTTGCATCAAGAGCAAGGATGTGGATGAGATCGTCAACACCATCTACATGATCTCCGGCTCCTTCGGCGGCGTCAATCTGGAGGATATTGCCGCGCCCCGCTGCTTTGAGATCGAGAGCAAGCTGAAGGAAAAGTGCGATATCCCCATCTTCCACGATGACCAGCACGGCACCGCCGTTATCACCCTTGCGGGCCTTGTGAACGCCCTGCGCCTTGTGGGCAAAAAGAAGGAAGATGTAAAGATCGTGGTCAACGGTGCGGGCGCAGCAGCCATCTCCATCACAAGGCTGCTGCTTGATGACGGCTTCCGGGATATCACCCTCTGCGACCGCAAGGGCACCATTTATGAAGACCGTAAGGAGGGCATGAACCCCATCAAGGAGGAAATGGCCCTTCGCACCAACAAACGGAAACTGCAGGGCAGCCTTGCGGACGCCATCAAGGGTGCGGATGTATTTATCGGCGTCAGCGCGCCGGGCGCTGTTACCACGGAAATGGTCGCCACCATGGCAAAGGATGCCATCCTCTTCGCCTGCGCCAACCCCACGCCAGAGATCTTCCCCCAGGATGCGAAGGCGGGCGGCGCAAGGGTCGTTGCCACCGGCCGCAGCGATTACCCCAATCAGGTGAACAACGTACTCGCGTTCCCGGGCATTTTCCGCGGCACCTTCGATGTGCGCGCCAGGGATATCAACGATGCCATGAAGCGGGCGGCGGCCTATGCCATCGCAGGCCTCATCAGCGATGAGGAGCTCAACGAGGATTACATCCTGCCTGCGGCCTTCGATCCCCGGGTGGGCAAAACCGTTGCCGCGGCCGTTGCCAAGGCGGCAAGGGAAACCGGCGTCGCACGGCTGTAACAATTTCCATGAAAAGAAAATAAAACCAATATTATAACGATAGTGTAAATAAACGAACAAAAAGCCGCGGAAAACGCGGCTTTTTGTGTTATAATGCGGAAAAATCGGAAAGGAGAAATACCATGAACAAACGAAAACGCGCCTTTGCGCTTTTGTGCACCGCCCTTGCGGCGGTGATGCTTGCGGGCAGCGCCTTTGCCCAAACGCCTCTGTTAAGGCGGGGAAGCCGCGGGGAGGATGTCAGACAGATGCAGGGAAATCTCATTTACCTTGGCTACCTCAACGATGTGGCGGACGGCATCTTCGGTCCGAAAACGGAAGCGGCTGTCCGACTTTACCAGAGCAAAAATGCCCTTGCCGTTGACGGCATCGTGGGCAGTGCCACAAGGGGAAAGGTGGTAAAGGAAGTGCTGCTGCTCAACAAGATACTCGATACCGCGAAGCAATATCTGGGCCTTCCGTACAAGACGGCGGGCACATCCCCGGAAACGGGCTTTGACTGTTCCGGCTTCACCCAGTATGTGTTCCGGCAGGCAGGCATCTCCATTCCCCGCGTCAGCCGGGATCAGGCAAAGGCAGGCACCGCCGTTTCCTACAGCCAAATGCGCCCCGGCGATCTCGTCTGCTTCAATTCGCCCGTCAGCCATGTGGGCATTTACCTTGGCGGCGGCAAATTCATCCATTCCCCCAAGCCCGGGGATAAGATCAAGATCACCGAGCTCAGGTATATGGATCTTACCGCCATTCGCCGCTTTACAGGCGTGGTATAAAGGAAAACGAAAGCGCTTCCCGGCATGGCCGCGGGGCGCTTTCTCTTTCCTTTCCCGCATTTCCTTCTCCGTCTTAAAACCAAAAGCAATAATGGAAATATGACATGATATATTGTATAATAAAAAATACGGCTTTTACAGCCGTTTTACAGAAAAGGAATGAAACAGGAAACATGGAAAACGTAAGAGAAAACAAGATGGGCACCGCGCCGGTGCCGTCCCTTCTGATCAAAATGGCGCTGCCGATGATGATCTCCATGCTGATGCTGGCGGTCTATAACATCGTGGACAGCATTTTCGTATCCCGTATCAGCGAAAACGCGCTGACGGCGGTATCCCTTGTATATCCCTTCCAGATGCTCTTCAACGCCGTGGCGGTGGGTACCGCGGTGGGCGTCAATTCACTGATCGCAAGGCGGCTTGGCGAAAAGCGGCAGCAGGCGGCGGATGAAGCTGCCACCACCGGCCAGTTTCTTGCCCTTGCAAGTGGCCTTGTATTCATGCTGATCTACGGCATTTTTCCGCGGCAGCTTCTTTCCTTCTTCGCGGATGATCCGGAGATCCTCGATCATGCCACCACCTATCTCAGGCTTTGCGGCGGTCTCTGCGGCTTCGTCTTTATGGCGGTCATGTCCGAAAAGATCCTGCAGGCAACGGGCAGCACTGTCCGTTCCATGCTGGTGCAGATCGTGGGTGCCATTTTCAATATCATCTTTGATCCCATTCTCATCTTCGGCCTTTGCGGTTTCCCGGCGATGGGCGTTGCGGGCGCTGCCGCCGCTACGGTAGCGGGGCAGGTAGCCTCCATGGTCCTCGGCTTTGCGTATATGCGCCGAAAGGATAACCTTGTTACGCTGAAAGTAAAGGGCTTTCAGCCGAAGGCGGCGGTTATCGGCGATATCTATAAGGTCGGTCTTCCTTCCATCGTCATGCAGGCCATCGGTTCCGTGACTACCTTTTCCCTTAACAAGATCCTGTATCTTTTCACCCCCACCGCGGTGAGCGTGCTCGGCGTTTACTTCAAGCTTCAATCCTTTGTATTCATGCCTGTCTTTGGTCTTAACAGCGGGGCAATGCCCATCATGGGTTACAACTACGGCGCGCGGAACAAGGTGCGGCTGATGGAAGCCCTCAAATACGGCGTTATCTATGCGTTTTCCATCATGGTGCTCGGGCTTCTCGTATTCCAGCTTTTCCCGAAGCAGCTGCTGCTTATGTTCGACGCTTCCGAAAACATGATCGAGATCGGTGTGCCCGCGCTGCGTACCATCAGCATCTGTTTCCCCTTTGCGGCCATCGGCATTATGCTGGGCTGCCTGTTCCAGGCGGTGGGGCAGGGCATTTACAGCATGCTCAACTCCCTTTCAAGGCAGGTGTTTGCGCTGATTCCCCTTGCGTTTATTCTGGCCAAAACCGTTGGCCTTACGGCCACATGGGCTGCCTTCCCCTTGGCGGAGATCGTATCGCTGACGCTTTGCGCCGTTTTCCTCCGCCGCACGTATATCCGCTTCATCAAACCCCTTGATGCGTGAAAGGAAGCGAAGCATGAATACAAAGCGAAACCCCATCATCGGCATCCTGCTGATGCTTGCCTGTGCGGTGCTTTGGAGCACGGCGGGGCTTTTTATCAAAAGCGTACCCTGGAATTCCATGGTGCTTGCCGGCTGGCGCGGCCTTGCGGCAACCCTGACCCTTTGGGCTTTCATGCGTATCATGCGCTACAAGGTCGTGATCGACAAACGTACCGTCATCATCGGCCTTTGCGTCAGCGGCACATCCATCCTGTTCCTCATCGCAAACAGGCTGACCACCGCTGCCAATGCCATCGTGCTGCAGTATACATCCCCGGTATTCCTCGTGGTGCTGTCCATCCTTCTTTTCAAACGCCGTTACCGCGGGTTTGATTATCTGACCGTCGCCGTCACCGTGGGCGGCATTGCGCTTTTCTTCTGCGATCAGCTGACCCCCGGCGGCATGCTGGGCAATGTTCTTGCATTGCTTGACGGCGTATCCATGGGTGCCGTGTATCTTTTCACCGGCGAAAGCGATGAGGAACGCCGCCTGAGCGGTATCCTGATGGGCCTTGCCATCACCACGGTGGCGGGGCTGCCCTTCACCTTTGCCTATCCGCCCGCCGTGACGGGTGCATCGGTGCTGGCGGTGATCGCCATGGGCGTGCTGCAGCTCGGTCTGCCTTATGCCCTTTACAGCATTGCCCTCAAGCATTGCCCCACGCTGGCATGTACGCTGATCGCTTCCTTTGAGATCATCCTGAGCCCTCTTTGGGTGTGGATCTTCCTCAAGGAGATGCCCGGTACCTTTGCCATTATCGGTTCCGTGATCATTGTGGGGACCATCACCGTGTGGTGCTGCCTCGGCGGTGCAAAGGAATGCAGCACCCTGCGGGAAAACGCATAAACGGACAAAACCGCATAAAGACGACAAAAAAGAAAGATATGGCGAACCATATCTTTCTTTTTTAGCTTTTAACGAAAGTTATTCAGCCTTGGGAGCGCCAACGGGGCAAGCGCCTTCGCAGGCACCGCACTCGATGCAGGCGTCGGGGTTGATGACGTAACGGTCATCGCCCTGGGAAATAGCACCGACGGGGCATTCGCCTTCGCAAGCGCCGCAAGAGATGCAAGCATCAGTGATTACATATGCCATAATTGTGTACCTCCAGTGTATTTGTGCCTATATTGTAACACAAGAAAAGAAAAAATCAAGAGCAACGTCCCGAAAGGATTTTCCAGAAACGAAAAAGGAGCGGAATCCTGTCGGATCACCGCTCCGCGGTCGTGTCTTATTCCTGCGGACCTGCCGGTGCGGCAGGCTGTGCGCCCGCACCGTCTTCCGGGTTTCTGTGGGCCTTGTGCCGCCGCCTTCCGCCGCGGCTGCCGCGCCTGCGGCCGGAGGAGGGACGGGTCTCATCTCCATGGCCTTCTTCCCGGTTTTCTTCGCCATCGGCGGGCTGTTCACCGGTGCTTTCTGGCTGTTCCTTCTTTTTCTTCGGCTCCCTGTGTTCCCGGGGTTCCTTTTGCTCGCCCTGCTCTTTTTTGTGCTGTTCCTTTGTATTGCTGCGGCGGCGCTTTTTATCCCGGGGCTTTGCGGCTTCTCCTTCCGCGCCGTCGTTTTCATCGGAAAGCGCCAAAAGTGCTTCATCTTCAATGGTATCGTCCGGCTCTTCGGGGAACTCTTCCCGCGCCTGGCGGGCGGGACCGTTCTTCACTTGCAGCTCCCGGAAGGGGTAATCCCGAACATCGAATGTGCCGTCGCTCAACGCCACGCGCACGCGGGTGCGTTCCGTGATCACGTTGTTTTCCACAACGGTGCCAACGCCATCCGGGGTGATGACTTCGCGGCCGGTTCGGGGCATCTGCTTGCGCATGCTTTCGTAGGCATCCTGTTCATACTTGAGGCAGCACATGAGCCTGCCGCAGATGCCGGAAATCTTCGTGGGGGAGAGGGAAAGGTTCTGTTCCTTTGCCATCTTGATGGAAACGGGGGTGAAATCCGCAAGGAACTGCTTGCAGCAAACGGGTCTGCCGCAGGAACCGAGGCCGCCGAGCATTTTGGCTTCATCGCGCACGCCGATCTGGCGAAGCTCGATGCGGGTCTTGAATACGCCTGCAAGATCCTTAACAAGCTCGCGGAAATCCACGCGGCCGTCAGCGGTGAAGTAAAACACCACTTTGGAGCCGTTGAAGGTGTATTCCACATCCACAAGCTTCATATCAAGGTTGTGCGCGGCGATCTTTTCCATGCACACCTCGTAGGCTTCGCTTTCCTTTGCGCGGTTTTTGTCCCGCTGTTCCCTGTCGTAGGGGGTGGCGATGCGCACCACGCTCTTAAGGGGTGCGATGATCTTATCGTCTTCCAATTCCTGGGGCGCTGCAACGACATCGCCGAATTCCGTACCGCGGGAGGTTTCGACGATCACGCCGTCCCCTTCCTTTACATCGAATTCGCCGGGGTCAAAATAGTACATTTTGCCGCCCTCTTTAAATCTTACGCCGATTACGGTTTTCATGGGTGATTATATGACCTCCGATATTTCTAAAAAGAGCTTGTCCGCCGCAGCGACATCCGTGAGGGCGCCTGCGTTTGCGGTATAAAGCTCGCTAATCGCCTTTGTCAGCATCTCTATCATACATGCTGCGCGGCCGATTGTAAAGCGGGGGAGAACCGCTTCGAGCGCGCGGCGTTTGTCGGGATTTTCAAGGGGCGCACCGGTTTTTACCAAAAGGGTGAGCACATCCCGAAGAAAGGATAGCATGAAGGTAAAAGCATCTGCAGCACCCCTGTTTTGGGAAAGCTTTTTGGATGCACTCAGCGGCAGCTCGCCCCGGATGAGCCGGATAAGCGTATCGATGGCGGTATCCCTGAGAGCGCGGTAAGCTTCATCTTCAAGAAGGCGCAGGGCGCGGCTTTCGCTGCCGCTGCCGATGGCGGCATACAGGCGCGCTTCCTCTTGCGCTGCGCCCTTGTTCAGCAGCATCGCTTCGATCTCTTTTCGGGAAGCGGAGCCAAGGTGCAGCACGCTGCAGCGGGAAGCCACCGTGGGCAATACCGCCCGGATATTGCCCGTTAAAAGGAACAGCGTGGCGGCGGGGGGCTCTTCAAGGGTTTTAAGGAGCGCATTCTGTACCGCGACGCTCATGCCATGGGCTTCTTCGATCAGGATGCAGCGCATGGCGTCATCAAGGGGACGCTGCTGCAGTTCCGCCTGCAGCTCGCGCACATCATCCATGCGCATGGCGTTGCCGGCGTAAATGCGAA
>SVGX01000022.1 GCA_015056105.1 Clostridiales bacterium | reverse complement strand
CAAAAATCACACTGCAACGCAGTGTGATTTTTGTTTGTGCATTCTTACAGTTAAGTATCTTTCCGGGCATGTCTCAGCCAAGACGTTTACGTTCTTGGCTGAAGACTCAGCGGAGCTGAGCGCTGCCAGTGGCAGATACAGCGAAGCGGAGCTGCAGAAGGCAGGGAGCACGAGGCAGCCGCTCGCGGCAACGCTGTGCGACCATGCCGCACTGAGCGGGAAGATAGGTAGCTGCCGGATTCCAAATGAAAACACCCTGCAAACGCAGGGTGTTTTCATTTGGAATGGGGTATTTATTTGTTTTTCCGGGCTGTGAGTAAAAACAGCCAACGGCTGGCGATGGGTCGAGGCCGGTGCGAAGCAGAAATCGATACAGTGTATCGATTTCAGGCCGAGACGGGCGGACGCTTGCCGGCCGCCCCGGGTTGTGATGAAGGTAATGTGACCGCAGCACCTGTGCCGGGGCTGTACAGTTTTGATAACAGCTAAGATAGGTAGCTGCCGGATTCCACAAACAAAAATCACACTGCAACGCAGTGTGATTTTTGTTTGTGCATTCTTACAGTTAAGTATCTTTCCGGGCATGTCTCAGCCAAGACGTTTACGTTCTTGGCTGAAGACTCAGCGGAGCTGAGCGCTGCCGGCGATCCTTGCGGACGAAGCGTATGTGAAGCGCATCGTGGAAGCAGACCGCACCCTTGCCGAGCAGATCCGTGACTTCTTCAATGAGTTTGTGGCGGCTGTAAACGATGCCCTTGATGCCCTGCAGGGAACCGGCAGTTGGAAGCAGCTCCGTGCGCTGCGCAAAGACCGTGACACCCTTGCCGCCATTGCAGAGGTGTTTGAGGCTGCGCTAGAAGGGGCGGTGGATGGGGAAGGATCAGACAACGTAATGCTGAGCGCCGCTGATTCCCATTATGATTACTCCAAGCCTTTTGCAGAACAGGTGGATGATTGGATTGCCGGAAAAATACCGAAGCGTGATACTCTTGTTCTTGGTGGAACACCGGAAGTTCTCAAAAACATTGGATTTTCTGCGCTGCCACTTACGATAAATCAGACGCATGTGGATTATGCAATCAACAACACAAAGGATGCGGACCATTTTCTCGAAAAGGATGTGCTGAAAAAACTTCCTGCGCTGATCGAAAATCCTATTGCAGTGATTCGATCCGAAACGCATCCGGACAGCAGCGTTGTTGTGATCGTTGGAGAAATCGTGAACGGGAAACAAATGATTGCGGCTGTTGCTGTTGATGGGTTTGGGCATGTGAATTATGAAAGAATAGACAGCAATGCAGTTACAACTGTATTTGGTAAAGATAATGCTCTCTATAAGCTTCAGAATGCTTTGCAAAATCATTCTGAAAAATCCACAGAAGTTTATTACTGGAATAAAAAAATAGCCTCTGCCTTGCTGAAGGGGGCCAGGCTCCAATTGCCTGGGCGCCTACCTCAAGGGGGCTATATAGGTAGTATACGCAGCGCTGCATCAAAAGTCAACACTCGAATTGATAGGCAGACCGATACACTGCAGTTCAAACGCTGGTTCGGGAACAGCAAGACCGTAAACAAAGACGGCAAACCCATGGTCATGTATCATTATTCCGATGCGGAAGATATTGATATTTACGATATGTCCCGCATTGGCAGCAACCAGGGCACATCCCTTGGTGATGGCATCTACATGTCCACAAGCCCGCAGGCATTTTCCGGCGAAGCCTACGGGAAGTATCGGCATGATTGGTATGCAGCCATTAAAAAGCCGTATGATGCCACCCGTGGTCTGAGCAGAAGACAAGCTGAATATGTTGTGGAGAAATACGGAGCCATCAAGCACGATATAGAAGCCTTCGATGGCCTGTATAAAAGCCATGCCGTTGAAAAGCTGATGAACCCGCTCCGTGCGCTTGACTACATCAAAGAGTATGCCAAGGATGCAGGCATCAAAACCAGTGATATCTTTGAAGACCTTGACTATGATGGCATCAAAAACGGCAATGAGTGGGTGGCATTCAAACAGACGCAGATCAAGTCTGCCACCAAGAACATCGGTTTGTTTGACGGAGATAATACCAAGCTGAACTTTTCAAAAAAGGACGATGCTGTTTCCACCTTCGGCACGACCTTCTCATGGAACGAGACCGGCTACATCACAACGGATGGCAAGCAGCTTGACTTCTCCGGTAAACGGGATGGCGCACCGGGAGGTTATCGAAGCATGGATCATCGGGATGTTGTGGAAATCTATGGTGAAGATACTGATATGAGCGGTGCGGAAGCAATGGTCGCCTTTATGGGAGAAGGAAACATTCGCATTTCTCCCGAAAGCGGCGGCATCAATCTTTCTGTGATGCCGACAAAGGCACAACGAGAAAAACTGCAGGCATTTATCCGCAGAAACAATGGCGAGGTAATTGTTGACTTTGATGATGCCGATGGCAATACCGTTCACAGCGTGGAATACCCTGCAGGAACAGGCGCAGTCAGAATAACTAATGACATTGACCGTTATTTCAAGGAAGGTGCAAAGCCGGAAGTTTCCATTGCACAGCAGTTCCACTTCTCCAAGAAGGACATTGCCGATTATACCGAAAAAGAGTATGATTCTTATGGGTGGGCAGTTGTGAATGAAGTGCTTGATGAAACGGAGCAGGCAGCGCTATTTGACAGGCTGAGCGACAAGAAAAACGGCACTTCGTTTGAACGAACCCATGATAAAAAGTACATTTTCCCCGTTGGCGAAGAATTCGGCGTGAACAATGTGCTTGTTGTATCTAACGGAAATTACTACAAGCCCAGCATTGAACGGATACACCGTATCATGCTGGATAATGAAACCGATATTGATATAGTAAGGAGGTATCTCTATGCAGCAGAAAAGCAAGGTAATAGAGCGGTGCAAGCTCTCCGAAGCCATATGGACGAAGACATCTTCGAATCGCATTATCGAACTGACTTCCCAACGTATCAAGAAGTACGATCCACAGGATCACGCAAGCCGGGAAGCGGAAGCCAAACGGTTGAGGGAGATCATCGAGAGCAGCGAAACGGAAGAGAAAATGATCCGGAGGATCGAGGAACTGGATTAATCTTCTCCATGAAAGACACCACCCCTGCCGACCTCACCGCCGTGCAGGAGGAGAACGAGAGCCTCAACAGCGCCCTGCGTCTGACGGAGGAGTTTGCCAAGCTGATCAAGGGACATGCGAGGGCATACTACTATGGTCAGTATACAAAAACACAACCGGATCGAAATGTATTTCATTCAAATTGCTTATTGTGACAGATCTTTTATGGTGTTATCATTAGAAAAAATGTTATCCGGTCTGCCATGCCGTCTTTGGAGCCGGATGGATCTTATTAAAACATAATGCTATAAATGAATACAAAGGAGCTTTATCTATGCAGATCGATCTGAAAAAAGAGATACAGGCTATTTCCGAAGAAACTATCGCCACCAGACGTGATATCCATGCACACCCGGAACTGGGCTTTCAGGAGTTCCGTACTGCGCAGATCGTGGAAGATACGCTGAAGGAACTGGGACTTCGTGTGCGCCGCTGTGCCGGCACCGGCGTGATCGGTGTTCTTGAGGGCGGCAAGCCCGGCAAGACCGTGATGCTCCGTGCTGATATGGATGCGCTTCCCGTCAATGAGGAAAACGATCTTCCCTTCCGTTCTCAGAATCCGGGCGTGATGCATGCCTGCGGTCACGATTGCCATGTGGCCATCCAGCTTGCGGTGGCGAAGATCCTTGCACCCCATAAGGATGAGATCGAGGGCACCGTGGTGTTCCTCTTCCAGCCCAATGAGGAAGTGCTTGGCGCTCCCATGATGATTGAGGACGGTGCACTCACCGATCCCCGTCCCGATGCCATCTTTGGCATGCACGTTTGGGCACCCCAGCCCCTCGGCACCGTGGCGATCACCGCCGGCCCCATCTTCGCTTCCAGCTATTATTTCAAGGTGACCATTCACGGCAAGAGCACCCACGGCTGCTCCCCCTCCTCGGGTGTCAGTCCCATCGAAGCGGGCCGCCATGTGCTCAACGCTATCTGCTCCATGCAGACCATGGAGTTCGGCACCATTGAGGAGCCTACGCTGATCACCGTCGGCTCCATCCATGCAGGCGACTATATGAACATCATTCCCGATACGCTGACAATGGAAGGCTCCATCCGTTGCATGCATGAAAACGAAAAGGCCGTTCATGCCCGCTTTACGGAGCTTGTAAAGGCTGTTGCTGCCGCTTACCGCTGCGAATGCGATGTGGAGATCAACTTTGGCAACAGTCTTCTTTCCAACGATCCTGAACTGACCGAGATGGTGAAGGGCATTCTTGCGGAATCAGATTCCATCAAGGCTGTCACTGACCAGGGCATCCGTGAAATGGGCGGCGATGACTTTGCGGAATTCCTCCGCGAAGGCAATATTCCCGGCTGCTACTGCCTTGTTGGCTTCGGTAATCATGAAAATGGCACTGATTGGCCTCATCACAGCAAGGAATTTATGGTGGATGAAGCGGTGCTCGACATCAACGTGGAACTGCAGGTGCGCCTTGTGCTGCGCTACCTTGGCATGATGTAAGGGAGGGGACTAAATGCGTTCTTCCTGGCTCGAGATCGATCTTGATGCGCTGCGTTTCAATGTGGAATATATCCGCAGCTTCATGAAACCGGAAACGAAAATGCTCATTGCCGTCAAGGGTAATGCTTACGGCCACGGTGCGGTGCGCTGCTCCAAACTATTCGAGGAGATGGGCGTGGAATACCTTGGTGTTGCTATCCCGGAAGAGGGTGTGGAACTGCGCAGGGCAGGCATCAAGCTGCCCATCCTCATCTTCGGCTATACCTTTGACGATTCCTACGATCTTCTTTTTGACTATGACCTTGTTCCAAATGTGTTTACGATGGAGCAGGCAGCGCAGCTCAACGCTCTTGCAGCGGAAAAGGGTAAAAAGCTCACCATCCATGTCAGCGTGGATACGGGCTTGAGCCGCCTCGGTTTTTCCTATAACGATATGACGGTGGAAAACATCCTTGCTGTCACCAAAATGGAAAACCTGCATGTGGAAGGCATTTTCTCCATGTTTGCCGCCGCTTACGGCGAGGATGACGCCTATGCAAAGCTGCAGTTCTCCCGCTTCAAGGCCGTTTGCGATGAACTGAAGGAAAAGGGTGCAGATATTAAGATCCGCCATATGTGCGACAGCGGTGCCACTTACCGCTTCCCGGAAATGCACCTTGACATGGTACGCCCCGGCACCTCCGTGTTTGGCCAGTATTGCTTCGATTGGAGCAAGGAAAAGCCGGTTATGTCCGTAAAGAGCCGCCTTGCCTCCATCCGCACCATTGAAGAGGGAACGAAGGTTGGATACGGCTGCACCTATACCGCGGCGAAAACCACCGTTGTGGGTGTGGTGCCCTGCGGCTTTGTGGACGGCACTTCCCGCCTTGCTTCCAACAAGGGTCACGTGCTCCTTCACGGCGTCCGTTGCCCCATCATCGGCAGGGTATGCATGGATCAGATGATGATCGACATCACGGAAGTGGATGCCCCGAAGATCGGCGATGAGATCGTGCTTTGCGGCACGCAGAACGGCGTGACCATTTCGCAGGAGGATGCGGGCAATATCTCCGGTACCTCCGATACGGAATATGTCTGCCGCCAAAGCCGCCGTATGCCCCTTGTGTATTTGGAGGGCGGCAAAGTGGTGGATTACGTGTCCTATCTTGATTACTGAAAATGATCAAAATGAAAGCGCCTGCGGTAACATCTGCAGGCGCTTTTTGATCTTTGGATACTATCACAGCGTGCCCTGTAAATCGTCAAGGGTCAGCGAAAATGCATCAAGGCAGTTGTCAAGGAAATAGCGGAGCTCTTCGCATTCTGTTTTTTCGATCTCGGCACCGATGGCGGCATAGGCATGCTGGAATTCACGGTTGCCGGCGTTGAGCTCGTAAATGCACTTGATATAAGCGGAAAGCTTGTCTGCACATTTGAGCAGCCGCTTTTCCTCGGCGCTGAGGGCTGTGCCGTCAAGATAGGGGGCGTAAACGCCGCGAAGGGGCTCCGGCAGATGCTGCTTGAGCTTATCCGCGGCAGTGCGCTCGATCTGCTTGTAGATGCTCTTCATTTCATCGTTGTAGTATTTGACGGGGGTGGGAAGATCGCCTGTCAAAACCTCGGAAGCATCGTGGTAAAGGGCATAGACGGCGAGCTTGTCCGCATCGTAGTTTTTGTGAAAGACCGTGTTTCCCACCGTGGCAAGAAAGTGCGTCAAAAAAGCGCACTCTGCGGTGTGCTGCATCAGATCTTCCTTTTCTGTGTTGAACATCAGGCTCCAGCGGCTGATGTAGCGCATTCTGAAAACAAGGGGCAAAAATGTATTGTCCATTTGCATCCTCCGGATACTTTCCATAATAAAAATATTATAGCACAAAAAGGAGTTTGCAAAAACTCCCACTTCTTTTTCGAATGTTCCGGGAGAAACTATTTTCAAAGTGAGCGGGAAAGGAGTGAAGGGGTCTTGAAAACAGCAGCATTGATGCTCGGTGTGGCCGCAGGCATGGTGATGGCTACTGCCGGCGTGATCGCCATGTATCCGGATGTTTCCCGGCGCATGATGCGGGATTCGAAGCGGGCGCTTCGGTGCGGCAAGCGCGCCGTAGGCCAGTTTGGGCACATGTTTTCCTGAAGGGAACATGAGTGTGAAAAAGTGAAGAATACGGGTGGCGGAACGTCATCCGTATTTGCTTTTGGCGGCGGATGCGCTATAATGATAGTATAGAAAATATTGCCACGGAAACGGAGGGATATGCATTGAAGGATCATACCAATGAAACCATGCAGTTCCGCATCCCCAGGGAAAAGAATACCGCAAACGAAGTGCTCATGCGCGTGTTTGCAACAATGCGGGAAAAGGGCTACGATCCTATCAACCAAATCGTGGGCTACCTTATTTCCGGCGATCCCACCTATATTACGAGCTACAACAACGCCCGTTATCTCATCCGCATGCTGGAGCGGGACGAGCTTCTTGAAGAGCTGGTGCGCTTCTATGTCAATGCGCCCGAACACCTTTCGCAGATCGGCGAAGAAAGGTAACGCCCATGCAGAGAGTGTTGGCGCTTGATGTGGGTGACCGCCGCATCGGTATCGCGGTATCCGATCCCCTCGGCATCACGGCCCAGGGGCTTGAGACATATACCCGTACAGGCGATATGGAAAAGGATGCGGCCTATATCCGCACGTTGGCGGAGCGCTATAAGCCCGTCAGACTTCTTTTCGGCATGCCCCGCAATATGGATGGCAGCTACGGCTTCCAGTCTGAAAAGGTAAAGGAATTCGCGGCGGCGGTGCTCGAGGGCTTTGAGGGCGAGCATGCCTTTTACGATGAGCGCCTGAGCACGGTCAGCGCGGAGCGGGTGCTTTATGAAGCGGAAATGAACTGGCAGAAGCGGCGCAAGGTGGTGGACAAGCTGGCGGCGACCATCATCCTGCAGGGCTATCTTGATACGAATCCCAAACTTTAAGGCGGAGGAAACAGCATGGAATTCGAAGAATATATAGACGAAGTCGTACTGTTGGATGAAAACGGCGAAGCGGAACGCTTCGACCATATATTGACCTTCCTTTACGAAGGGGATCGCTATGTAGCGCTTGAACCCGTTTCGGAAGAGGAGGGGGAAGAGCCGGATCTTGATGAGGAGGCGGAGCTTGTCTTTATGCGCATTGAGCGCGGTGAGGATGGCGACAGCTACATTCCTGTGGACAATGAGATCCTGCTTGACGAACTGTTTTCCCATTTTCTTGAGCTGATGGATGAAATCGAGGAGGAAGAATGACCATGTTTGCACCCAAACTGTTCCCCGGCGCCCGCGTTGCGCTAATCGGCCCTTCCAGCGCTACCAGCAAGCTTGACGAGTGTGTAAAAGCCCTTGAAAACCTCAGCTTTGAGGTGGTGGTATACGAAAGCGCCGGTGCGCGCTACGGCTATCTTTCCGGCAAGGATGAAGTCCGCGCGGCGGATATCAACAAAGCCTTTGCGGATAAATCCATCGATGGCATCATCGCCACCCGCGGCGGTTACGGCGGACACCGCGTCCTCCCGCTTCTCGATTATGATGTGATCGCCAAAAACCCGAAGTTCTTTGCGGGTTACAGCGATGTCACCGCTTATCACGTTGCTTTCAACCAGCTGTGCGGCTTTGTGACCTATCATATGCCCATGGCAGGTGCCCTCTATGAGCCCGATGATTTCAGCTATGCCTGTGCAAAGGCCATGATTTTCGGCACGGAAGCCAACTACGAAAATCCTGCCGAATATCCCCGCGAGACCCTTGTGGGCGGCAAGGCGGAAGGCGTTCTTGTGGGCGGTAACCTATCCCTGCTGGTTGCATCCCTCGGCACTCCCTGGGAAGTTGACACCAAGGGCAAGATCCTTTTCTTTGAAGATGTCGGCGAAAAGCCCTACAAGATCGACGGCATGCTGACTGCCCTGCGCAACGCGGGCAAACTCAATGACTGTGCCGGCATCCTGATCGGCGATTTCTCTGACTGCGAAGCCAAAGATCCCGATTATGTGCTTTCCTGGGAGACCATCTTTGAAGAGCTCATCGTGCCTGCCGGCAAACCCACCATCAAGGGTGTGCGCTGCGGCCACTGTGAGCCCACGCTGTCACTGCCCCTCGGCAAAAAGTTCGTGATGGATGCCGACAAGTGCACCTTCGGCGAGGCAAAGTAAACAGCATCAAAAAAAGTATGATTTTCGGCCGGAATACAAGCGAAAAGTGCTTGCTTTCCGGCCTTTTTCATGCTAAAATATCCGATGGTGCGCCCCGTGGAAATGGCGCGCCCGCGTAAAACAAAATACGCACCCGTGCGGACCGAAGGCACTCGTGCCCCGGAAAGGGCTTGCCTTCCGGGAAGATGCGCGGGGAGGAAAAAAACGAGGAGGTACATTACCCATGTCTGTTATTTCCATGAAGCAGCTTCTTGAAGCCGGTGTCCACTTTGGCCACCAGACCCGCCGCTGGAATCCGAAGATGAAGGAATACATCTTCACCGAGCGCAACGGCATCTACATCATCGACCTGCAGAAGACCGTGAAGAAGATCGACGAAGCTTACTACTTCATCCGCGATCTCGCCATGAACGGCCAGAGCGTTCTTTTCGTCGGCACCAAGAAGCAGGCCCAGGAATCCATCGAACAGGAAGCCAAGCGCTGTGAAATGTTCTATGTCAACCAGCGCTGGCTGGGCGGCATGCTGACCAACTTCAAGACCATCCAGGGCCGCATCGCGAAGCTCCGCAAGATCGAGAAGATGGAAGCGGAAGGCGATTTCGCTTTCCTGCCCAAGAAGGAAGTCATCAAGCTCAAGGCCGAACAGGAAAAGCTTGAAAAGAACCTCGGCGGCATCAAGGATATGAAGAAACTCCCCGGCGCGCTCTTCGTTGTTGATCCCCGCAAGGAGCACATCGCCATTCTCGAAGCCAAGACCCTCGGCATCCCCGTTGTTGCGATCGTTGACACCAACTGCGATCCCGATGAGGCCGATTACCCCATCCCTGGCAACGATGATGCTATCCGTGCAGTGAAGCTCATCGCTTCCAAGATGGCTGACGCCGTTCTCGAAGGCAAGCAGGGCGAGCAGATGGCTGACGAAGAAGCCCCCGCTCAGGAAGACGAGTTTTAATTTTAAGCTCACTTGAACCAATAATTTCGAAAAGGAGCAACAAACTATGTTTACTGCCAAGGATGTAATGGCGCTTCGTGAAATGAGCGGCGCCGGCATGATGGATTGCAAGAAGGCCCTCACCGAGTGTGGCGGCGATATGGATAAGGCGATGGACTATCTTCGCGAGAAGAGCCTTGCCGCTTCCGCCAAGAAGGCTGCCCGCATCGCTGCGGAAGGCATCGTGGCCAGCTATGTTTCCGAAGATGCCAAGACCGGCGTTATCGTGGAAATGAACTGCGAGACCGACTTCGTTGCCAAGACCGATGATTTCAAGGCTCTTGTTGCCGATATCGCCAAGCTCGTCGCCGATAAGAAGCCCGCCGATGTTGATGCCCTCATGGCTATGGACTGCGGCAATGGCACCGTTGCCGAGCTCATCAACCAGGCTGTTGCCAAGATCGGTGAAAAGATCACCCTTCGCCGTTTTGCTCTTGTTGAAGCCGCCAACGGCTGCGTGGATACCTACATCCACCTCGGCGGCAAGATCGGCGTTCTCGTTGAGATCGTCGGCGAAGCCAAGGGCAACGAAGCTGCCATCCACGATGTTGCCATGCACATCGCCGCTGCGAAGCCCAACTGTATCTCCAAGGAAGACTGCAACCAGGAAGATATCGAGCATGAGCGCAAGATCCTCCGTGAGCAGGCCATGAACGAGCCCAAGCCCAAGCCCGCCAACATCATCGAAAAGATGGTGGAAGGCCGTATCGAGAAGTACTACAAGGAAGTCTGCCTGCTTGAGCAGCCCTTCGTAAAGGATCCCGATCAGAACGTCCGCACCATGCTGAAGAATAACGGCGATCTTACCGTTGCCAAGTTCTATCGCTTTGAGATGGGCGAAGGCCTCCAGAAGCGTCAGGATAACTTCGCGGAAGAAGTTATGGGCCAGATGCAGAAATAAGACCGCGAAAGGGGGAACATCACGCATGTTCCCCCTTTTTATATCCAAAAACAGGCGTTTTCCCAAAAGAATACAACAGGGAGGAAAAACAAAAGATGGATCTTAAGTATAAGCGCGTTTCGCTGAAGCTGAGCGGCGAGGCCATGGGCGGCAGGGATGCCGTCGATTTTGATGCGGTGGAGCGTATCGCGGCGGATGTGAAGACCCTGAACGATGCGGGCGTGGAAGTCGGCATCACCATCGGCGGCGGCAATATCTGGCGCGGCAGAAGCAGCGGCGATATGGACCGCAACAAGGCGGACCAGATGGGCATGCTTGCCACCTGCATCAACTCCCTTGCCATGGAAGCGGCACTTCGGAAAATCGGCGTTCCCTGCAAAGTGCTTTCCGCTCTTCCCATGGAGCGCGTATGCGATACCTTCACCTCCCAGCGGGCGGAAGAAGCCTTTGCAGCCGGTAAGGTGGTCATTTTTGCCTGCGGCAGCGGCCTTCCGTTCTTTTCCACTGATACCGCAGCTGCCCTCAAGGCGGCGGAGACCCGTGCGGACGTGCTTCTTCTTGCAAAGAACGTGGATGCCGTCTATTCCGCAGACCCCAACAAGGTAAAGGATGCGCTGCGCTACAGCCATCTTACCTACGATGAAGTGATCGAACAGGATCTTAAGGCAACCGACCTTACCGCCATCACCCTCTGCAGGGAACAGCATATTCCGATCCTTGTTTTTGCCATGAAGGAGCCGGGCAACATCCTCAAAGCCGTGCAGGGCGAAGATGTGGGCACTCTCATCGATTGATTTGTTTTTTAGGCTTGTAACGAAGCCGCTTTTCCATTACAATAAAAGTGATGTTCTACAGGAAATGGAGGCAGGAATATGGACGTTATCGCAACCGCAAAAGAAAAAATGGGTAAAACCGTTGCAGTGCTTGTAAAGGATCTTGCAAGCCTTCGCGCCGGCCGCGCCAATGCGCAGGTGCTTGACCGTATCAGTGTAGATTATTACGGCTCCCCGACCCCCGTGAACCAGGTGGGCAACATCTCTTCTCCGGAGCCGCGCCTTCTTGTGATCACCCCTTATGATCCGAGCATCATTAAGGATCTTGAAAAGGCCATCCAGAAGTCCGACCTCGGCATCAACCCCTCCAACGACGGCAAGTGCATCCGCCTTGTTTTCCCGGAGCTTACGGAAGAGCGCCGCAAGGATCTTGTCAAGATCGTCCGCAAGAAGGGCGAGGAATCCAAGGTCGCCATCCGCTCTATCCGCCGCGATGCTATTGAGCAGATCAAGAAGCAGAAGAAAGACGGCGAGATCACCGAGGATGACCAGAAGAAGATGGAAGACCAGGCGCAGAAGCAGACCGATGCCACCATCAAGGACATCGATAAGCTCATCGCCGATAAGGAAAAGGAGATCATGTCGGTTTGACGGATGTATTGGGCTGGGAGCTTTCGCGTGCCGTGGCCGCCCTTGAAGCGGAAGGCTTCGCTGTCAGTACGGTCGGCGTTTCAAGCCGCAAGGGCGTGAAGGGCAACGAAAGCCGCGTGATAAGACAGCGGCGCAAAGGCGATGCGGAAGCGGAGCTTACCTTTTCCGTTTTTAAAACGGATCTTATGTATCAGGAACCATAACCGGGATGACGGCGTTCGCCACGCCGTCATTCTTTTTCAAGGAGAAAACTCTTGCAGATCGATGTGCAAAAGGAAAAACTGACTCTCGGTGAACGCCTTCCTGCCCATGTGGGCATCATTATGGACGGAAACGGCCGCTGGGCAACAAAGCGGGGCATGCCCCGCGCTTTCGGTCACCGCGCCGGCACGGAGCGGCTTCGGGGCATCATTCGTATAAGCTCCGACCTTGGCATAAAGGCGCTTTCGCTTTATGCCTTTTCTACCGAAAACTGGAAACGGCCAAAAGCGGAAGTAGATGCGCTTTTTGGCCTTTTTATGGAATACTTTACAAACGAAGTGGAAGAACTTCATGCCAACAATGTGCGTATCCGGATGCTGGGCGAAAAGGAAGGGCTTCCCGCAAACGTACGCGCAAGCGTGATCGCGGCGGAGGAAAAGACCGCCCGCAACACGGGGCTCGCCCTCAATGTGGCGCTTAATTACGGCAGCCGCAGCGAGACCGTGCGCGCGGTAAAAAAGCTTGCGGCGGAGGTCGCTGCAAAACGGCTCGATGCTGAAGCCATCGATGAGGAAAAACTGCTTGCAGCTCTTGATACCGGCGGTCTGCCGGAGCTTGATCTTCTGATCCGCACGGGCGGCGACCAGCGGCTTTCCAACTTTCTGCTGCTGCAGGCGGCTTATGCGGAATTCGCCTTTGTGGATGCGCTTTGGCCGGATTTTACGGATGAACTTTATATGGGTGTGCTGCGTGACTTTGCGCAGCGCAACAGGCGCTTCGGCGGTCTCAAATAAAAGGGAGGGTAACAATTGTCAAAGCTTCTGAACCGTTTCCTTGTGGCGGGTATCCTCATTGTATTGCTTGGCGTGATCCTTTGGTTCGGCGGATGGGCACAGTGCGTGATTTTTACCCTCGGCGCAATGATCAGCGTATACGAACTTGGAAACGCCTTTGATAAAAAGGACAGGCGCCCATTTTGGGCAGGCGCATATCTTTTTGCTACAGGCTATTTTACGCTTTATAAGCTCTTTGGCCTTGAAGCGGTATTCCTTCTTTTTATGGCTGCGGCCGTGATCACGCTGATGGACCGCATCCTCACGGGCATCCGGCAGCAGGAGGATACGTTCTCAAGTTTTGTTGCTCTCGTTTATCCGCTTTCCTTTTTCCTTTGCATCGCCATGGTGGCGGAATACGCAGGGGATTATAACAAAAGCCGCATTGCGCTTCTCTCCATTTTCGCCATGCCGCTTCTTGGGGATACCCTTGCCTATACCTTCGGCAGGCTGTTTGGCAAAAAGAAGCTTTGCCCTTCCATCAGCCCCAATAAAACCGTTGCGGGCGGCATCGGCGGCGTGTTCGGCGGCGGCCTTGCCGGCGTGCTCGTGTATTTCATGCAGCGCGTTTTTCCGGCGGATGTTCCGCTCCTTCTTTTGATCGTGCTGGGGCTTGTTTGCGGCGTGCTCGGACAGTTCGGCGATCTTTTTGCCTCCACCATCAAACGCTGGACGGGCATTAAGGATTACAGCAGGCTTTTCGGCGAACATGGCGGCGTCCTGGACAGGCTTGACAGTGTTCTCTTTTGCGCCCCTATCGTTTACGCTGTGTTCAAAATTATGGGAGTATAATAAAATTGGGTATGAAAACCATTGCAGTTCTCGGCAGCACGGGTTCTATCGGCAGACAAACGCTGGGTGTGCTGCGGGCAGATCCGACCCTCGGCAAAGTGGGCGTGCTGGCGGTTCGAAGTGATGTCAAGCTGTTGCTTGAACAGACGGCGGAATTTCATCCTGCCTATGTAGCGGTAGAGGATGAAACGGCCGCTGCGGCGGTAAAAGATGCACTTCCTGCGGGCACAAAGCTGCTTGTGGGGAAGGATGCTGCAAGCGTTGCCGCATCCCTTGATGAGGTCGATATTGCCGTCAACGGCATATCCGGTTTTGCGGGCACGGAGCCGCTTTTGAAAGCCCTTGAAGCGGGAAAGACCGTTGCGCTTGCCAACAAGGAAAGCATTGTCTGCGCTCATTCCCTTGTGGAGGCGGCGCTTCAAAAAGGCGGTGCCATTATCCCTGTGGACAGCGAACAGTCCGCTATCTTCCAGTGTCTTGCGGGCGGCAGGAAAAACGAGGTCAAACGCCTTTGGCTGACGGCTTCCGGCGGGCCTTTCCGCACGTTTTCAAAGGAACGGCTCAAAAGCGTTACTGTGGCGGACGCCCTCAAACACCCGACCTGGAACATGGGAGCGAAGATCACCATCGATTCCGCGACCCTGTTCAATAAGGGGCTTGAGATCATGGAGGCAAGCTATCTTTTTGATGTGGAAGGGGAACGCATCAGCGTTCTTGTGCATCCCGAATCTATCGTTCATTCCATGGTGGAATTCAACGATGCGAGCACGCTTGCGCAGCTTTCAAAGCCCGATATGCGTCTTGCCATCCACTATGCGCTCGCTTATCCCGAAAGGCAGCCTTCCGCCTTCGGTGCGCTGAACCTCGCCGAAGTGGGCAAGCTGACCTTTGAAGCGCCGGATGCGGAGCGTTTCCCGTCTATCCCTCTTGCCTATGCGGCGCTTAAAGAGGGCGAGGTGCTGCCCATTGCCTACAATGCGGCGAACGAAGCGGCAGTTGCGCGTTTCCGTCGGGGAGAGATCGGCTTTTACGGCATCGTTTCTGCGGTGGAATATGCGATGGAACACATGCCCAAAGGCAAAGTCCGCAGCTTTGCGGATGTGTTATATTTGGACCGTGAGGCAAGGCGCCTTGCGGAGAAAGCGATGGAGAAGATTTGACGACGTTTTTATCGATCCTGGCGGCGCTCGTGGTGCTTTCCGTGTTCGTGGTGGTGCATGAGCTTGGCCATTTCATTGCGGGCCGCCTTCTTGGTTTTACGGTATTGGAATTTGCGGTAGGCATGGGCCCCGCCGTGCTGAAAAAGGAAAAAAACGGCATCCTGTATGCGCTGCGTGCATTTCCCATCGGCGGTATGTGCCGCTTTTACGGGGAGGATGAAGAGGCGAAGGATGCACGTTCCTTCTCATCCCACCCAACCTGGAAGCGCATTATCGTGGTGGCGGCAGGCCCCGTTATGAATATCCTGCTGGCAATATTACTTGCGATAGGGCTTCTGATGGGATACGGACAGAATGTGCCGATCCCCACCATCCTTGAGGACCCTGCCGCGGGCACGCCGGCCGCAGCGGCAGGTGTGCGGGCGGAGGATGTGATCCTTGCGGTCAACGGTACGGAAGTGGAAGAATTCGATCAGGCTTCGGAGCTGATCCTTGGGGCGGAAGGCGAGGAGATGGTCCTCACTGTGGAACGCGACGGGGAAACGCTGGATCTTATTCTGACGGATTTTTACAACGAAGCGGAAGGCCGTAACCTGATCGGCATCACCTACGGCTACGGCAGATACCGCAGCGGTTTCTTTGAAGCGCTGGGCGGTTCTTTCCGGTTTGTTTTCTCCCTTGTGGCAGAGATGCTGCGCTTTATCGGCAGTATCTTTACCGAGGGCGTTAAGCAAGGTGACGTGGTGGGCCCTGTGGGCACGGTGGCCATCATCGGACAGGCGGTACGCACGGGCTTTGAAACGGTGCTGTATCTTTCGGCGCTCATCAGTGTGAATCTGGCGGTGATGAACCTTCTGCCGCTGCCGGCCCTCGACGGCGGCAGGCTCGTGTTCCTTCTCATTGAGCTTCTGCGCGGCAAGCCCATCTCGCAGGAAAAGGAAGGCATCGTACATTTTATCGGGCTGCTGCTTCTGTTCGGCCTGATGATCGTACTCGTGGTGAGCGATATAAGAGGTCTTTCCAACGGATTATTCTAAGGCTGAACTTTCTTCGGAGGCGAAGATGAAACAGAAAACGAGAGCCGTATGCTGCGGCAATGTCAAAATGGGCGCCGGTGCGCCCATTTCCGTCCAGTCTATGACGAATACCTATACCGGCGATGCAGAAAAGACCATTGCGCAGGTAAAAGCCCTTGAAACGGCGGGCTGCGATATCGTGCGCCTTGCGGTGAATGATACCGCCGCCGCGGCGGCGGTGCGCGCAGTAAAGGATGCAGTTTCCGTGCCGCTCGTGGCGGATATCCACTTTGACCACCGCCTTGCCATCGCATCCATGGAAAACGGCATCGATAAGATCCGCTTTAATCCGGGCAATATCGGCAGCGAAGCGAAGGTGAAGGAGCTTGTCAGCTGCGCAAAGGTGCATCGGGTGCCCATCCGTATCGGCGTGAATGCGGGCTCCCTTGACAAAGCGCTTCTTGCCCGCTACGGTGCGCCTACCCCGGAAGCTCTTGCGGAAAGCGCCCTTTCCCATGTTCGCATTTTGGAGCATGCGGGGTTCTATGATATTGTCATATCCGCAAAGATCTCAAGCGTGCAGGAAACAGTGGAGACATACCGCATCCTGCACAAAGCCTGCGATTACCCGCTGCATGTGGGTGTTACGGAAGCGGGCGGCGGCGAGACAGCAAGGATCAAATCCGCCATCGGCATCGGCGCGCTGCTTCTTGACGGTATCGGCGATACGCTGCGCGTTTCTTTGACCGGTGACCCCGTGCAGGAGGTGGAGGCGGGAAAAATGATCCTGCGTGTGCTCGGGCTCCGAAAAGAAGGTGTGGAGGTCATCAGCTGCCCAACCTGCGGCAGGTGCAAAAACATTGAAGCCCACGGTGCCCTTGCGGAGCGGGTGGCAAAGGAATTCACACAAACGGGACCGTATCTCAAGGCAGCGGTCATGGGCTGCGCCGTCAACGGACCCGGCGAAGCGAGAGAAGCGGATATCGGCATTGCCTTCGGCAGAACGAACGCGGTGGTATTCAAACGGGGCGAGCAGGCGTTTTCCGGCGAGCTTCCCGCTATTACGGAACGGTTTTTGAAAGAAATGCGCATGATGCTGCAGGAAAGGGAGAAGCAAGAGTAATGAGCATACCGGGCGGTGTTTTAGACCTTGACGCATATGGCGTAACGATCCAGGGGGTACAGCTGCATAAAAGCGAAAACAGGCTCGTGGCGCTGCTTTTCTTTGAATGGCCGCTGCACGCGGGCGATGCTGCTGCAGTCACCGCGGAGCTCAACACGCTGATGCCCGGCTGTCCGCTTTCTATCCGTGCTACCAATGGACCTGCGCTCATGGCGGATGAAGGCTTTGCAAAAATCCTTTCCGAAAGTTGGTGCTTTTTCTCGCCGCTGATGCGGCCCGTGCTTTCCAATGCTTTTTGGGAAGAGGTTTCACCCGGTGTATATGAGGTGCATATTCCGGAGCGGCTTTGCGGGATCGCCAATACGCTCAACGGGGCGGACAAGCTCTGTAAATGGGTGGAAAACGTATACGGGGGAAAAATCGCTGTGCGTCTTGTGGGTGATGAAAGTATCGCCCTGCCGGATGCGAAGAAGGAAGAAATATTGAAATCCGCTGCTGCACCTGTTGCTGTACAGGCTCACGCGGCGCCGCAGAGGAAAAAAAGCGCCGGCGGCGTCAAAAAGCCTGTGATCCCCAAGGAAGACATCATCATGGGCAATCCCAACGGGGCAAAGCTCGTCCGCATGGTGGAAGTGGATGAAGAGTCGGGCACCGTTACCGTGCAGGGCGGTATCCTTTCCATGGATACGAAGGTTTGCCGGGATGAAAGCCTGATCGTGACGATGTATCTTTCCGACAAATCCGGAACGCTGCCTTTGAAGCTGTTCCTGAAAAAAGACGAAAATGCCGTTGCACAGCGCCTTGAAAAGTGCAAAAAAGACGGAAAATGGCTTGTCGCTCACGGACGCTATGCCCGGGACGATTTTATGAGCATGCACTGTATTTTTGCAAACTGGATCTACCGGAAAGAACCCATCCGCAGGATGGATAACGCGGAACACAAGCGTGTAGAGCTGCATCTGCATACCAAAATGTCCTCCATGGACGGCCTTGTTGACCCGAAAGCTGCTGTCAGCACCGCCGCAAACTGGGGTCATAAAGCCGTTGCCATCACCGATCACGGCGTCGTACAGGCGTTTCCCACCGTTGTCGGCGCGGCGGATAAGATTGCCAAATCCGGCAAGGATTTCAAGGTCATCCTCGGCGTTGAAGGCTATCTTTTGCCTGACTGTACGCTCATTCCCATGGGAAGCCTCCTTTGTGCGGTTGGCATTACCCTGGGCGGCGGTGTCAGAAATGATGGGCTTTTTGAGATCGCTGCCATCCGCTATGATGAAAATGGGGAAGAAGAGCATTTTTATACCCGTGTCAACCCTGCCGTACCGCTGCCGCAGCCGCTTGCGGAAACGCTTTCCCTGACACAGGATGATATTGATGCCGCACCCCTTCTGCCCGATGCGCTTGCGGCGCTCTGCGATTTTGCCCGGGGCGCAGCCCTTGTGTTCCACGGTGCGGATACGCTTCTTCCTTTTTATCGGAAGGTGAAGGCGCTTTCGCTGGATTTTCCGGAATGCTGTGTGGATACGGAGATGCTGACCCACTATCTTTTCCGCGATCTTAAGGATGTGGGGATTGAAAATGCGCTCAATGCAAACGGTATCGATATTCCCGCGCCCGGTGCGAAGGGGATGGCTGCTGCCGTAAAGGCGCTGCTTGCCGCCCTTTCCCTGCGCATGCGGGAGCGTGGCGTTATGCGCCTGCCCCTTGCGGATTATGTGCCCAGGGATAAGGTGAAAGGGCAAAGAAGCACCTACCATATCATCCTTCTTGCAAAAAACCATGAAGGTCTGAAAAATATGTACCGCCTTGTTTCCTATGCGCATCTTGAGCATTTGAAGGGCGTGCCGCGCATCCCGCGCAGCCTGCTTGAAATGCACAGGGAAGGGCTCATCATCGGCTCCGCCTGTGAGGCGGGCGAGCTGTTCCATGCTGTGCTTGCGGGCGAAGAGCGGGAAAAGCTTCTTTCCGTCGCAAAGGAATACGATTACCTTGAAATACAGCCCATCGGCAACAATGCATTCCTTGTCAGAAACGAGACCGTAAAGAACGAGGAAGGGCTCAGAGACCTGAACCGTACCATCGTTTCTTTGGGTGAAGAGCTCAATATCCCCGTTGTGGCGACAGGAGACGTTCACTTCCTCGAACCGGAGGATTCCATCTACCGCGCCATATTGATGAGCGCCCGGGATTTCAAGGATGCGGAGCAGCAGGCGCCCCTTTATTTCAAGACGACGGAGGAAATGCTTGAGGAGTTTTCCTATCTCGGCGAAGAAAAGGCGTTTGAAGTTGTGGTCAGAAACCCGAACGATATCGCCGACTCCTGCGACAGGCTGAAGGCGTTCCTTTCCGAGAAAGGCACCTATGCGCCCACCTTTGAAGGGGCGAATGAAGAACTTCGCGGCATGGCGGAAAAGCGCGCCCATGAGATCTACGGCGATCCGCTGCCGGAGGTGGTGGCGGCACGCCTTGAAAGGGAGCTCAATTCCATTATCGGCAACGGCTATGCAACGCTGTATTTGCTTGCGCAGCGGCTTGTGCACAAGTCCAATTCGGATGGCTATCTTGTCGGCTCCCGAGGGTCTGTCGGATCATCCTTCGTGGCTACCATGGCGGGAATCACGGAAGTCAATCCGCTGCAGCCCCACTATGTGTGCCCCAACTGCAAGCACAGCGATTTTGATATCGACCGCACAAAGTATGCCTGCGGTGTGGATATGCCGGATGCAAACTGTCCCGAATGCGGGGCACCTTATAAAAAGCTCGGCTATGAGATCCCCTTTGAAGTGTTCCTTGGCTTCAAGGGCGACAAAACGCCGGATATCGATCTGAACTTCTCCGGCGAATACCAGCCTGTGGCACACAAATATGTGGAAGAGATGTTCGGTGAGGGGCATGCCTTCCGTGCGGGTACCATATCGGGACTGCAGGAAAAGACCATTTACGGCTATATCAAGGGCTATTGCGAGCAGCAGGGTCTTTCTTTCAACAGGGGCGAAACGGAACGCCTTGTGGCGGGTTGTGTGGGCGTCAAACGCACAACGGGTCAGCATCCGGGCGGCATCGTAATCGTTCCGCAGGAAAACGATATCATCGAGTTTTCTCCGGTGCAGTATCCGGCGGATAAAAAAGAAAAGAACACTATCACCACCCATTTCGACTTCCATGCCATGGATGACAGGCTCGTCAAGCTCGATATCCTCGGCCACGACGACCCGACAGCCCTTCGCATGATGCAGGATCTTACAGGCCTTGACCCCAAGGATATCCCGCTTGACGATCCGGATACCATGATGATCTTCCGCAGCGCGGAACCCCTCGGCATCAGCCTTGCGGCGCTCAACTGCGATGTGGGTTCCATCGCTATTCCGGAATTCGGCACAAATTTCGTCAGGCAGATGCTGATGGATACCCGACCCACCACCATGGAAGAGCTTGTGCGCCTTGCGGGCCTTTCCCACGGTACGGATGTATGGCTCGGCAATGCGCAGGATCTTGTTCTCAGCGGACAGGCCACCCTTTCGCAGGTCATCTGTACCCGTGACGATATCATGAACTATCTTATCCTTCGCGGCGGTGAACCGCTCATGTCCTTCAAGACCATGGAAAGCGTCCGAAAGGGCAAGGGTCTCACTCCGGAGATGGAAGAACATATGGCAAAGATCGATACGCCGGAATGGTTTGTTACCTCCTGCAAAAAGATCAAATATATGTTCCCCCGTGCCCATGCGGCGGCTTATGTGATGATGGCCTTCCGCGTGGCATATTATAAGGTGCATCTGCCTCTTGCGTTCTATTCCGTGTATTTCACCGTCCGCGCAGATGCGTTCGATATCGCCGCGGCGGCAGGTGGGGCAGAGAAGGTGCTAAAAAACATCAAGGTGCTGAAGCAGAAGGAAAAGGAGCACACCATTGAAACGAAAGAGGCGGATCTTCTCGTGATCCTCGAGGTAGTGTACGAAATGAATCTCAGGGGCATCGAACTTCTTCCTGTCGACCTTCGGAAGTCAAAGGCAACACGTTTTGAAATCGAAGGCAATGCCATCCGCCCGCCCTTTTCTTCCATTGCGGGCGTAGGCACCAATGCCGCTATCGGCATTGAAGAGGCACAGTCCGGCGGTGCTTTCGGCTCCGTGGAAGACTTCCGTGCCCGCACAAAAGCAAACAGTGCGGTGGTCACGGCACTCCGGGAACTCGGCTGTTTTGAAGGCATGCCGGAGACGAACCAGCTGACGCTTTTTTAACCCCGGAAAGGCCGGGAATGTAATATAATGCTTGCTTAAAATTCCGCAAGCTGTTATAATAAGGACGTTGGACAGCTTAAGCTGTGTTTTTTGGGCAAAAGAGTGGGCGTTTATCCCGCTCTTTTGTTTTGAAAGTGAAAAAACGGAGGGAAACGGATTGAAGATCACGGAAGCGGTGGCTGAAGCGGTGCGCCCCACGGTGGAAGCGCTTGGCTACGAACTTGATGAGGTGGAATACCAGAAAGAGCACGGCAACTGGGTGTTGACGCTTTACATCGAATCGCCCAACGGCATTTCTCTTGATGACTGCGAAAAGGTCAGCCGGGCGGTGGATCCCATTCTTGATGAGGCGGATCCCATTCAAGATGCCTATTACCTTTCCGTATCTTCCATAGGCATCGACAGGCCGCTCAAAAAGGATAAGGATTATGCCCGCAATATCGGAAACAAGCTTGATGTGAAGCTTTATGCGCCCATCAACAAGAAAAAGGAATTCTGCGGCACGCTCCTTTCCTACGACGAAAAAGCCTTTACCGTCGCCTTGATCGGCAAGGGCGGCACGGCGGATGGGGAAATGACCATCGCCCGCAAGGATGCGGCGCTTGTCCGTCCGCATATTGACTTTGAATAAACCGAAAGATCGGGAAGAATTATTACCAACTGCAAGAACGAAAACGGAGGATCATCAAAATGAACGCCGAATTTATCGAGGCACTGAACGCAATTGAAAAGGAACGCGGCATCAGCAAGGACATTCTGATAGACGCTTTTGAATCTGCGCTGATCGCGGCATATAAGCGCAACTACGGCACCACCGGCAATGTGCGCGCGGTGGTGGACCGCGACACCGGCGAAGTGCAGATCTTCGCTTCCAAAGCCGTCGTGGAACACGTTGAAAATCCCCATGCGGAGATCTCCCTTGAAAAGGCCAAGGCGATCAATGTACTTTACGAAGTGGGCGATGTCCTTGAAGAGGAAGCCAATCCCCGCGCCTTCGGACGCATCGCCGCACAGACCGCCAAACAGGTGGTGGTACAGCGCATCCGCGAAGCGGAACGCGGAGTCATCTTTGATGAATACATTGAAAAGGAAAACGAGATCCTTACCGCCATCGTGCAGCGTGTGGAAAAGGCCGGCGTTTATGTGGAGCTCGGTAAGACCGACGGCCTTCTCGCCCTTAACGAAGTGATCCCCGGCGAAGAATTCGAAAGCAATGACCGCATCAAGGTCTATGTTCTTGAAGTCCGCAAGACCAACAAGGGGCCGCAGGTCCTCGTTTCCCGCACCCATCCCGGTCTTGTGAAGCGACTCTTCGAACTCGAAGTTCCCGAGATTCAGACCGGTGTCGTACAGGTAAAGTCCATTGCCCGCGAAGCGGGCTTCCGCACCAAGGTGGCGGTGTTCTCAGCCGATCCGCAGGTGGATGCGGTGGGCGCATGCGTGGGTCAGCGCGGTATCCGCGTGGAACGCATCGTCAACGAGCTTCACAACGAGAAGATCGACATCATCGAGTGGGACAGCGATCCCGCCGTTTATATTGCCAAGGCGCTGAGTCCCGCCAAGGTACTTATGGTCTACATCAACGAGCAGGAAAAGGCTGCAAAGGTTATCGTGCCCGATAATCAGCTTTCTCTTGCCATCGGCAAGGAAGGCCAGAATGCACGTCTTGCCGCCAAGCTTACCGGCTGGAAGATCGACATCAAGAGTCAGACCCAGGCGGAGCAGGAACTTGAACTTTTTGATGAAGAGCCTGCCGAAGATCCCGGCGAGATCCTGTAACATCCTTTTGGAGGAACGCGAATGGCCGGAAAAAAGATCCCGATGCGCATGTGCGTAGGCTGCCGTGAGATGCGGCCCAAAAAGGAACTGCTGCGCATCGTGCGCACACCGGAAGAGGAGATCCGCGTGGATAAGACCGGAAAGGCTTCCGGACGCGGCGCATACATCTGCCCCAAGGCGGAATGCCTTGAAAAGGCGCAAAGGATCCGCGCGCTGGAAAGGGCCCTTGAACACAAGGTGGAAGCAGATGTTTTCCTGCGCCTGAAAGAGGAGATCGAACCCGGTGAATGAAACAAAACTGCGCGGCGCCATGGGCTTTGCCATGCGTGCCGGGAAATGCATCACAGGCGATTTTGCGTCCGAGCGGGCGGTAAAACACGGCAATGCCTGCTGGATGGTGCTTCTTGATGATACCGCATCGGAAGCGACGCAAAAACGTTACAGCGCAATGTGCGAACAAAGAAAGATTCCTTGCCTTTTGATCCCGGATATGGGTCGCGCTATCGGCAAGGATGGCCGTATGGTGGCCGTGATCACGGATGCGCGGTTTGCGGAGATGATCCAAAGCGCGTATAAATCGGAAGATAACGCAAATTAACACGGGGGTGGAATGAATGGCGAAAGCAAAATTCATCGATTCGGCGAAAGAGCTTGAGGCCCAGGCAAAAGAGCTTTTTGAGCGGATCAAAAAAACACACACCGATATGGGTGCGACGCTGCAGGATGTGCGCCGCGCAGAAGGTAAACTGATCGAAAAGGAAAGGGCAGCGGAAAAGGCACGCATCGAGACTGAGCGGGCGGAACGCCTGCGCGAGCTGCTCAATTCCGACGGCAGCCTTGCTTTCCATGTGGGCGAACCGGATGAACCCGTCAGCGTGCCCGGGGAAGAGCCCAAAAAGGAAGAACCGAAAAAGGAAGAAGCGAAAAAGGAAGAACCGGCAAAGGCAGCGCCCGCTCCCGCAGAGGCAGCGCCCAAGGCCGAGGAAAAACCTGCGCCCAAGGCGGAAGAACCCAAGCTGCAGCCGGTGAAGGAACCGGAAAAGCCTGTGGAGCAGCCGAAGGCGGAAAAAACGCAGGAAGCGCAGAAGCCTGCGCCCGCCCCCGCGGAAAAGCCGCAGAATGCAAAGCCTGCTCCCGCAGAACCGCGCAGGCAGAGCGAACAGCGTCCCCGGCAGCAGGGCGGCTACCAGCAGGGTAATGTGCAGCAGCGCGGCGAATACCAGCCCCGCACGGACCGCCAGCCCCGTCAGGCGGGTAAACAGGGCGGTTATCAGGCCCGGCCCATCAGCGGGAACGACCGTCCGCCGCGTCAGGCAGGCCAGCAGGGCGGCTATCAGCAGCGCACACCGGGTCAGCAGGGCGGCTTTGAACGGCGCACGCCCGGTCAGCAGGGCGGTTTCGAGCGGCGCAATCCTGCAGCACAGACCGGCGACAGGCCGAGACCGCAGGCACCGCGCAGCGCGGCAGCTCCCGCACCCATCACGGGCGGCAAGGAGCAGCGCACCTTTGATCCTAACAAAAACCAGCATTCCCGCACGAGGGATGATGAGCGGAACAAGACCGCAAAGAACAAGAAGGCCATCATGAAAGAGACCGCACCCTCTGCGCGCGGATGGGATGATGAAGGCGGTTACGGCACCAAGAAAAAGAAAAAACAGCAGCAGGCGCCTGTGCACAAGCCTGAGCCTGTAAAGATTGAGAAAGCGGTGATTACCTCGGATACCATCACAGTAAAAGAACTCTCCGAAAAGATCGGCAAGCCGGCGGCGGAGATCATCAAGAAGCTCTTTATCCTCGGCATCATGGCCACCATCAACCAGGAGATCGATTTCGATACCTGCTCCCTGATCGCGGCGGATTACGGCATTGAGCTTGAACACAACGTTGCAAAGACCTTTGAAGAGGTGCTGCTTGAAAGCAGCGACGAAGCGGATGAATCCAAGGATCTTGTGGAGCGCCCGCCCGTTGTGACCATTATGGGTCATGTTGACCACGGCAAGACCTCCCTGCTTGACGCCATTCGCAACAGCAGTGTTACCGAGGGCGAAGCGGGCGGTATTACGCAGCATATCGGTGCGTATACTGTTACCTGCAACGGAAAGACCATCACCTTCATCGACACCCCGGGTCACGAGGCATTCACCTCCATGCGTGCCCGCGGTGCACAGGTAACGGATATCGTTATCCTCGTCGTGGCGGCGGATGACGGCATCATGCCCCAGACGGTCGAGGCCATTAACCATGCAAAGGCTGCGGAAGTGCCGATCATCGTTGCCATCAACAAGATGGATAAGGATACCGCGAACCCCGAGCGCGTCAAGCAGCAGCTGACCGAGCATGGCCTTGTTACCGAAGAGTGGGGCGGCGATACCATTTGCGTTCCCGTTTCTGCGAAGAAGCAGATGGGTCTTGATAACCTGCTCGAAATGATCCTTCTCCAGGCGGAAGTGCTCGAGCTTAAGGCCAACCCCAACCGCATCGCGAAGGGTACCATCATCGAAGCGGAACTCGATAAGGGCCGCGGTCCTATCGCTACCGTTCTTGTGCAGACCGGTACGCTGAAAATCGGCGATCCTATTGTAGCCGGCACCGCCTACGGCCGTGTCCGCGCCATGGTGGATGATAAGGGCAAGCGCGTCAACAAGGCCGGCCCCAGCCAGCCCGTTGAGGTTCTCGGCTTCTCCGAAGTTCCCTCCGCAGGCGATATTCTGAACGTGGCGGAGATCGACAAGCTTTCCCGCCAGGTCGCCGAAGAGCGCCGCGATAAGCAGAAGGCGGAACAGCTTAAGAATCTTTCCAAGGTCTCCCTTGACGATCTCTTTAACCAGATCGCGGAAGGCGAGATCAAGGACCTTAACATCATCGTCAAGGCTGACGTGCAGGGCTCTGTTGAGGCCGTCAAGCAGGCGCTTGAAAAGCTCTCCAACGAGGAAGTGCGTGTCCGCTGTATTCATGGCGGCGTAGGCGCCATCACCGGCAGCGATATCATGTTCGCTTCCGCTTCCAACGCCATCATCATCGGCTTCAACGTGCGCCCCGATGCGGCCGCCCGCACCGCTGCCGAAAAGGAAAAGGTGGATATGCGCCTTTATCGTGTCATCTACAATGCGATCGAGGATATCGAAAAGGCGATGAAGGGTCTGTTCAAGCCCGTTTTCGAAGAAAATACACTTGGCCGTATCTCTGTGCGCAACACCTTCAAGGTCAGCGGCGTCGGTACCATTGCCGGTGCTTATGTGCAGGATGGCAAGGTCACCCGCAATGCACAGATCCGCGTTGTGCGCGACGGCATCGTCATCCACGAAGGCAAGATCGCTTCCCTCAAGCGCTTTAAGGATGATGCGAAGGAAGTCAACGCCGGTTACGAATGCGGTATCGGCATTGAAAACTTCAACGATATCCGCGAAGGCGATACCATCGAAGCATTCGAAATGGTGGAAGTCAAGCGGTAAAAGCAGCGGCAGTTCCCGCATGAAAAAGCAAGATCACGGGCGGTGCGGACATGGCACCCTGTTTCGGCAGGGCCGCTTGTGCGCAGTGCCCGTATCGCTTTCATTGGGAAAAGCCGGAAAGGATGGATAATGGCAAACATCAGATACACAAGGATCAACGAAGAGGTCAAAAAGGCTATCAGTGAGATCGTACGGGAAATGAAAGATCCCCGCATCTCTTCCATGACCACCATTATGAGTGCGGAAGTGACCAACGATCTTAAACAGGCAAAGGTGCGCGTCAGCGTATATGATCCCGATGACGCGGTGCGGGAAGCTTCCGTCGCCGCATTGAACCGGGCTGCAGGCTTTATCCGCCATGAGCTCGGCAGCAGGATCGATATCCGTGCGCTGCCGCAGCTGAAGTTCATTCTCGATAATTCCATTGAATACAGCGTGCACATCGCCAGGATCCTCAACGACCTGAACAAGGACAGGAAAGACAGGGAAGAACAGGAAGAAAACTGAACTTCCCCTGAAACGCAGAGGTGTACCATGCAGGATATGCTGCGCAATATTGCCGCGCTGATCGATGAAAAAGACGGCTTTACCGTGATCACCCATGTTTCGCCCGATGGCGACGCGCTCGGGTCGTCCTTTGCGCTTTACGGTGCGCTCCTTCAATTGGGAAAGCGTGCGCAGGTGGTCTGTGAGGATGAAGTTCCCCGGGCATACCGTTTCCTGCCCTGGGCGGAAGCGGTGCTGACACCGGAAAATGCGCTGCAGACGGAATATGTTATTTCCGTGGACTGTGCGGACAGGCAGCGCCTTGGAAGTGCTGTGCGCCTGTTTGACGGTGCGCAGGATACCGTAAACATCGACCACCACGGCACGAATATCGGCTTTGCGGCGCACAATGCGGTTGCCCCCAAAGCTGCCGCCGCAGGCGAGATGATCGCCGCCCTTCTTGCCATGCTGCCCGTCCGGGTGGATGAAAGCATCGCCACCTGCCTTTACACGGCCATCATGACCGATACCGGGAACTTTGCCTATAACAATACAAAGCCTGAAACACTCCGCTGTGCGGCGGCGCTTCTTGCTGCGGGTGCGGACAATACGGATATATACCGGCGTATCTATGCGGCGGTACCCTATCGGAAACAAAAGCTGATGGGCTGTGCGCTTTCCAACATGACGCTCTTTGCGGAAGGAAAGATCGCCCTTACTTATCTGCATCTTGCGGACTATGAACGTTACGGTGCGGAAAGTGCGGATTCCGATGGCGTTGTGGAACGGCTGCGGGATATCGAAGGGGTGGAGATCGCCGTCTTTATCCGGGAACAGGCAGAAAATGTGTATAAGGTGAGCATGCGCTCCAAGATCGCAGCGGATGTAAGCCGTGTTGCGGCTGAACTGGGCGGCGGCGGACACAAGCACGCTGCGGGCGGAACCGTTCACGGCACCGCGACCGAAACGCAAGCGAAAACCGTTGCGCTTTGCGAAAGCGCATTAAAGGAAGTATGGAAGGAATTGTAAACGTACTCAAACCTCCCGGAATGACCTCAAGCGATGCGGTGGCGGATATCCGCCATATCTTCAAAATGAAGCGCGTGGGGCACACCGGGACCCTTGATCCCGGCGCGGCGGGCGTGCTGCCTATCTGTCTTGGCCGGGCTACCAGGCTTTTTGATCTTCTGGTGGATAAAGAAAAAGAATATTATGCGGAGATCACCTTCGGCAAAGCCACCGATACACAGGATTCCTACGGCACGGTAACGGAAGAGATGGAAGCCGTCGTAACGGAAGAGATGCTGCTTCGCGTTTTGCCCGGTTTTACCGGAGCGCTTGAACAGGTGGCGCCCATGTATTCCGCTGTTTCCGTGGATGGCAAGCGCCTTTATCAGCTTGCCCGTGAAGGGGCGGAAGATATCGTGCGGAAAGTGCGGAATATTACCGTGCACGATCTTCGGCTTGTCAATCAAACGGGGGAGAACCGGTTTCTTCTTCGGGTGTGCTGTTCAAAGGGGACTTATGTGCGCACCCTTTGCAATGATATCGGCACGGCTGCCGGCGTACCTGCTCACCTTTCCTTTTTGCTGCGTACCCGCTCGGGTGCATTCAGCGCAGACAGGGCGTATTCCATTGCGGAACTCAAGCAGCTCAAGGAAGAGGGAAGGCTTGAAAGCGCGCTTGTCAGCGTGGAAGAAGCCCTTTCCCATTATAAAGAAGCACGGCTTGACGGGCTCGGCACAAGGGCAAACCGCCTCTTGACCAACGGCGCGGAGATCAGCCATCCGCTGCTTGCAGCGCTCCCTGAAAACGAGCTTCTCCGTACCTATGCAAACGGCCGTTTTCTCGGCATCGGCATTATTGCTGCCGGAAAGATCCATATTACCACGTTCTTTGGGGAGGATCCGGCCAATGAAGAATGAAAAAAAAGGCAGCGTGATCGCCCTCGGCACCTTTGATGGTGTACATGCGGGCCATCGGGCGCTGCTGCGGGAAGCGAAGGAGCTTTCCGCAAAGCTTGGCGCGGAGCCGATGATCTACACCTTCCGCAACCATCCGCTTTCCCCCTTTGGCAGGGAACCGAAGCTATTGATGACGCAGCTTGAACGGCTTTATGCGCTGGAAGCAAGCGGCCTCTTTGTAGCGGCGGATGTGTTCGATCTTGAATTTGCCGCCACACCGCCGGCGGATTTCGTTAAAATGCTCTGCCGCCGCTTCGATATGCGTGCTGCGGTGGTCGGATTCAACTACACCTTCGGCAGCAAAGGCAGGGGAAATACGGAGCTGCTGCGCAAAATGGGTGCGGATCTGGGCTTTACCGTTTCGGTGATGGAACCCGTTTCCCATGAAGGAGCCCCGGTCTCAAGTTCCCGTATCCGCCGCTGCCTTGAAGAAGGAAATATTCCGGATGCAAACGCGATGCTGGGCAAGCGCTATGCGCTTTCGGGCACCGTTGAAATGAACCGGCGCATCGGCCATACCATCGGCTTCCCCACGGCAAACCTTGAAAACTACGGCAACAAAGTACTGCCTCTTTCCGGTGTTTATGCAACCCGGGCCGTGCTATCCGGCAGGGCTTACGATGCGGTAACAAATGTGGGCAACAATCCTACGGTGGAAGGCCGCCGCACCACGGTGGAAACGCATCTTCTTGATTTTGATGCGGATATTTACGGCATGCCGCTCAAGGTAGAGTTCATCGAACGCCTTCGCGGCGAAGTGAAATTTTCCGGCCGCGATGCCCTCGCAGCGCAGATCGCTGCGGATGTGCGCAATGCCAGAAATATCCTGAAAGATCAGGAAAAATAGCGGTTTACAAGCTGCTTTCCCTGTGGTATACTATCTTGCGGCATGAACCGTTGGCTGTGTTTTGCGACACTCCGACGCATCACTCGGCTCACGGCAATTAATAATTCAGGAGGAAAAATCCATGACCAAGCAGGAAATCATCGCAACCTACCAGACCCACGAGGGTGACACCGGTTCCCCCGAAGTGCAGATCGCGCTTCTTACCGAGCGCATCAACCACCTCAACGAGCACCTCAAGATCAACAAGAAGGACCACCACTCCCGTCGCGGTCTTCTCAAGATGGTCGGCCGTCGCCGCGGTCTCCTCAACTACCTTAAGGAGATCGACATTGAGCGCTATCGCTCCATCGTTGCCCGTCTCGGCCTGCGTAAATAAGAAACTGCAAGCAAAAATCCCTTCCGCATTGGCGAAACAGTGATAAGGAACTAATTCACTTATCGACTGTTAGCTGACGGTACCGGGGTGCATACGGACAAATCCCGTCTGATTTCTAACAGGAAGTCAGACGGGATTTTCTATCTTATAACGAATTATGGAGGACATACCATGAAAGCCTTAATATCTTGCGCCTACAATATGGACAACTGCTGTGTGGAACTGAAATTCACCGATGGCAGCATGATTGCGATTGATACCATTGCCGTGGAGAACGAGGTTGCCGACAATATGTATCAGCGGTCGGAGCTGGACTATCTGATCTACAACGATCCCATTGCCTATGCCGATCTTGTGCTTAACGGCGATCCCGAAGCCTACCTTAAAGCGGTCACTGAATACAAACCGCTTGACTGATTGATCCGAGGCGGTATCCGATTTCGTTGCGATTCGGATACCGCTTCTTTTTTTGCCCGCTTTAGGCACAATAGATTTATTCACATTTTCCTGTATAATAAGCACAGTATCGTTTCATTCGCTTCGATTCCGATGTTAATCGTAAAAATCTGAAAAATTTCAAAAAATTTTTGAAAGATTGGAAAAAATCGAGCCTTCTCATGCCCTCTGTTATAGAGGGGTATGCGAACCCCTCTATATTTTTTGCAGTATGGAGGATGTGTAAATGATAAATCACAGCGAATGGGAATACGAGAATCAGGACTATCTCAAAGAACACTACGAGAAAAGGCTGATGGGCAAGGCCACCCACCTCTTTGTCCGCAGATTCCATTGTAAGGGATGCGGCAGAGTGTTCTACACCACCATCGAGACCAAGAAGTATTGTCTGTATTCTCTGTGCGGCAATCATGGGTATCAAAAGGAACTGAGATGGCGGCGTGCGCAGGAGCGAAAAGACCGCATCTGCCAGACCTGCGGCAACACCTTTACGCCGAAGCGGTCGGATGCTAAGTTCTGCTGCAATGCCTGCCGACAGAAGGCATACAGAGAAAGGGTTACGGATAATGAAAAGTGCCAAGTTGACACCTGAGCATAAGCGTAACGGAAATCAGATAAATGTTACAGATACTGCAAGTGGTCAAACTGACCACTTGCAACAAGCGTAACGAAAGTGAAAAGCCCGAGAATGAGACTTTTCACTTTCAGCGAAATTGTTACGGATGAGGCAACTACCCAAATCGGGAACTTACAATAACCGTAACGATACAAAACCACCGAAGAGAGATGAACCACATGAGTCTGCGCTATAGCTTCTTCGCCATTGTACCCGATGGCATTATCGAAATCCCACAAGGGAGCAATCTTTCATGGCTGACACTGTTCTATGCTCTGCCGAGAGAGCTTGTCGAAAAGTATCCGCCCGCCCTGTCATTGCCGAGAAATATCTACAAATTGCTTGATGATCCCGCCAGTATGGAAGTTATCAAAAACGATATGTTCCTGTTGTTGGTGTGGGACTGCTTTGCGTGGTCTGCGTGGCAATTCTTCCAAGTGCCGAGCAAGGACGGCACATACAAGGACATTCCCGGTGATTGG
>SVGX01000081.1 GCA_015056105.1 Clostridiales bacterium | reverse complement strand
TGATATTTGGTTGCCTGCTTTCCGTCTTTCTGCTTACCGAGGTAAGCGCGAAACTTATAAGATACTACTTTGCCGTTCTTCTTGTTTTCAATGATTGTTGCCATTGGAATTCTCTCTTTCCGAGAAAATGAGGGCATTTTGAGCAATTCAGTGTGCCTGAGAGTGTGCTTTTTCTCTGTTGGCAAAGATTAGAAATAAAAAAAGTCCTGAAACTCTAGGTTTCAGGACTTTTTTATTGGCTCCCCCTGTTGGACTCGAACCAACGACACTGCGGTTAACAGCCGCATGCTCTACCGACTGAGCTAAGGAGGAACGGCACGAATGTTATTATACGGCAGGTGAATCCATTTTGCAACCCCTTTTTGGAAAAATCTCAAAGATTTTTTTGCACCGCACAGTACATGCCGTCAATGAAAAGGGGGCACACAATGCGCCCCCTTGTTTTGCCCCGAAGGGCTCAATCTTATTCTTCTTCCTCGTCGTCGTGCTTGGCAGCTTCGATGATCTTCTTCGCTTCGTTGGCGGGAACATCCTCATAGCGGACGAACTCGCTGGTGAAGGAGCCGCGGGCCTGGGTCATGGAGCGCAGGTCGGTGGCATACTTGAACATCTCGGAAAGCGGAGCTTCAGCTTCGATCTTGGTGCCGCCGTCAACGGGGTTCATGCCCAGCATGCGGCCACGGCGACGGTTGAGGTCGCCGATAATATCGCCCACGTAATCGTTGGGAACAAGGATGTCATAGTGATGGATGGGCTCGATAAGCGCAGGGGATGCCTTGGCGCAGGCTTCCTTGTAAGCAAGGCGGGCTGCGGACTTAAAGGCAACTTCCTTGGAATCGACGGGATGATACTTACCGAAGTAGAGGGTAGCCTTCAGGCCGGTCATGGGATAGCCGGCAAGAACACCCTTGCGCATGGCTTCGCGGGTACCCTTTTCAACCGCGGGGATGTATTCCTTCGGAACGACGCCGCCGACGATGGCGTTGACGAACTCGAAGTCTTCACCGGTGTTGAGGGGTTCAAAGCGCATGTTGACAACGCCGAACTGACCGCTGCCGCCGGTCTGCTTCTTATGCTTACCTTCGGCTTCCGCGGTGGCACGAATGGTCTCACGATAGGGGATACGCGGATCGGCAAGCTGGGCTTCCACGTTGGTCTTGTTCTTCAGCTTGGAGCAGACAACGTCAAGGTGCACTTCGCCAAGACCGGAGAGGAGAACATCGCCGGTTTCGGCGTTCTTCTCAAGGGTGATGGTAGGATCTTCTTCAAGAAGCTTGTTGAGGCCGGCAAAAACCTTGTCTTCTTCACCCTGCTTCTTTGCGCTGACGGCAAGGCTGATGCAGGGCTTCGGGAATTCGATCGCGTCATACTTCACAGGGTTGGAAGCATCGCAAAGGGTATCGCCGGTGACGCTGAACTGCAGCTTTGCAAGCGCGCCGATATCGCCAGCGATGAGCTTGTCGACCTGAACGGTCTTCTTGCCGCGCATGATGTAAATGTTGCCGGGCTTTTCGCTCTTCTCGCTGTTGCTGTTGTAGGGCGCAACGGTAGCATCAAGCACGCCGGAATGGATTTTCACGATGGAATACTTACCGAACTGATCAACAACGGTCTTGATGATCTGTGCGGAGAATTTGCCGTCATCCTTCACAGCAACGCTGGCATCGGGCATGTAGCGGACGAGGTTGTCAAGCAGCGTGGGGATGCCGATGTTGGGCTGGGCGGCGCAGCAGCACACGGGGGTGATGATGCCTTCCTTTACGCCAACGCTGAGACCGGTGAGGATCTCTTCGCGGGAAAGCTCGCCTTCCTCGAAGTATTTTTCCATGAGCTCTTCATCCGCTTCGGCGGCGGCTTCGGTCAGGGCCTCGTAGAGTTCCTGTGCGCGGCCTTCAAGGTCGGCGGGAATGGCGATCTCTTTCTCACCCTTGCCGTCAAACTTCTTCGCGATCATGTTGGGAATATCCACATAGCCCACGAAAGCGCCCTTTTCCATGATGGGCAGCTGGATCGGAACAACGCTGGTGCCAAACTTTTCGTTAACAGCTTCCATAACCTTGTCGAAGTTGGCGTTTTCACGGTCCATCTGGTTGACGACCATCATGCGGGCCTTGCCGGACTTCTTGCACATATCCATAGCCTTCTCAACGCCGACAACGGGGCCGGAAACGGCGCCCACAACGATGAGAGCGGAGTCGGCAAGCGCCATAGCGGCAGCGACTTCACCGTAGAAATCAAAGAAGCCGGGGGCGTCGATGATGTTGATCTTGGTATCTTTCCACTCGAGGGGCGCGAGCGCGGCGTTGATGGAAATCGTGCGCTTGACTTCTTCGGGATCGAAGTCCGTCGTCGTCGTGCCGTTCTCTACGCGGCCAAGACGTTCAAGCAGGCCTGCGTTGAAAAGCATGGCTTCGGTAAGCGTGGTTTTACCTTCGCCGCCATGGCCGAAGATGCCGATGTTGCGGATGTTTGCTGCGGTGTAATCTTTCATTGTGTGATGATTCCCCCTCAAGGTATAATGAAGTTTTTCGATGCGATCGCATTATATGGAAATACGTTTAAAAAGAACGTATAACGCACCATCTAATATTTTAACAGTATGCGGGCACATTGTAAACTGTTTTTCTGCCCGCATACCGTTTTTCTGCCTGTTTTTCTGTTGTTTTTCCGTTATTTCAGCCCTTTTTCCGCCCCGGTATCAGCCGCATTTGCTGTATCCGCAGCTGCGGCAGATCACGCAGCCGCCCTCATGCTCAAGCTTGGAACCGCACTCCGGGCAGGGCGTGCCGGTAGCGGGCATATCCGCTTCCATGATCTCGCTGCCGTCGGCAAGGGGTTCGTGGGCAATGGGCGGGATCTCGCCGGTGTGAAGCCGCTGCGCATCCTCTTCCGCCTTGATCTTCGCCACCTTTTCAAGCACTTTGCCGATAGCATCCGGGCAGGACAGCACTTTGATGTTCTTATTGGTGGCACGCTGGCGGACGGTGGAAAGGCAGCGAATGCCCTTGAGCTGTTCAATGATGGCATTGACATCCATGCCGGAACGGAGCGCCGTGGAAATAAGACGGCTCGTGGCTTCGCTCTGGCTGGGGCAGCCGCCTGCACGGCCGAGGTTTGCGAACACCTCACAGATGCCCTCGTCATCATAGTTGACGGTCACATACAGGTTGCCGCAGCCGATGACGACCTTTTCGGTGATGCCGCGGGTGATCTCCGGGCGGGGACGCGGGGTCACGGCCTGTACCACGGGCGCGGTTTCCGCTTCCTTGCCGTCCTTTTTCTTGTCGCCCACATAGAGTACCTGGCCGCTGCGGCTGCCGTCGCGGTAGATGGTCACACCCTTGCAGCCGAGCTTATAGGCGAGGGTAAAGACCTCCGCCACCTCTTCCCGCTTGGCTTCGTTGCGGAAATTGACGGTCTTGGAAACCGCGTTGTCGGTATGCCGCTGGAACGCGGACTGCATGCGGATATGGTATTTCGGAGAGATATCGTGGGCGGTAACAAATACGCGCTTAATATGCTCCGGCACCTCATCGATATGGGCAAGGGTGCCTTCCTTGGCGATGCGGCGCATCAAGGCATCGGAATAGAATCCTTCGCGCTTTGCCACTTCCGCAAAGTAAGGATCCACCTGCGGAAGCTCATCATCATCCATAACATTACGCACAAAGGAGAGCGCGAAAAGGGGCTCCACACCGCTCGAGGCACCGCAGATAATGGAAATGGTGCCCGTGGGGGCAATGGTGGTGCAGGTGGCATTGCGGTAGGGCTCACCCTTCGCCATGCTGCTCTCGGCAAAGAGCGGGAAAGCGCCGCGCACCTTTGCAAGGGCGATGGATGCTGCGTGGGAGCGGTCGTTGATAAAGCCCATCACCGCGTTGGCGGTCTCGATACCTTCTTCGGAATTGTAGGGGATGCCGAGCTTAAAGAGCATGTCCGCAAAGCCCATCACGCCAAGGCCGATCTTCCTTGTGGCAAGGGTCTGCTTTTCGATCTGGGGCAGCGGATACTTATTGACCTCGATGACGTTGTCAAGGAAATGCACAGCGGTATCCACGGTCCTGCCAAGAAGCTCGTAATCGATCTCGTAGCCGTTTTCCGTTTCCTTCAGCATGCGTGCAAGGTTGATGGAACCGAGGTTGCAGCTTTCATAGGGCAGCAGGGGCTGTTCGCCGCAGGGGTTGGTAGATTCGATCTCGCCTGCCGCTTCGAGCACCACGTTGTCGCGGTTCATGCGGTCAAGGAAGATGATGCCCGGCTCGCCGTTGTTCCATGCCATATCC
>SVGX01000021.1 GCA_015056105.1 Clostridiales bacterium | reverse complement strand
ATCGTCAAAATCGTCCTCGTATTCTTCGACGGGGGCGGGCTTTGCCTTGCGGCGGGGCTGCTGCGGCTGCGCTGCGGGCGCTGCTTCCTGCGCCTGTGCGGGCGCTTCGGGAGCCTGCTGCACGGGCACCTGGACCGGCGCGGCTGCACGGGTGCTGCGAGCATCAAGATCACGGCGATTGATGGCCACAAGCTGCTTATATTCACCGAGGAAGCTTTCAAGATCGCGAAGGACGTCATCAGCGTAGCACTTGGCGTTTTCAAACACAAGGCTTGCGTTCGCTTCCGCCTTCTTTGCAAGAAGCTCTGCACGGCGCTGGGCTTCCTGATAGATCTCATCCTGCTGCACAAGACGCTCATATTCCCTGCGCGCCTCGGCAAGGATGTTTTCCGCCTCCTGATTGGCATTGGCAATAATCTCTTCGGAGCGGGCTTCCGCATCGGACACCACTTCGCGGGCATGCTCATCCGCATTGTCGATCATGCTTTGGGATTCGACCATCACGCTGTTGGCGCGGCGGATATCCTCCGGAATGGTGACCTTGAGATCACCGAGAAGGTCGATCATTTCATCCGCGTCGATCACGCGCTTGTTGCCGGAGCTGCCGAGCTTCGGCTTGGGGCTGCGCTCGATCATCTCTTCAAGCTGGCCGATAATGTTAAAAATCTGCAAGTTCTGCGTGTTATTGCTCATCGCTTTTGACCCTTTCTGCGATTAATTGATATATTTGTTCGGGCACGAGCCCGGTGATATCCGCTTTTGCCGCCATCAGCGTTCTGACCGCCGATGAACTGAGAAAGATATGCGTGCTGTCTGCCGCAAGGTATACCGTTTCAAGGCCTGGGGAGAGGCGCTTGTTGTAAAATTCCATGGAGTATTCGTAATCGAAATCCACCCCGTTGCGAAGGCCCCGGATGTTCACATCCGCGCGCACCGTGCGGGCAAAATCCACAAGAAGACCGCCGAATACATGCACCTTTACGTTTGCAATGCCCGCGCCGCGGATAGCGGCTGCGATCATATCCCGACGCTCTTCGGGTGTGAAAAGAGGGTGTTTTTCCGGGTTGACGAGCACGCCCACATGTACCGTTTCAAACAGCCCGGCAGCCCGCTTTACGATATCAAGATGCCCCATGGTAAAGGGATCAAAGCTGCCTGCAAAGATGGCAGATCTCATGTTCCGGTTTCCTCCTTAAAAATGGAGATGGCGGCATCGCCGTATTTTCTTCTGTCGCGAAGGATAAAGCCTGCTGGCGTTTCCGGCGGCAGCGCATGGGCGTGTTCCGCAATGATGAGGCACCCGGGTGCAAGCACGCCCGTTTCCCTGAGAAGCAGCAGCGTGTTTTCAAGAAGCTCTGCTTTGTAGGGCGGATCGAGAAACACAAGGCCGAAACGAAGCCCTGCCCGCGCCGCAGCCTGTATCGCTGCCCGGTAATCGAGGGAATAGACGATGCTTTTGCTTTCAAAGCCAAGCTTTTCGATGTTCGCACGGATTGCGGCGGTGCTTTCCCGGCCCATATCGTTGAAGACCGCATGCTCCGCACCCCGGGAAAGGGCTTCAAGCCCAAGATTGCCGCTGCCCGCAAAAAGATCGAGCACGGTCCTGCCGGCAATGTCAAACTGGATAATGCCGAAAAGCGATTCCTTGACTCTGTCAAGCGTGGGCCGCGTATCCATCCCCTTCGGGGCCCGGATAGTCATGCCGCGCTTTGTCCCTGCGATGATGCGCAATGCCTTCCTCCACAGATATATTCATTCTATTTTAGCATTGTTTGCCATCCGCTTACAAGTGTGAATACGCGGAATTAACAATAATTCCATGGTTTGTTGCAACAGCATCGGCTTTTTCATCCCATTTCTCCACGGGAACGGCATCGAATATCTGTACATCGAAGGCGAACCCAACCTTTGCCGCAGTAAGGCGGGGCAGCAGCCTGTCATAATATCCGGCGCCTTTTCCAAGGCGCGACATATCCCGCCCGAAAGCAAGACCCGGCAGTAGAACAAGGTCGATCTCCTCCGCTCCGACGGCTTCGCACCGGGCAGCATCCGGTTCAAGGATACCGTATGCCCCAACTGTAAAGGCATCGTCGAAAACGGGCAGATACAGTCCCAACTGCTTTTCCGGCAGGCATTTGGGATAAACGATCCGCTTCCCCTCTTCCTTTGCCGCCCGGAGGGCAAAAGAGGGGTCGCACTCCGTTTCCGTCGCCATGTAGCCGAGGATACAGCGGGCATCACGAAAAGCGGGCAGCTCGAGAAGGACCTCGGCTGCTGCCCGGGAACGCGCCCGGCGCTCCGCAAACGGGAGCGCCGCAAGGCGCGCTTTCACTTCCCTGCGGAAGATCTGTTTTTCGGGAGAATGGCTCATGCTTCGTGCACAATCTTGCCGTCAATGAGCGTCAGAATGCAGTTGGAACGGAAATCAAGGGGATGACCGCTGAAGACGGCGATATCCGCATCCTTGCCCGTTTCAAGGCTGCCCACACGGTCCGCAATGCCCGTGATCTCCGCCGCGTTGATGGTGATGGAACGGAGAGCTTCCTCCTCCGGCAGGCCTTCGCGCACGGCAAGGGCGACGCACACGGAAAGGTAATGCTGCGGAATGACGGGGTGGTCGGTGATCATGGCGAACTTGATGCCCGCATCGTAAAGGGCTTTGGGTGCCTTGTAGGAAAGGTTCTTGAGCTCGATCTTGCTTCTTTCGGTGAAAAGGGGGCCGATGATAATGCCTTCGCAATCCTCCTCAAGGGCTTTCTTCAGGTGGTCGGTGATGAGCCAGCCTTCGGTACAATGATCAAGGGTATAGCGGATGTTGAATTCCTTTGCAATGCGGATGGCGGTCAGGATATCATCCGCCCGGTGCGCGTGGATCTTCATGGGGATCTCCCGGCGGATAACACGAAGCAGCGCTTCCTTGCCGAGATCGCGGGCAGGCATCTTTTCCGCATCGTCCTTTGCTTCATCCATCTTTTTGCCATATTCCTGCGCTTCCACAAGGGCCTTGCGCATGATGGCAGCGGTGGCCATGCGGGTCTTGGGCGCCTTGCCGTTCTTACCGTAAACGCTCTTCGGGTTTTCGCCGAAGGCGGCCTTCATGGCGATAGGGAAACGAAGGGTCATATCCTCCACGGAATCGCCGGCGGTCTTCATGGCAACAAAGGTGCCGCCGATCACGTTGGCGCTGCCGGGTCCGGTAACGCAGGTGGTTACGCCCGCGGCACAGGCTTCCTCATAATTGCGGTCATAGGGGTTGATAGAATCGATGGCACGAAGCTGCGGCGTGACAGGGTCGGAACTTTCGTTGCCGTCGCTGCCTTCCCAGCCCATGGAATCTTCCCACATGCCGATATGGCTGTGCGCATCCACGATGCCCGGCATCACATAGCAGCCCGCCACATCGCGCACCTGAGCGCCTTCAAAGGAAAGATTTTCGCCCACAGCGACGATCTTGCCGTTTTCAACTGCGATGTCACCGACAAATTCGGGGACCGCCATCGTAAGAAGCCTACCGTTTTTCAGAATCAGCATTTTCTTATCTCCTTTTCTGTTTATGTTATTCGGGTGTTTATGTTATTTGGGTCGGTATACGCTGTTTTCGAGGGTAAAGGCGATCATCTCCGTCACATCCCGTGCCATGAGCATCCGCTCCCGCAGAAGCGCAAGCGCCTCATCCGCCGATGTGCCGAGAAGATACGCCGCACAGCATGCCGCATCAAAGGGCGGGAGCCTTTGCCCCAGCATCGCAAGGGCGATGCCCGCAAGCACATCCCCGCTGCCGCCCTTTGCAAGGCCGGCATTTCCCGTCACATTCCACGCATAGCTGCCGTCCGGCCCGGCGATCACACTTTCGGGCCCTTTCAGCAGCACCGTGCAGCCCCATTCTTCCGCCTTTTCCCGGGCGAGCGATCCCTGTTTTTCCTTTACTTTGGAAACGGTGCAGCCGCAAAGCCGTGCCATTTCGCCGAAGTGGGGCGTCAGGATCACATTTTCATGGAGAACAGAGCTTTTGTTTTCCAGCCTTGAAAGAGCAAAGAGCCCATCCGCATCGATCACGGTGGGCTTTTTCGCAGCAAGCAGCCACAAAAGCACCCTGTCCGTTTCCGCTTCCCGCCCTATGCCGGGACCGATGGCCAACGCCGTTGCATGGAAAAGTTCCCGCAGAAGGAAGGCTTCTTCAAGCGCTGCCCAGCCGCTGCCGGGAATGGGCAGCACCATCGCCTCCGGCAGCCGGGAAAGGGTTTCCCGGGCAGCCTCCGGACACATCACCTTCAGCGTGCCGATACCGCCGCGCAGCGCCGCCGCAGCCGCCATGCATGCGGCGCCGGGCATTTCCCTGCTGCCTGCAAGAAGCAGCCCATGGCCGTTGTCTCCTTTGTTGGCATCCCTTTTACGAATTCCGAGCATCGCGGAGATATCGCTTATTTCAAGGACATTTCCTTTCATCTTTCCTGCCCCTTTCGCACCGAACAAAAAAGGCGGGATGGACCCGCCGAAAAAAATCAATCCTCTACGATAGCCTGCGCAACGGCAAGCTGCTTGATGTGGGAAATACTGATGTGTACGGTCTTCGCGGCAAGTTCCTGCATGCGGGAAAGCGCGCCGTTCACAAGGTGGGTATAGGGCTTGCCGCTCTCATCGTGAAGAACCTCGATATCCGTCCACTTGATGCCGCGAAAGCCCACGGAAAGCGCCTTTGCGGTAGCTTCTTTTGCCGCAAAGGTTCCTGCGATGGTCTGCGCTTCAAAGTTGAAACGCGCAAAATATTCCCTCTCCGCGGGGGTGAACACCGCGTTGAGGAAAGTGGGTTTTGCAGCAGCCTTGCGGATGCGCTCCACCTCGATAATGTCGATGCCGGTGCCGATTACCATGCTTTTACTCCGTTTCCGGTCTTTTTACTGTAACAATTCTACACATTCGGGCAAGGGTTGTCAAATCCGTACCCGCTCACAGGCTTCGGATGGAAACATCCCCCGCATGAACGGTAAAAAGGCTGCCGTCCGTTTGCCGCAGCAAAAGTCTGCCTTCGCCGTCGATATCCTCCGCAATGCCGCCAAGTACCGTATCCGTGCCGATGACACGCACCGGCTGCCCGAGAGTCATACAGTTTTTGCGGTAATCCGCAAGAAGCCGTTCATATGCCGCATCTTCTGCGCAGGCGGAAAACAGCGGCGCAAGCTCCGAAAGCGCACGGGCGGCAACGGCTTCCCTGCCGGGTGCAGCGCCCGTTTCCGTCAGGAGCGAGCCTGCCGTTTCGCGGATCTCTCCCCGAAATTCACGCTGCCCAACATTGACGCCGATCCCGCAGACGATGTAGGCGAGCCGCTCCCCTTCCATGCCAAATTCGGAAAGGATGCCGGCAAGCTTTTTGCCCTTCGCGTGGATATCGTTGGGCCATTTGACCTTCGCATCCGCACCGAAATGCCGGAGCGCGCGGCACATGCCGAGGGCAGCCGCCTGCGTAATGCGCGGCGCTTTTTCCGGGGAAAACCCGGGGCGGATGAGGATGCTCATGCAAAGGGAGGTTCCTTCCTCGCTTTCCCATGTACGCCCCCGTCTTCCGCGGCCCGCAGTCTGCTTTTCCGCGATCACGAGCGTACCGCCCGGCGCCCCCTTTCGGGCAAGCTCCTTTGCAAGCAGGTTGGTGGAAGGGGTCTCTTCCGCGATTTCGATCCTGTTTGCAAGGGGATTACCCGCAAGAAGCGTCCGAAGGCGCAGCGCATCAATCCTCATCATCTTCGCCGCCAATACAGCTTTCGAGCCCTTCCGCAGAACCGAATACCGCTTCAAGGGCAGCGCGGGAAGCATCGTAGGCAAAGCCGCGGCCCACGAGCCTTCGCATGGTGCGGTTTTTCTGTTCTTCGGGGGACAGCGTTTCAAACTGGCGGGCGAACTTTTCCGCCACCTGAAGGGCGTTTGCCGCTTCCGTTTCCGATGTTACGCCCGCAAGCGCCGCTTCGATGCATTCCTTTGGCAGTTTGTGGGTATAAAGCTGCTCCTGCAGCTTGCGGCGGCTCAGCGGCTTTGAAGCAAGGCGGGAAGCGACGAAATCCCCCGCGTATTTTTCATCGTTGAGGTAATCGAGCTCCTTTAACCGTTCCACCACCTGGTATACTTCGTATTCCCCATAGTTGAGGGAATCAAGATGGTCTTCCATCTCCCGCACGGTGCGCGCCTTTGCCGTAAGGAATTTGAGCGCCGCATCCATGGGGGTGTTTCCAACTTTGTTCTTTTTCATGTAAAAATACCGTTTCTTTCCTAAAATGTATGAACCTGCCGCAGCAGGCTTTGCTTTCTCCTTTTCTATCATAATAATCCCGCGGCCGCTGTGCAATACTAAATCCGCAAACAAACCCACAAAAGGAGGATGCAGATGGATACCATGGATACCACATTCAAACCCAATACCGCCTTTAACTGGAACACGGAAGCGGGCACAGCGGAGATCGAAACGAAGAACCTCGGCATCGTGCAGGATGAGATGCACCACGAAGCCCTCGCCTACAAAAAATGCCGCATGTACAGCGAATGGTTCTCGGAACAGCCCCTCAAAGATCTGAGCGACAGGGCGGCGCAGCACCACAAGGCGCATTTCAACGCACTTCTTACTTACCTGAACGAACACCGATAAAGGAGGACGAATATGAACGCACAAAGACCCAACATGACGGAGCAGGAACTTCTTTCCGACTTCCTTTCCCAGGAAAAGCAGCTTGTGAAGGACTATGCGGGCGATGTGACGGAAGCCTCCTGCAAGAACCTCCGGCAGCTTCTTCTCACCCACCTGAGCGAATGCTCGGAAGACCAGCTTGCCGTGTTCGAGGAAATGCAGCGGCGCAACATGTACACCACAAAGGATGCGCCGGATAACGAGGTAGCGCAAGCCAAGCAAAAAATGCAGCAGCTCAAGCAGCAGACCGGGCTGTAAAAAGCCCGAACACGCAAAAAAGGCAGCAAAACGCTGCCTTTTTTATCATTTTCAATCCGTATCGGGATCCGGACGCATGGCTTCAAGGGGATCATAGCCGTCGACGGTCTCCGCCGCTTCTTCCGGGCGCATGCGCAGCATCATCTGCATCTTGAGTTCTCCGGGAGACATGGGCGGCTGGTCGGTGCCCATGCAGTCACGGCACATGTTACCGCAATCCGGGCATTTACATCCGCTTTCAAGGCCGTATTCCACCTGTATCATATAGGTTCCGCATGCGCGGCAGCTGCATCTCACGGTTTCAGCTCTCCTTTTCGGTGTTGCGTTCTTTGTGTGTTTCCTCTGCCGCAGCTTTTTCCGTCAACATGGAAGCCACGGGCCCTTCCGGCGCAAACAAGCCGGAAAGCTGATCGAGGGGGATGGCAAATTCCGGCCATCCGGCGGAATATGTGGCGATCTCGTAAGGCCGGTAAAGAATGACGAGGGCGTCCTCCGTCAGATAGAAGAGCCGGTCATCCGCTGCGGGCATCACATCGCTCAAAAGCGTCATTTCCTGTTTTTCTGCCTGCAGCGTGACGATATCGGGGATCAGTCCGCGCCAGCGCTCGTTTTCCGGATCAAAAAGATCCGCAAGGGTAAGCTGCTCGCCGCTTACAGCATCAAAGGTAATAGGCAAAACGGAGTCAACGCATTCGGTTCGGGGAGCAGGCACCGCCGAAGAAGACATATCTTCATCCGCAATCATCATGGCACAGCTTTTGACGGAAAAAAGTCCCGCGCCGCTGTACATCACTTCGCATATGGCATAGCCCGGCGCATCAAGGGCACTGAGCTGATCGGTGACCGCCTTTTCTATTGCACCGTTGATGGCGCTTTTGCCTTCGCCGAGCAGACGCGGGCAGCAAAAAAATCCGGTTTCGCCGTATTCCACATGGGTATATTCATATTCGATGGGGCCATCCGCCTCCGGTGCCGTTTCCGGGCCTTCGGCTGCTGTATAGAGAAGATCCTCCGGGGCAGCGGTTGTTTCCGCCGTCGTTTCCCCTTCCGTATTCCCCACACCGCAGGCGCACAAAAAGAGACAGGCGCATGCCGCTGCCGATGCGATGAACCGTTTCAAAGCGCCGCCCTCCTTTTTCGCGTGGTTTCTCCGTTACAGTATAGCATCGCCCCGGGAACATGTGTGTGAATAAAGGGTAAATCCCTCAGCTAACCTCGATAAGCTCCGTTGCCGCAATGGCCTTTTCGATCATTTCGCTGAAATCTACAAGGGCTTCGCTTTCGCGCAGCTTTTTCACTTCCGGCTTTGTAACGGGATGCTGGGGCACAAACACCGTACAGCAATCTTCATAGGGCAGAATGGAAGTTTCAAAGGTGTTGATCCGCTTTGCGATGGCGACGATATCTTCTTTGTCAAAGCCGATGAGCGGGCGGAACACGGGCATATGCACCGCATCATCCGTTACGCAGAGGCTTTCAAGGGTCTGGCTCGCCACCTGGCCGAGAGCTTCGCCGGTGATAAGGGCAAGGGCGCCGTCCTTTTCCGCGATCATCTCCGCGATGCGCATCATGAGCCTGCGCATGAGGATGGTGGTCTCCTTGGGCGGGCACTGCTCATAGATGGCAAGCTGAATGTCCGTAAAGGGAACAAGGTGCAGCCGGATGGGTCCCGCATAGCGGGAAACGAGCCGTGCAAGGTCGATGACCTTATCCCGGGCGCGCTCGCTGGTATAGGGATAGCTGTAAAAATGTACGGCGGAAAGCTCAAGCCCGCGCTTTGCCATCAGGTAGCCGGCTACCGGGCTGTCGATACCGCCGGAGATGAGCAGTGCCGCACGGCCCGCGGTGCCCGTGGGCATGCCGCCCGCGCCCATGATCTCGCGGACATAGAGGAATGCCTTGTCGCGGATCTCCACACAGACCTTGAGCTCCGGCGTGCGCACATCCACGGAAAGGTTCGGAAAGCGCACAAGAAGCTCATGGCCAAGCTCGTGGTTGATATCCTCGCTCGTCATGGGGAAACGCTTATCCGCGCGGCGGGAGAAGACCTTGAAGGTCATTTTATCTCCCTGGGTCTCCGCTTCCACCATCCTGGCAGCGGTCTCCACGATCACGTTCCAATCCTTTTCCACCGCCGCAGCGGGGCTTACGGAATGCACGCCGAAAACGCGGGTCAGGTTGTCGCAGGCTTCTTCTACCCTGTCATCGGAAACGCCCAGCACATAGATACGGCCCTGTTCACGCCTTACCTTTGCGCCGAAACCGGAAAGCGCATTGTGGATACCCTCGATAAGCTTGCGCTCAAAGAAAGGGCGGTTGAGTCCCTTGAGATGGATCTCGCCGTAACGGACAAGAATGATATGCTCCACTGTATTCCTCCAATCAACATTTTCTCTTTATGTATGCGGGAATGCCCGAAACGGGCCTTTGCTACCTTCTTTTGAAACGGCGCAGCAGCGCAAGAATGCCTGCGATCACCTCTGCCGTCTCATCCATTTCCTCCGGCATGTTAAAAGCCGAAAAGCTGAAGCGGATGGCACCTTCCTGCCTGTCGCCCACGACGCCCATGGCATTGAGGATACGGTTCTTGCCCTTCTTGTGGGCGCTGCAGGCAGATCCCGTTGAAACATAGATATGCTTTTCCTCGAGGGCATGCAACAGTACCTCCCCTCTTACACCAAGGAAGGAGGCATTAAGGATGTGAGGCGCGCCTGCTTCCGGTGCAGGGCCGTTGATAAACACATCCTGCAGGGAAAGCAGGTTCTTTGCAAGGCGCATCTTACATTCACGCATGTTGCCGCGCATCGCGTCAAGATTGCTGAGATAATACTGCAGCGCCACATCCATGCCCATGATGCCCGGTGTATTGGTGGTGCCGGAACGGAGGTTCTTCTCCTGCCCGCCGCCGATCTGCCCGCCGAGGAAGCGGGTGCCTTTTTTCACATACAGTGCGCCCACGCCCTTCGGCCCGTGGAACTTGTGACCGCTGATGGAATAAAGGTCGCAGTTCCTGCCTTCAAAGGGGACCTTCAGAAAGCCCTGCACGCCATCCACATGCAAAAGCGCCTGCGGTGCTGCCTTTTTGAGAAGCTTGCTGAGGGCGGCGATATCGTTGACGGCACCGGTTTCGTTGTTTACCTGCATGCAGGAAACAAGCTGGGTATTCGCGTTCAGACGGCCTTCGAGGGCATGAAGGTCAAGGGCGCCTTCCCTGTCAACGGGTGCTTCCAGCACCTCATATTCCTTTCCCTTTGCGCGCATGACCTCGTAAACGGAGGGATGTTCCACCGCGCTTACGATGATGCGCCCCTTTCCCCGCATGGCGCCGAGGGTGCCGAGAATAGCCATGTTGTTGCTTTCCGTGCCGCCGGATGTGTAAAGGATCTCATCCGCCGTCACATGCATGGCGGCGGCAAGCCTTGCCCTTGCGCCGTTTACTGCCCTTTCGCTTTCTACCGCCGGGGAATATGCAGCCGCAGGATTAAAAAAGCCTTCCGTCATATAATACTGCACCGCCGCAGCTGCCTCGGGCAGCGTGCGTGTGGTGGCGCTGTTGTCCAAATAGATCATATTTTCACTCCTTTAGGGTCGGAGAAACTCTCCTTTTACTATTTATTAATATGACCCTTCTGCCAAAACGGACAGAGCGAAAGCGGTCCCATACCGTCCAATGCCCATAATCCACCATTTTGTATCGTGCTTATCATACCATATCCGCGCGGATTTGTTTAGTGAAAATGCGGAAAAACCTTGTTTTCCCCATGGTTGCAGGATGGATCTTTTTGCTATAAAATCAGTTTGTGGGGCAAAGGCATACGAAAACACGCCTTTGCCGCAAGCGGAAAGGAATGCCATGAGTTTTTTGGAACGATGCACGGAAGGCGCAAAGCGCGCGCTCGCCCTTGCCCAGGAAGCGGCACGGGAAATGGGCCATAACTATGTGGGCAGCGAACACCTTCTTCTCGGTCTGATCCGGGAAGGGGAAGGCGCTGCCGCAAAGGCGCTCGCCGCCTTCCACGTGGAAGAAGATGCTGCCGCAAAGCGCGCCGACACCCTTGTGGGCCGGGGCGATTATCACTTTACGGACAGCTTCGGCTACACGCCCCGCACAAAGAAAATACTGGAACTGAGCCTTTACGAAGCAAAAGCGCTGAAGGTGAGTTATATCGGTACGGAGCATATCCTGCTTGCCATCCTCAGGGAGCGGGACAGCGTCGCCGTGCGCATCCTTGAAGACCTCGGTACGGATGTCCAGGGGCTTGGCAGCGTACTGCAGGGCGGAAAGCCCGCCGCAAAGGAGATGCCCGCCGCCCCCGCCGAGCCGCAGCGCACAGGCAGCGGAACGCCGAACCTTGACCGGTTCTGCCGGGATCTGACCTGGGCTGCAAGGGAAGGCGAGCTTGATCCCGTCATCGGCCGGGAAAAGGAGATCGAGCGAGTGATGGAGATCCTCTGCCGCCGCACGAAAAACAACCCCGCCCTTATCGGCGACCCGGGTGTCGGCAAAAGCACCGTTATCGAAGGGCTTGCGCAGCGCATCGCCGCCGGCAGGATCCCGGAACTTTTGAAGGACAAACGCATTCTGACCCTTGATCTTGGGGCAATGCTTGCAGGCACAAAATACCGGGGCGAGTTTGAAGAGCGTATCACGGATGCCATTGAAGAACTCCGCCGTGACGGGCAGACCATCCTTTTCATCGATGAGCTGCATACCATCGTTGGTGCGGGCGCCACGGAAGGCAGCATCGATGCTTCCAACATCTTAAAGCCCGCCCTTGCAAGGGGTGAAATACAGGTGGTAGGTGCCACCACCCCCGATGAATATCGCCGCCACATCGAAAAGGATGCGGCCCTTGAGCGGCGTTTTCAGCCCGTTACCGTGGGCGAACCCGCAAAAGAAGAGGCGGTGGCGATCCTTTTTGGCCTTCGTGACCGCTATGAGGCACACCACAAGGCCCGCATCACCGATGATGCCATCCGTGCCGCCGTGGAGCTTTCTTCCCGCTATATCCAGGATCGTTTCCTGCCCGACAAGGCCATCGACCTGATGGATGAAGCCGCAAGCCGCGTGCGCCTTCGCGCCTATTCCACCCCGCCGGATGTAAAAGCCCTCCGGGAGCGCATCGATGCACTGCGCAAGGAAAAGGAAGAGGCCGTAAACCACCAGAATTACGAGCGCGCCGCCGCACTTCGGGATGAAGAACAAAAACTTTCTGCCCGCATCAGCAGCGTGGAAGCAGACTGGGAGCGGCAGCGTGACCATACGGAATACACGGTAACGGAAGAACATATTGCAGAGGTAGTCAACGCATGGACGGGCATCCCCGTAAAGCGGCTGACAGAGGATGAAAGCGAAAAGCTTCTGCACCTTGAAGAGACGCTGCACCGCCGCGTCATCGGACAGGATGAAGCCGTTTCCGCCGTTTCAAGGGCCATCCGCCGGGCGCGGGCAGGGTTAAAGGATCCCTCCCGTCCCATCGGCTCCTATATCTTTTTGGGTCCCACGGGTGTCGGCAAGACTGAGCTTTCGCGTGCCCTTGCGGAAGCGCTTTTTTCCGATGAAGAAGCGATGGTTCGCCTTGACATGAGCGAATTTATGGAACCCCACAGCATCAGCAAGCTTATCGGCTCGCCGCCGGGTTATGTGGGCTACGGTGAGGGCGGTCAGCTGACGGAGCGCGTGAGAAGAAAACCCTACTGCGTCATCCTGCTCGACGAGATCGAAAAGGCCCACAGCGATATTTTCAATCTGCTGCTGCAGGTGCTTGAAGATGGCCGGCTCACCGATTCCGAAGGCCACACGGTGGATTTTCGCAACAGCGTGATCATCATGACCTCAAACGCCGGCGCACCGGAAGGCATGAAGCGCCGCGCCGTAGGTTTTGGCGGTGCGGCGGAGGCCCTTGGCAGGGAGCAGCTCCGCGAAAGCATGCATGCAGGACTCAAACGCACCTTCCGCCCGGAATTCCTCAACAGGGTGGATGAGATCATCCTCTTTCATCCCCTTGAAGAAAAAGAAACGCTTGAGATCGCAAGGCTGATGCTCGAAAGCGTGAAAGCGCGGCTTCTCGGGCGCGGTATCGCCCTTTCCGTTTCCCCGGAAGCGGAAGCGCTGCTTTGCACCGCGGGCTTCGATGCGGAATACGGCGCAAGACCGCTGCGAAGGGCGATCCAGCACCAGGTGGAGGACTCCCTCAGCGAGGAGATCCTGATGGGCCGCATCGCCATTGGGGACAGCGTGACCGCTTTTGCCGAAAACGGCCGCCTTGTGTTCCGGGAGGATCCCGCATAGCGCGGAATTCACACTTTGTTTATGGATGCCGCATTGCAAAAAATATGCCGCATGGTAGAATGATCTTAGATTTTTACGTTTGGAGGCCGTTCCCGTTATGCCCTTCCCCTTCCGACGCGTTTTTGCGCTCTGCTGCGTGTTTGCGGCGCTGTTTTCCTTTTGCGGCGTCTCATTTGCCGCGCCGGAAACCGTGCCGCCCGTCCCGACGGAAGAAATCCTTTCCGTGGGCGATTTTGGGGATGATGTAACGGCGCTTCAGTTCCAGCTTCGTGCCCTCGGCTTTTACGAAGGTGAGGTAGCCGGCCTTTTTGACGGCAGGACCCATAATGCCGTGGTTTCTCTGCAGCAGTTTCTCGGCGTGGAGGCGGACGGCGCCTTTGGGCCCATCACCGCCGGGGCCTATTTTGCCGCCCTTGAGAGCGGCCTTCTCGCATTTCCGGAACCGAACCCGGAAGAAAATACCGCCGCCGGCTCTCTTTCCGGCCTTGTGATCGGTATCGATCCCGGGCATCAACTTATTCCGGATGCCGGGCTTGAAGCGATCGCCCCCGGGGTAGACCGCACAAAGCAGCGCCAATCCCCCGGCGGCACCGGCGCAAAAACCGGCACCGCAGAACACAGGATCAACCTGATCATCGCCCTGAAGCTTCGGGATCTTCTTCTTGCCGAAGGTGCAGAGGTGATCATGACCCGTGAGACCGGCGATGTTTCCCTGTCCAACAGGGAACGGGCGCTTCTGATGAACGAAGCCGAAGTGGATGTCTGGGTCCGCCTGCACTGCGACAGCGCATCCTCCGCCCGGGAAAGCGGTGCAAGGGTACTCGTGCCTTCCCGTACTTACAATGCCGCCATTTACCGGGAAAGCTTCCTTCTCGGCAAATGCCTCCAGGAAAGCTTCACCGAAGCGACCGGTGTTTCCATGCCTCCCCTCCGGGCACTGATGGATCAGACCGGCTTCAACTGGTCGGCGGTGCCGGTTGCCGCCGTTGAAATGGGCATGCTTTCCAACCCGCAGGAGGATATCCGCCTGAACCGGGATTCCTACCAGACCAGTTGTGCCGCCGGTATCTTCAACGGCCTTATCACCTATTTTGAACTCCTTGAAACCATCGCCGGAGGAAAGACACCTTGAAACGATATGCTTTCATTCTGACAGCAGCGCTTACCTCCGCATGCCTTTTGGGCATGCTTTTTTCGGGTTGTAAAAAAACGGAAGAAACGGATGCCATCCCGGTGGAAACGCCTGTGCCGACCGCTTCCCCTGCGCCGGCAGCAACGCCCCTGACCACATCTGCCGCATCGCCCGCACCCGACCCCACGCCCTTTGCGCTCAACCCGGTTTACGCTTTTTACGACCTCTTTGAAGCGGAAACTTCCGCCCTTCTTTCCGATTATGCAAAGCGGCTGAGCGCCCTCAATACGGCGGAAGGGCTTTTCTATTCCCTGCTGCTTTCGGAACACCGCGCTGCCCTGTCCGAAGGGCGCATCACCGTCGGCCGGCTTTACGGTACCGATGCGGGCGGCTACAGCGGCACGCTTTCCGCAGCCGTTCCCGGCTCGGGCAGCATGAAGGGCTCCCCCGAGCGGGGCTATACCTTCAGCTATGATTACAACGATGGCCGCACCCTTTCCGGCAGTTTTGACGGCAGAGCCATCGAATACACGGTATATGACGGCACGGCTCCGCAGCTTTACTGCCGCATAGAAAAAGCCGCGGACATATGGATGTCCACAGCTGCGGATAAAACCTGTCAGAGCGAGCTGACCCTCTCCCTTTTCCCCGGCGAGGGGAAAGAGGCGGTCACCTTTGCAAAGCGGGATGGGGATCATCTGCCCCCGCCGCTTACAGTATCATCTGGAATATCAGAAGAAGAATAACGCCCGGCACGCCGAGAATGCCCGTTATGATGGCGCTCAGCGCGTTGATGGGGATGGAAAGGCCGAAAAAGCCGCCGATAAGATTAAAAAGAAACAGTACCACCGCGCCGAGAAGCGCGTTGACGATCAGCTTTCCGATCACTTTGACCGGGAAGGATAAGATTTTGCAAAGGACCCACAGGATCACAAGACCTGCGGCAAAAGCCACGATAGTGTGAACAGGCATCTGTCAACCTCCGTTATGGGGAGGGCAGATGCTTTTTTACTGTCCCCCCGCTTTTGTGCCGCGGCCCTTCTGCCGCAGCAGGAACATGTATTTTCGCCTTGCAGCTTCCATATCATAGATCGCATAGTCGATCAGTTCGCTGTCGCCGGCGCTTTCAAAAAAACGCGATGCATCCTTCCATGCCTGCAGGGCTTCGCAGATGCGGCGATCCTCTTCGGAAGGCGTCCGCTTTGTTTTGCCGATGCGTGAAAAGATCTCCGTTATGAGCATAAATCCGACCTCCAAACAGTTTGATTTGCCATAAAGCATTCCCTGTTTTCGGAAATTTATGCCATTCACCCATTGTGCGTTCAGTCGACGCGCACCGCATAGGTGGCGCGCACGGCCTCGCCCATAGTCGCGCTGTCGACGTAAGAAAGATAGACGGTCTTTGCATCCGCCCCTGCCGCAATGGACGCATAGGGCAGATCGAGAGCGGCATGGGATACGCCCTTTTCAACATCATATACCCAAAGGCGGTAAGGATATGCATCATTCACCGTTTCTGTTGCTTCCGCCGCTTCGCCTTCGCTGCCGGAAAGGCGGTTTTCGATGTAATAGAGCCGTGTCGCATCCCCTGCCCAGAAGAAGGTGCTGACGGGGATCCCCTCCGCAACGGAAACAGTGCTTCCATCCTGCATGTTAAGAAGGCTGAAGGAAGCTGTTTCGCCCGTGGTATCACTTACGGCCATATAGCGGCCGTCCGGTGAGATGGCAAAGGCTTCGCCCGCCGCAAAGCTGCGGCGCATGCCGCCCTCCGGCTTCACGCGATAGATCACCGCACCGCCTTCGCCGCTTTCGCAGAAGTAGACCTCGCCGCCGAAGAAGGCAAGGCTCGATTCATCCACGCCCTTTCTGTCCACAACGGTATGGCGCTTGTTTTCGGAGGGTACGTTAAAATCATACTGGTGCACGGCGATCTCGCCGCTGCCGCCGATGGAAAACACCCTGCCGCCCATGCTGTCCCAAACATAGGCGCTGACGGTATCGCCAAAGCCCATTTCGGTCAGATCGGTCGAAAGTTCCTTCGTATCAAGATCAAACACATAAAGGTGTGCGCTTTCATCGGCCCGTTCAAGTACCGCCAGCTTTCGCCCATCCGGCGAATACACAGCGGATTCCACGGTATGGAATTCGAAGGAAAGAAGCGGTTTTGTTTCGCCGTCGCGCATCACGCAGAGCTGTTCGTATTCATAGGTCTCGCCAAGGGCAGCTTCCCGGATGCGCTTCGTGTAAAGAAGGCCCTTTTTATCCGGCGTCACCGCAAGGAAAAGGCCGTCGGGAATGGCAGGTTCGAGTGCGGTGGGAGTCCCGTCGATCCGGATGGGCTGCTGGTCATAAGCAGCTTCATATTCCATGGATTCATCATAGGCGGGAAGGGCGCCCTTTTCCATCAGTTCCACGCGGAAATCGGATTCGATCAGCCCTTCGGCAGAGTTCAGAATATCCGCCATGAGCCTGTCGGCGGAAGATCTGTCGCTGAACCCTTTGGAAATAAGGAGCGGTGTTTCAAGGTCGGCACTCAGCACAGGATCGATGCCGCGGTCCCCACCGATCACGCCCTCCGTAAAGGCGGAAAAGGCGTTTGCGACAAGATAGAAAGCCTGTCCGTCGGGAGCGAATGTATCTTCAATGATATCGATGGTCTCCGTTTCGGGCGCTGCCTCCGCTTCCGGCACCGCCGTTTCCACAATGGGACGCAGAAGGATCTCGATATGGTCCGATTCTTCCTTTACCCTGTAGGCTGCATCACCCGCAAGCTGGATATAAAGGTTGAACCGCTCGCTTCCTTCAAAAGCGGCGCCGAAGCTGCCGCGCAGGAAGGAAAGATCCCCAAGGTCCAGATCCCGGAGATAATCCCAATACAGGATGGATTCAAAGGACACCACAAGCCGTGCGGGTTCAGGCAGCATGCTGACGGTAAAGGCCGGCACGTTGCGCACCTCCCGCTCATCGGTACCGGCGCTCATACGGCTGCCGCCGATAAAGGAAAGGGTGATGCGGATATCGCTTTCCCCCGCTTTTTCCGCCCGGAGGGAATTGAGGTTCGCGTTCATCAGCGTACCGCCGCCGGATAATACCGCATCCGTTTCAAAGCCCGCAAGAGACTGGAGCGCAGGCGCAGGCTCCGCTTCTTCGCCGCCGCAGGCGGAAAAAAGCGGCAGCAGAAGAGATAGCATAAGTGCAACGGCTATCGTGTTTCGCAAAAGACGCATAACAAAACTCCTGTTTCCATCGCAGCGCAGGGCTGCGGATTGTCTCATATTATACCATAAACATGCCGCCGTGAAAACGGATGCGGCGGTTTTTCCTCCATTCACGGTTTGTTTCCAATTAAAAAAACGCAAAACTATTTTCATAAGAAGGGATATTTGCTATAATGTATGATGATTATTCCTGTACATAGGAGGTTTTTCCGAATATGAAATGCAAAGTATGCGGCGCGATGAACGAGGATTATCTCGAATATTGCGAAAACTGCGCCGCTCTGCTTACGCCGGATGAGCCGGAAGAAGTGCCTGCCCCAGAGGTGGAGGAATCCTACGTTGCTTCCACCGGCGAGACCCCGCCGGCATGGGGCTTTGTCCGTGCGCCCCAGTGGCCGCGGCCGGAGTTTGATGCCAACACCGTCAGCGAAGAGGATATTCCCGAAGTGCATGCTTCCCGCTTCGCTCCCCGCCCGCAGGATGTGCACCCCGTGCAGCAGGCACAGCCCGCCCCTACGGACCGTGGTTATGTCGAAGGCGTGCGGATGCATACCCCCGCCGCGCCTGTTTACTCCGCCCCCGTACAGCAGAGTGTACCCACCTACACCGCTCCCGCGCAGCAGAGTGCCCCTGCCTACACTGCTCCCGTACAGCAGAGCACGCCCGTTTACGCTGCGCCCAAAGCGGAAGAAGAGCCCGTGCGCCCCTATTCTTCCGTGCAGAGCAAGCAGGCTTCGCCCGTTAAGACCGTAGGTACCGTCAGCGAATTCGATGAGGATTACGACGACGATGGTTATGACTACGATTCCTACAGCGCGCCCGCTTTCGGCGGCGGTAAAAAGGCCAAGAAGAGCAAGCACGCGAAGAGCGGCGGCTCCCGCAACGTGCTGTTCGTCGCCGCGGTCGCGGTGCTCGTGGTACTCATTGCTGTATTTTCCGTCATTTTCCTCAACAAGAACTATGATGGCAGCGTCGGCGCTTTCTTCAGCTGCACCTTCGGCGGCAATCCCTTCCCGAAGAAGGCCACCATTACCGAGACTACCATGGAAAGCGGCGACAGGGCTTACATCGTCACCATCTACTGCAAGAACAACTACACCGCCCGCTTTACTTCCGGCGAGACTGTGAAGGAAGATGTGGTAGGCGCGATGGCCCGCAACTGCGTCGCCTGGCGCATCCCGGAGACCATTTTCGTTCCCGATGAGCCCTTCACGGAAAGCGAGCTTCGCATCAAGCCCGATGTGGTCGTGATCAGCCCCAAGGGCGAAGAGACCCCCGTTGAATTCGAAAGCGAGATCGTGATCCCCATCCCGGCGATCGGCCTTGCGATCACCTCCCCCACCGTTTCCGATTTCACCACCGATACGCCCGTCGTTCCCATCACCGGCACCGTCAGCGACAATACCGCCGCCGTCTATGTGAACGAGACCCAGATCCCCATCGACGAGGCGGGCAATTTCTCCACCAGTTACACCCTGTCCGAAAACGGCAGCTATGAGCTTACCATTGAGGCCCGCAAGAACCGCTATCAGACCGCCACCGAGACCTTCAACATCACCTACGGCACCGCTGCCCCCGAGGGCACCGGCGAGGGCGAAGGTGCGACCGGCACCGTTGAGGGCAACGTGGTCTTTGCGGTGAACGATTCCGTCACCCGCTACGGCACCACTTCCACCATGACCGTTTCCGGCACCATGGAAGCTGGCGCCGTCATCACCGTCAGCGGCGTAGAGCTTGAAGGCGATCTCACACAGGATCCCAACGGCGGCACCTTCAGCTTCACCGTCAAGACCCCGGAAGTGGGCCTTTACGGCGCCGTTATCACTGCCACGAAGGATAATGCGGCAAAGTCCAGCACCTTCTACCTTGAACACCGCCCGGACAAGGATGACTACATGTCCGGCGTTCACGTGCTTGATTACGACCGCATCAAGCAGTACCCCGAGCATGATCAGGGTTACAAGGTATCCGGCAGAGTCAAGGAGATCTACCAGAGCGCGCCCTTTGTGACCGCCCGCATCGAGACCGACAAGGGCGATGTGGTCTTCTCCTACTACAGCGGCGTTTCCGAGATCGCCACCGGCGACGGCAAAACCTATCACCTTTACGCAGATCCGGCAGGCACCTACACCCTTGCGGACAGCAGTACGCTGCCCCATATGCATGCCTGGTTCATCCTGAAGGAAGGTTGATCGCAGCAGACAGGGCGGAACATATCCGCCCTGTTTTTCAAAGGAAAGGAGCAGCATATGCGGATTTGGGCAGCAAAGCGTACCGTCAATAAGATCATCGGCGATGTGGTACTTTCCTTCGACATCCGCACGAAAGTCGAGGTGGACGACTGGAACCCTGTCATAGGTGCGCTGGCGGAAGCGCTCAACCTTGCACGGCCGGTACTGCTGAAAAAGCACATCCGGGATCTTGAGCAGTTTTCCCATACCGCTTTTTTGTCGTCTGATTTCATGGAGCCCATCGATTTCGACAAGCTGACCGTGGAAATTTTCCCGGATCAGGATGAAAAAAGGAATTGATCCGATACAGCAAAAAAGGAAGCGCCGCTTCCTTTTTTGTTTTCGCATAAAACTGCCCAAAGCCGCAAATGCTATGCCCATCACAGCAAAGGAGAAAAAAAGACAATGGATACACTTGCGCTTATTCTCGTGATCATCGGTGCGCTGAACTGGGGCATGATCGGCCTGTTTCAGTTCGATCTTGTGGCAAGCATTTTCGGCGGCATGAGCGGCATCGTTTCCCGCATCATCTATACGCTTGTGGGCCTTGCGGGCATTTGGGGCATCACGATGCTCTTTCGCCGGGACGGCATCCGCCACAGCGATGAGCGGGAGTAATATTCCCCGAAAAAAGAAAAGGCCTGCGCAGCAGGTCTTTCTTTTTTGTTCTTTTTGTTTCAGCGGTTCTTCACTTCCGCGCCGCCCCATTCCACAAGGGTGAAGCCGCTGCGTTCAAAGCCCCGCAGGATAGGCGTTTCCACCTCCACCCACGCATCAAGAGCCTGATAGGCCATGAACACCCTGAGCACGCTGTCGGGTTCCGGGGTCACGGTAAGCTTTGCGCTTTCGGTGTAACATTCCTGCTGGAAGGTAATAAGATTGTAGGGATTGTGTTCCATCTGCGGCAGCCAGTAAACGATAAACTCATTATACTCCCGGGGCAGAAGGCCCATCCGCGAAAGCGCTGCCTGCAGGAACGCGGCGGTATCGCTGCCCTTTACCACGTAGCCCGCGGACATATCGTATTCCGTTTCCGATACACCTTCCCAGAACAGATAGGAATATTCCCGGCCGTCCGCCTTGTTGATCAGCGTTCCGTCGGGCATAGCGGTCACATTCCAGCCCTCGCGGTATGCAGGATAGGTAGTGGTCAGCTCGCCCGCATAGTCAAGCGTGACGGTGACATCCGTTTCCTCTTCCGGATAAAGATAGATGACGGGCTTTGCAACCTCCGTGACAACCTCCTCTTCTTTCGGATCGCGGCAGGCGGTCGTCATCATAAGTACCGCCGCAAGCGCAGCAAGGCACAATGCTGTGAACAGCCGTTTTCTATATTTCATAAAAATCTCCTTTTTCGCCCACTTTGGCGAAGTGTAGCCTATTATATCCTATTCCGCTTTTGAAAGCAAATGAATTTATTGTGTATTTGCCGCTGTCCCCGCTTTTGGTATAATGAGAAAAGATTATACTTCGGAGGATACTCATGGAATTTCTGCACGCACTGGAATCGGTCCGGACCCCGTTTCTTGACGGTGTTTTCTCTCTGATCACCATGCTCGGCGAAGAGACTGTCTTTATGGTGGCAGGCATGCTGCTGCTTTGGTGCTTCGACAAAAACTGGGGCTACCGCTTCTTCTTTATCGGCCTTGTGGGCAACACGCTGAACCAGCTTCTGAAAGCCATATTTCTCATCCCCCGCCCATGGGTACTGGATCCGAATTTCACCATTGTGGAAAGTGCGAAGGAAGCTGCCACCGGCTACTCCTTCCCGAGCGGCCACACCCAGACCGCCGTCACCGTGTTCGGTACCGCAGCGGTATGGCAAAAGCGCAGGTGGGTCACAGTGTGCTGCATCGCGACGATCCTTCTTACCGGTTTTTCCCGCATGTATCTTGGCGTACACACACCCCTTGATGTATGCGTTTCGCTTCTGACGGGCGCCCTGTGCGTATGCGGCATTTCCTGTTGGTTTGACCGTGTGGAAAACAGCCCCAAAGGAAAGGTCACCCTTGCGGCATGTGCGGCGGCTTTTGCTTTCGTGCTGCTCTTCTATGTGATCTTCGCCCCTGCCCGGGAAGCCAACAACCCGGAATTCGACGCCCAAGGCGTAAAAAACGCATGGACGCTCATCGGCACCATGCTCGGGCTGATGCTTGCATGGTTCGTGGATGAAACATACACCCGCTATGACAACAAAGCCATCTGGTGGGCACAGATCATCAAGCTCGTTCTCGGTCTTGGCATTATCGTCGCCATCAAGGCGGGCTTGAAGCCCGTGCTCAGCACCCTTTTCAACGGTCATGTTTTCGCAGACGCACTGCGCTACTTCCTGATGGCAGCGGCGGGCGGTGTCCTTTGGCCCATGACCTTCCCCTTCTTCGCAAAGCTTGGCAGGAAGGGAGAAGCGAAATAAATGCGCCGCATCCCTGCCCTTGAAACGGAGCGGCTTCTCCTTCGCCCCGTAACGGAACAGGATCTTCTGTCCATCCATGCGATCCTCGGCGATGCTGCCGTGATGTATGCCTGGGAACACGGCTTCACGGAAGAAGAAACCCGGCAATGGATTAAAAACCGCCTTTCCGGCTATGAGAGGGATGGTTTTTCCCACTTTGCGGTAATGCTGAAGGGAACGGATGATCTTATCGGCCTTGTGGGGCCGCTGAAAGAAGTGCTTGACGGCAGGACTTGCATCGGGCTCGGCTGGCTGCTGCGTCGGGACCGCTGGAAGCAGGGCTATGCCTTTGAAGCGGCAGAAGCTGCCCTGCGGTATTCTTTTGAGGTTCTCGGAGCGAAAACGGTGATCGCGGATATCCGCCCGGAAAACACAGCTTCCATCCGCCTTGCGGAAAAACTGGGGATGAAAGCGCAGTATACCGTCATCAAGCACTACCGGGGAAAGGAAATGCCCCATACGGTGTATGCTGTCAATAACCAGAAAACGGATTGACGCAGCAAAGAATACTTGTTATTCTTAACGAAAATATTAATGACACAAGGAGGTTTGTTCCATGAAAACAAACAGAAGCTTTTGGGCAGTATTCTTCCTTTCTTTCATCACGCTCGGTATCTACCCTCTCGTATTCTGGTATAAGTTCGCGAAGGATGTAAATGCCGCCTGTGCCCGGGACGGCCGCAAAACCATGAACTATATCGGCGCGATGCTCCTTGGCGCCGTAACCCTCGGCATCTACCCCATTATCTGGTGGTACCAGATGACAGAGCGGCTTTATCACAACGCTTCGCAGCGCGGCACTCCTGCCCTTATCAGCGGCGGCGGCTACCTGCTTTGGAGCATTCTCGGCGCCTTCATCATTGTGGGCCCCTTTATTGCCACCATCCGTCTGATCAAAATGATGAACGGCGTGGCAGAGCATTACAACGTTTACGGCGCGTAAGCACCAAGATGAAAACGGACATGCAGCTGCATGTCCGTTTTGCTATGCAAAGTATTTCAGGATCAGATACGCAAGCGCCACATTGAGTGCCGTCAATGCAGGAAAACCGAGAATGAAGGATACGTGCTTTGTCTTGTGGCGAAACAGCAGCATGCCGAGGATACCGCCCGCACCGCCGCCGAGGGCTGCCAGCGTAAAGAGCATCTTTTCGGGGATGCGCCGCGCCCGCCGCTTTGCTTTGCGCTTATCCGCACCCATAAAGGCAAAAAGCAGCAGGTTCATCAGCAGAAGATATGCAAAGAATACTGTGCGCAGTTCAGACATCTTCATCCTCCGTTACCGGCAACGGCAGGCCGGGATCAAGAAGATCCCGCGGGGGAAAGCGCAGCCTGTCCCACATGCCGTATTTATGCGTATCCGCAATGGCATTCATAATACGCTCTTCCGGATTTGGCACAATGGTGGTAAAATGCTGAATAAGCCGTTTCATTTCATCGCGCTTGGTGTTTCCGGCTACGAAGCAATTGGGCTTGCGGATGGGAAGTTCCAGCCGCTTTGCGATGGAAAGCGCCTGCTTTTCCGGCAGGAAGATCATGGGCCGGATCACAGTCACATCCTTGCGGCCAAGGTAGGTAACGGGGCCGAAGGTGTTGAGGCGGCTTTCGTAGAAAAGGCTCAGAAAGAAAGTCTCGATCACATCATCCCGATTATGGCCCAGAGCAACAAGATTGCAGCCCCTTTCCCGAGCCGCATCATTGAGCGCACCGCGGCGCAGTTTCGCGCAGAGCGCGCACGGGTGGGATTCCTTTCTGACGTTGAACACCACATCGCCGATATCGGTCTTTACGATCTCAAAGGGCACATCGATGGCTTTTGCAAATTCCGCTACGGGAGTAAAATCCTCACCGCTGATACCAAGATCCAGCATCACGCCGCAAAGCTCGAAGGGCGTGCGGCAAAAGCGCTGATAAAGCTTCATGCCGTACAGCAGAAGAAGGCTGTCCTTACCGCCGGAAACGCCAACGCAGATCTTATCGCCTTCGCGGATCATGTTGTAGCGTTCATCGGCCCGGCGGATGCAGCCAAGCACACGTTTCATATCGGTTGTTCCTTTTAGCAAAGTCATTTTCACATTATAAGCGAAGAAATGCCCTGAGGCAATGCACTTTCATAAAAAACCTTTGAAATAAGGCTTGCCCGAAGCTGTGCAGAAAGGTTATAATACATGTATCATTATTGCGAAGCGCCTTGTGCGCGAAGGGAGGGCTCAACCTTGATACGTGTGATTTTCGGCGAAACCGGCGCGGGCAAAACAAAACAGATCATCGACATGGCGAACGAATCGCTCAATACCGCCAAGGGCAGCGTTGTATTTATTGACAATGACAACCAGTACATGTTTGAACTGAACCACAATATCCGTTTTGTGGATGCTTCCGAGTTCCATATCGACGGTCCCAAAATGTTCTACGGCTTCCTTAACGGCATCGCCGCACAGGATTTTGATCTTGAATATCTTTTTATTGACGGGTTCCATAAGATCGTACATCATCCCCTCGAGACCCTCGAAGGGCTTTTCACCGAACTTGCGGGCTTTGCCGCGCGTACCGATGTCAACCTGATCATCAGCATCAGCGGCGACAGCGCTTCCGCGCCCGAATTTCTTAAGCCCTACATCAGCTAAGCTTCGGCCTTACCGGGCGGGTGCACTGCACCCGCCCTTTTGCATGCCAAAACCATTGCCGCAAGCCGCCGCACTTGATCTCATGTGGCGGTTTTTTTCGTTTTTCTGTATGAAAAAACGCGAAAAGTGGTGTGCACGGCCCGGCATATTTGACGGATAGGCTTTTGTTTGGTAAAATGAGGAATAACTTCCCGCCTTTCTTTGGCGGAGGCAAATCCAAGCCATATCCGGGCGGCGGCATCTTGCGCCCCCCCGTAATACGGAGGTTTTATCCATGAAGTCCTGGTTAAGGACGCTTTTGTATTTCCTCGCGGTCATCCTGATCACCGCCTGCGTCACGGTCGGTATCATGCTTCGAGCCACCCAGAATGATCAGGTGGATGAAGTGGTGTTCACCGCAAAGGAATATGCCGAAATAAGCGACCTTCTTTTCCTCAATGAAATGATCGGGCGGATCGAAAACGATTCTCTCACGGAATCCCCGGGCCGCGAAGCATTGCTTGAAGCTGCGGCAGAAGGCATGGTCGCCGCCCTCGATGATCCTTATGCGGTCTATTACACCCCGGAAGAATACGAAGCCTATCTTGCCAACATCAACGGTGAGTACACCGGCATCGGTATCCTTGTGGGGCAGCCTGAAGAAACCGGCGCAGTCATCCTTGATGTCTATGAGGAAACACCCGCTGCGCAAGCAGGGCTTTTGCCCGGCGATATCATCACCGCCGTGGACGGTGCACCCGTTGCGCCCATGCAGCTTCAGGAGCTCTCCGCTGCCATCGACCGGGAAGTGGGCGAACCCGTTACCCTTTCCATCCTGCGCGGCACGGAGCCTTCCGAAATAAACCTGACCTGTGCGCAGTTAAACCTGAGCCGTGTCAGCCATGCGTTGTTTAAAGAGCGTACCGGCTATATCCGCATCAGCATGTTTTCCGGCAACTGTGTTACCGAATTCAAGGAAGCACTCAGCGATCTGACGGAGCGCGGCATGCGCTCGCTTGTGATCGATCTTCGCAATAACCCGGGCGGCACCCTTGAAAGCGCAGTAGAGATCGCCGACGCACTGCTTAGCAGCGGTACCATCGTCAGCCTTCGCGGCCGCCTTGACGCGGAAGGCGTGATCTATGAATCCAACGCACGGGGCATTTCCGTTCCCCTTGCGGTCATCGTCAATGAAAACTCCGCTTCCGCCAGCGAGATACTGGCCGCCGCGGTGCAGCATTCCGGTGCCGGTGTTGTGGTGGGAATGACCACCTTCGGCAAAGGCGTTGTGCAGACCACCATGCAGATCCAGGGCAATCAGGCATGGCTGAAGCTTACCACGGAAGCCTACTACACGCCTTCCGGCAAGAACATCGACGGTGTCGGCATCACGCCCGATATCGAGATCGCCCTTCCGGATGAGCTTTCCGGCCTTGCCATCGACGAGATCGAACAGGAAGACGATGCCCAGCTTTGGGCTGCACTTGACCATGTACGCGCCCTTGCGGCCGAAGCCCAGTGACACTTCTCCCTTTAACCGCAAAAGCATTTTGCCCGCAGGCAAAATGCTTTTTTGTTCTCCTGCCGCTGCATAATTCCATCTCTTTTGACGAATACGGGGAGCTTTTGCCGAACAGCTTGACGAAACATATGCCGCTCTCGTATGCTACGGATATGAAGCCGCTGACGGGGCGGCTTCAGCAGTCGATAGGGTGAAAAGAAAGACCGCAGCGCAAGCTGCGGTCTTTCAATATTGATTTGTTTCTTTATCAAACAAATATGCGTTTATCAATCCTCAAGCACACCGTGCTCGATCTTGTAGCTCAGTTCGCTCAGGCTGTCGTTCAGGTGTACGTTCTCAATGGGAACGTTTACCACAAGGTCCACAGGAACAAAGTTCCATATGCCTTTGATGCCGGCACCGACCATGCGGTCCGCAATATCCTGTGCTGCGCTGCGTCGGGCGGCGATCACGCCGATATCCACGCTGTGTTCGCGGACAAAGCCCTCGAGCTGATCCATCGCATAGACGGGCTTGCCGTTGATCTCCGTACCGATGAGCGCCGGGTTTACATCAAACAGCGCCAGCACTTTGAAACCGGATGCGGCAAAACCTTCAAAGTTGGTCAAAGCACGGCCGATATTACCCGCACCGACGATCACAACAGTGTGTTCCCTGTCAAGCGCAAGAATGGATTTGATCTCCTGCAGGAGCGTGCGGACATTGTAGCCGTAGCCCTGCTGGCCGAAACCGCCAAAGCAGTTGAAATCCTGCCTCACCTGCGATGCGTTAAGGCGCATCTGCTGCGCAAGCTTTTCAGACGAAATGCGCTCCACGCCCTGCCCTTCAAGCATTACAAGATGACGGTAATACCTGGGCAGACGCTTGATGACCGCTTCCGAAACCCTTTTAAATGCCATTTTTCCCTCCGATAACCCACCTTTTTGGAACTTCCGCTTTTTATTTTATACATTTTTCCGAAAACCCGCAAGCAAATTCGGGAAAAATACATAGTTTATTAATTACCAATCAATCTTTACATACGGCACAGAAAATCGTACATCATAGGGTACGCACGAAAACAGGGTTCTCCTCCTCATCCCTCCGCCATTCGCCGAATACGCCGCAATGCGCCGCACCAAGTTCAATATGCAGCATGGCGATACCGCGGTCAAGCTCCCCGTAGCCGAAATTTGAGGATATGTTTTCCACGGCAATGGCATCCTCTTCCACCCGGAAGAACCAGGGCTGCCGGTTGATGGCCGAGGGCGCCCTTCTTGCGCATTCCACAGCCCGCTTCTGCCATGCGGGAAGCGCACCAAATTCTTCCGGCGCAAGGTCTGTCAGCTTTTCAAAGGAGCGGCGGGGGCGTTCCGCATATTCCTCACCGGGGACACCGATAGGCGTGATGCAGACGATCCGCTCATCCTCTTTCAGTGCAATGGACGCTGTCGCCTTCGCCTTGGAATAGCTGCCGCCGAGCCAGCAGGTACCAAGCCCCATGGCGGCGCATTCGAGAACGAATGCTTCTCCCACATAGCCCACCATTTCCATCTCCGCATCCTTTTTGGCGATGATGGCTGCAAAGGCATCCGTCCCCGTTACTTTCCCATACCAAAGAAAAATAGGTTTGAACACATCTTCACTTTTGCCGAAGGCGATGCGTACCCCGTGCGCTTCCAAAAGCTGCACCATGCCCTCAAGCTCCGAAAGCTGCGCCTGCGTCGGTGCGGATTTGTATTTTCTGACGGAAAACCGTTTTTTAGATGCTTCATACCAGCGCTGCATGCTGTCCATTTCCTGTTCCCCCATCCTTTCCTGTTTGGTTCTGCTATGCCCTTCCTTCTGTTGCAAGAAGAGGCCGCAAATACTGTCCCGTATAGCTGCCTTCCACGGCAGCTACTTCCTCCGGCGTGCCGACGGCTACCACTGTGCCGCCGCGGTTGCCGCCCTCCGGCCCCAGGTCGATGATGTGATCCGCTGTTTTGATAACATCGAGATTATGCTCGATGACCACCACGCTGCTGCCGCCCTCGCAGAGCCTCTGCAGGATGGAAAGAAGCCGCTTTACATCCGCCACGTGCAGACCCGTTGTGGGCTCATCCAACACATAGAGCGTTCTGCCCGTATCCTTGCGGGAAAGCTCCGTTGCCAGTTTCACGCGCTGCGCTTCGCCGCCCGAAAGGGTAGTGGAAGGCTGCCCGAGCTTCACATAGCCGAGACCCACATCGTAAAGCGTCTGCAGCTTTTTCGCAAGCCGCGGCAGCGGGCGGAAGAATTCAAGCGCCTCTTCCACCGTCATATCCAGTACATCCGCAATGGTCTTGCCTTTATAGCGCACTTCCAGCGTTTCCCTGTTATACCGCTTGCCGCGGCAGACCTCACAGGGAACATAAATATCCGGCAAAAAGTGCATTTCAATCTTGATGATACCGTCGCCCCGGCAGGCTTCGCAGCGGCCGCCCTTTACATTGAAGCTGAACCGCCCGTTGCTGTAGCCGCGCATGCGGGCATCAGGCGTTTGGGCAAACACATCGCGGATCAGATCGAAAAGCCCTGTATAGGTGGCGGGATTGCTGCGGGGCGTACGCCCGATAGGTGATTGGTCGATATCGATGATCTTGTCAAGATGTTCGAGCCCTTCGATGGCATCATGTTCGCCCGCCCGGGTGTGGGCGCCGTTGAGCTCCTTCAGAAGTTTCTTTTTGATGATCTCATTGACAAGGCTGGATTTTCCGCTGCCGGAAACACCCGTCACGCAGGTAAACACGCCGCCGAGAGGGATCTTCACATCGATATTCTTCAGGTTGTTGGCCCTTGCGCCGCGGACGCGAAGGTATTGCCCCTTGGAATACCGTCTTTCCTTGGGGATCTCAATGCGCTCTTTCCCGCTCAGGAAGCGGCCCGTAACGGATTCGGGGCAATCGATGATATCCTGCAGTGTGCCTTCCGTTACGACCCTGCCGCCGTTTTCGCCTGCACCGGGGCCGATATCCACGATATAATCTGCCGCGCGGATGGTATCCTCATCGTGTTCGACTACGATAAGCGTGTTGCCGATGTCGCGCATCCCCTGCAGTGTCTTGAGAAGCCTTGCATTATCGCGCTGATGGAGGCCGATGCTGGGCTCGTCGAGGATGTACAGCACGCCCACAAGGCCGGAGCCGATCTGCGTTGCAAGGCGGATACGCTGCGCTTCACCGCCTGAAAGGGTAGCTGCCGCGCGGGAAAGGGTCAGATAATCAAGGCCCACGTTGACAAGAAAGCCGAGCCGGGCATTGATCTCCCGGAAGATCTGCTCACCGATCATGCGCTGCTGTTCCGTCAGTTCGAGAGAAGCAAAGAATGCCCGGGCATCCAGCACCGTCATATCGCTGACCTCTGCGATGGACTTGCCGCCCACCGTCACCGCCAGGCTTTCGGGCTTTAAACGCTTGCCGCCGCAATCCGGACAGGGGATATTGGACATGTAGCTTTCATATTCCTGCTTCATGCTGTCGGACTGGGTCTCGCGGTAGCGCCGCTCCAGATTGTTGCAGATGCCCTCAAAGGGAGAATTGAAGGTGCCGCTGCCGAATTCCTTTTTGTATTCCACCAGCACCTTCTCCTTGCCGGTACCGTAAAGCAATATCTTTTTCGCCTTTTCCGGCAGATCGCGGAAGGGAACATCCAGCGAAAAGCCGTATTTTTCGGAAAGGGCATGGAAATACATGCCGGCAATTGAATCCTGTTTGGTGCTGTGCCAGCCCATGACGTTGATGGCACCCTCGGAAAGGGAAAGGGAATCATCCGGCACCACCATATCCGGCGATATCTTCATCAGCGTGCCGAGACCGGAACATGTGGGGCATGCGCCGTAAGGGTTGTTGAAAGAGAACATCCGCGGAGAAAGCTCTTCAAGGCTGATGCCGCAATCCGGGCAGGCATAGTGCTGGGAAAAGAGCAGTTCCTCCTTCCCCACCACATCCGCCTTGGCAAGGCCGCCGCCGAAGGCGAAAGCGGTCTCCAAAGAATCATTCAAACGGCCTTCCACGCCCGGGCGCACCACGAGCCTGTCTACCACCACATCGATATCATGTTTTTTGTTTTTATCGAGGGCAGGCATTTCGCCGATGTCATAGACCTCGCCATCCACCCGGACGCGCACATAGCCTTCCTTGCGGATGGATTCAAAAAGCTTTGCATGTTCACCTTTTCTCCCGCGCACTACCGGTGCAAGGATCTGCACCCTTGTGCCCTCGCCGAGGCTCATTACCTGATCCACCACCTGATCGATGCTCTGCCGGGCAATGACCCGGCCGCACTCCGGGCAGTGGGGCGTGCCGATACGGGCATACAAAAGGCGGAGATAATCGTGTATCTCCGTAACGGTACCCACGGTGGAACGGGGGTTGTTGGAGGTGCTTTTCTGGTCGATGGAGATGGCCGGGGAAAGGCCCTCAATGGTATCCACATCCGGCTTTTCCATCTGTCCCAAAAACTGGCGGGCGTAGGAGGAAAGGGATTCCACGTAGCGCCGCTGCCCCTCCGCGTAGATGGTATCAAAGGCAAGGGAGGATTTGCCGCTGCCGGAAAGCCCCGTAAACACGATGAGCTGATCCCGGGGCAGGGCGATATCCACCCCTTTCAGGTTATGCTCCCTTGCGCCTTTGATAACAAGTGTATCTTTCATGCTGTATTTCGGTCCTCAAACTTAAAATGCTGTTTTTCCCCGCCGCGTTATTTGCGGGGCGATTTGCGCGTCCTGCCGCGGGATTTTTTTCCGCTGCCCGCCGTGCCGGGCGCCGCTTTTTTCGGTGCCATGCCGTTGCCCGTCAGCTCAAAGAGCGAATCGCGCAGTTTGGCGGCAGTTTCAAAGTCAAGCTCCGCGGCCGCTTCACGCATCTGCTTGCGCAGGATCTCAATGCGTGCCTGCCGCTCCTCTTCCGTCATGCCGGCCTTTTCTTCCTTTGCCTTGCGGGAGATCTCCAGCACATTATGCACGGCCTTTTTGACGCTTTTCGGGGTGATGTTGTTGGCCTCGTTGTAAGCTTTCTGCTTTTCACGGCGGCGGTTTGTCTCATCGATGGCAGTCTGCATGGAAGGGGTCACTTCATCCGCATACATAATGACACGCCCATCCACATTGCGCGCAGCGCGGCCGATAGTCTGTATGAGCGATGTGGCACTGCGCAGAAAGCCTTCCTTGTCCGCATCGAGTATCGCCACAAGGCCTACCTCCGGCAGGTCAAGGCCCTCGCGGAGCAGGTTGATGCCCACGAGCACATCAAATTCACCGAGCCGAAGGTCGCGGATGATCTCCATGCGCTCGATGGTCTCGATATCCGAATGCATATAGCGCACCCGGACGCCCATGGAGTCAAGGTATTCCGTCAGCGTTTCCGCCATGCGCTTGGTAAGGGTCGTTGCAAGGGTACGGTACCCCCGCTCCGCCATCATACGCACTTCGCCGAGAAGATCATCTATCTGCCCCTTTACCGGCCGGACGGATATCTCCGGGTCAAGCAGGCCTGTTGGGCGGATAATCTGCTCCACCGTCTGGGAGGAAAGGGAAAGTTCGTAATCGCCGGGGGTCGCGCTGACGCAGATCATCTGATGGATCCTGTTCCGGAACTCCTCATACCGGAGAGGTCTGTTATCGAAGGCAGAAGGCAGACGGAAGCCGTATTCCACAAGATTTTCCTTGCGGGACCGGTCGCCGCTGTACATGGCGCGCACCTGCGGCAGCGTCACATGGGATTCATCCACAATGAGAAGGAAGTCATCCGGGAAATAATCGATGAGCGTAAAGGGCGGCTGCCCCGGCTTTCTTCCGTCAAAATAGCGGGAATAGTTTTCGATACCCTGGCAATAACCGATCTCCCGCATCATTTCAAGATCATAAAGGGTGCGCTGCTCGATGCGCTGCGCTTCCAGAAGCTTGTCCGCATCCTTGAATTCCTGCACCCGCTTCCACATATCCGCCTCGATCTCCTTTGCGGCGGCTTCGAGTTTCTCCCTGCCGGTGGCATAATGGGAAGCCGGGAATATCGCCACATGGGAGCGGCGGGAAAGGATCTCCCCGGTCAGCGGATTAAATTCGCCGATACGGTCGATTTCATCGCAGAAAAACTCCACCCGGAGCGCCTTATCCGACCAGTTGACGGGGAAGATATCCAGCACATCCCCTTTTGCGCGGAAGGTACCGCGGGAAAAATCCAGCTCATTGCGCTGATACTGAATATCCACCAGTTTGCGGATCACATCATCCCGCTCGATCTGCATCCCCTCCCGAAGGGAGATGGAAAGCTTCATATATTCCACGGGATCGCCCAAGGCGTAGATACAGGAAACAGAAGCCACAATGATCACATCCCGCCGCTCATTGAGCGAGCAGGTGGCACTGTGCCGCAGCTTGTCGATCTCATCGTTGACCGTGGCTGTTTTTTCGATGTAGGTATCCGATGATGCAATGTACGCTTCCGGCTGATAATAATCGTAATAGGATACAAAATATTCCACCGCACTGCCCGGAAAAAACTCCTTGAGCTCAGAACAAAGCTGCGCCGCAAGAGTCTTGTTATGGGCGATGACCAGCGTTGGCTTTTGCACCCGCTCGATCACTTTCGCCATGGTGAAGGTTTTGCCGCTGCCCGTTACGCCGAGCAGCACCTGTGTCTGATCGCCCCGAAGGACTCCCTCGGCAAGCCGTTCGATGGCTTCCGGCTGGTCGCCCTGCGGTTCAAAGGGCGATACCGCTTTGAATTCGTTCATAGCGCCTCGTTTCATCTTTTCTTCCATACACGCCTCTTTGTATTTTACCAAAAAGCGCCCGGAAAATAAACCGTACAAGTGTAATTTTCCGTATTTTTGTTCGAATCTTAAGGAAATGGCTTCCGTTTCTGCCGCCTATCCCCTATTGAGCCTCACAGCGAAAAAATGATAGCATGAATGCAGTAAAACGCGAAAGGACAGAACGGCATGACGGATCTTCTTTTTCTTCTTTATGTGGGCGCCATTCCGGCGGTACCTCTTTTCGGAGCCGAAATATACAAACG